>NZ_CP081878.1:2312222-2621111 GCF_022170825.1 Exiguobacterium acetylicum | reverse complement strand
AGCGATTGTATTACGGTTATGCCTTGACGATCATCATCGCGATGACGATTGTGACGAGTTACTGGAACTTGTTGACGAATGGATCGTTTCAAAACGTCGCTAAGGTTCTCAGTCAATTGAACCAAGTCATCGAGATGACGATTTTCTTCGTCTTCATCGCAGAGCTGATCATCCTCTTCTTCAGCGTCCTGTTCATCTACTCGACGACGTATACGATGCTTGAGCACCGTAAGAATGATCTACGGACGATGCGGACGCTTGGGAGTGGGTTGTCACACTTCTTGAAGTATTTTTTAATTGAAGTCTTAATCGTGGGTGGTCTCGCGATTACAGCGGGGATGGTTCTCGGGAATGTCTTGACGAAGATGCTGTTGCTATCCGTCGTCAAAGTTATGTTCTTACCATCCATCGAGTTCGAGTTGTCCTTTTATGCGATTCTCGCCTTGATTGGCGGCGCCTTCTTAGTATTATTGACGGCAACGGTCCTCGCGATTTACCGTTTTCGTCCCGATCGACCGACTCGTTTACGTTCGCCTTTTCGAAAACGAGTCTGGGTTCTGACGCAAATCGGAGCGTTACTACTATTGATCTATAGTTATGCTTTAGCATTTGTTCGGACGGAAGGATTTTATATATTTTTTCCACTCGTCATCTTTATCGGGTCGTTCTTCATCTGTCGGTATATCTTGCCATGGATGACGAAGTTGTATCGGCCGCGGCGACTGTCGCTTCGCAAGCTGATTGTCTCAGAAATCGCCAATCAACTTCGAACGAATAGTACATTGATTGCCCTCGGAACGATTTTGACGTCGTGTGCATTGACGGCAGTCGGACTCGTCTTCTTATTTCAATTAATCGGATTCGACTTGTCGTCACAAAACCAGTTCGGTTTAGTCTATTACGAGGAATCCGCGCAACAAACGAAACGATTAAAAGAAGTCAAACAGACGATGATGGAGGCGTTTCCGGAGCGTTATCAACAAGATGTTCGACTAAAATCAAAGGGCACACGTTATGTCTTACCGATCTCGTCTTATAACGGAATGATGCGTCACTTGAATCTCCCGGAGCGAACGGTGACCGGACGACAAAGTTTCTTCGTTCCAGCGCGTCCAGTCCAACTCGAGGAGAATACACCAACGATGAAAAAAGCGAAGCAAGCGATGGAGAAAGCCGATTTCGAGTTGCTTCCACCGTCTTCGCATGATTTAGTGTTTGGATACAATTATCAAATTGAAACACTATTTGTCGTCAGTGACGAAGTCTTTCAAACACTCAAGCAACCCGTTCGCCAAATCGTCGTCTTCGATACACCATCCTATCAGGATTACGGTACCGAGGACTGGAAACAGTGGATGAAAATCGTCCGGAACATTCAGTCGACGGCAAAACTCGACGAGAAACAATCGGTTCCGTATCAACTGATCAACGAGACGGAAGATGAAATCGATGGGATTCGAATCGTTCGGCTCGTCACGTTCGTCGTCATTCTCTTAACGGTCTGGTTGTTCGTCATCAACGCGAGCTTTTTGCATGTATGGATGCAGATGACGGCGGAACAGGAACAAAAGCGGATGAAGACATTGTTTGCACTTGGGTTTGGTTCGGGCAATATCCGTCGCTACTTGTTAATGAAGTATGGCGCTGTCTTGCTCATCCCGTATCTGATTTCCGTCTTTCATGCCTTCTTATTGTTTCAAGTCGTCGTGACGCAAGCCGGATTACAGGTCGGATCATTTCTAAACTTAGCACTGTTTTGGATCAGTATCGTTACGATCGGCTATTTCCTGAGCGTCTTACCGATTTGGTTACGCTACCCGCGTCATCTGTTTCGGAAATCATCCGAAAGTTCGATGTATCCAACACCAGATTCAAGGGTATGATGATACCATAGGAACAAGGGAGGGAAACGTATGCTAGACCATTCACCATATCGGGGTTACGGTGACCGGATTCGTATTTTACGAGAGCGTGCCGGGATTACGATCGAACAGTTAGCTGAACGACTCGGTGTCGCGCCGTATTTCATTCGACGGACGGAGCTCAGCGAAGTCTATCCAACGAAACCCTATATCGAAGCATTGGCGGACGTCTTAAATATCGATCCAAGTTATTTGGCACGGCATATCTGGACAGGGGAGTCGTTGAAGTTCATCATGCAACAGAACACACCGCTTGAAGAGATGAAGCTTGCTTATGAGCAGACGCTCGGACAAGACGGAACGTGGGTCGAGGAGCAGCTCGAGGAGCGGATGCGCCTGTTTGATTTGATGTATGACGAAGACGTCAAACGAATCGAGCAGACGATGAGTGCGACAGAGCAACGAATCTTCCATGAGCTTGTCGAAGCTGTGATGGAAGCAGGGGAATTACAACGCGATCAAGCAGAAGAGACGTATGAATTGTTTGAGGATAAATTGCCATCGATGATGCAACTCGACGAGTACTTGGACCGGATGACGAACGGTGTATCGTTACCGGCTTCTACCTACTATGCGGATTATAGTGATCGCAAAAGTCGATCGCGTTACCATCGCAAATAAAAAAAGTCGCTGTCTTCTGATTGATGTTCAGAAGACAGCGACTTTTTATTAACGTTGTGGCATCGGACGTGGACGACGCGTCTTTTGACGGATCCGACCGATGATGAAACCGATGATCGCATTTGCAATGACGAGTACCCAACCGACATAGCCGAAATTGAGAGTTAAGCTACCGAGCATCGCTTGCCATTTGAAAATCATCATCACATCACCACGCAAGACGAATCGCGCGATACAGACGAGTAAGACAGTCAGTCCGGCGATGAAGACACCAACCCAGCTCCCATACAGACGGGAAGAGTGGCGGCGTACCGCAACGAAGGACCAGCAAAAGAGGCTAGAGATGAACGCCATGCCTCCATAGGCAAGGACGAGCTCCCATGTCGCACTCGCTTGCGGGAATTTCGTGAACATGACAAGTGACGAGACCATGGCAGCAGCTGTGAAAAGGATCGCTGCCCAAAAACGAGACCGCATAACGTAGTTCCTCCTAAAGGCTTTTTCTCACCTAACGATAGCGGAAACGATTCGTCTTGTAAACTGTTACCGGCGACCGCTTAAGATTCGACGGAGTTGTTTGAGTGGGTTTGATCCGTAGAATAGAACGCCACCCCGATAGAATTTTGTTCCGACGAACAAGGCAAGCGAGATACTGATTAGCATCAAGATGAGCGAAATCGCGACTTGCCAAAATGGAACATCGGTCAACATGACGCGCAAGAACATGACCATCGGTGTAAAGAACGGAACGAACGACAAGACGACAACGGCTTGGTTCGTTGGAGCATTTAGACTAAACATCGAGATCATGAAGGCAGCGACAATCAACAAGATGACCGGTAACGTGACTTGTTGTGCATCCTCGACGCGACTGACGAGCGAACCGAGTGCTGCGAGTAACGTGGCATATAGGAAATATCCGAGTAAGAAGAAGACGAATAGATAAATGATCGTCCGGGCACTCAAGGAATCGAGTGATAACTGATCAAATAAACTGCTACTCTGGGCACTGTAGTAGCCGACGCCAACGAGAATCGATAACTGCACGAGACTGACCGTTGCGATCGAGAGAATCTTCGCGAGCATATGTTGGATCGGACTTGCTGCTGAAATCAACAACTCCATGACACGGGATGATTTTTCGTTCGCGATTTCCGTGACGATCATCCCGCCGTAAATGGCAATCGTGAAATACATCAAGAACAGCAATACATAGACAAGGGCAGAGGCAGCAAAGAGTTCATCCTCGCTTTTACCACCTGTCGATGTCAATTCTTGTTTGACGGGAACGGGTTCAGCGAGCGAAGCAAGAACGTTCGGATCGATTTCAGCGTCCGTGATGACGGCTTGATCACGGACTTCTTTGACGACCGTTGCGACCTGTGTTTGTAATTCAGATTCAGGACTAGCACTGACGAGTGTTACGTCATACGAATCCTGAACGATCGCCACGGCATCAAATGTGCCTCGATCGACTGCTTTTCGGGCTTCAGCGACCGTATAATCCTTCGTTGTGATATCTGAAGTGACACCAGCCTTCTTCAAGGAAGGACGAAGGTCCGTCGATAATTCACTGACGAGGGCAACTTTCGGATCGTCACCCGAGAACCAGTCGAGAATCCGTTCGATATTGCCGAAGCCGACGAGGAACAGGACCATCAGGACCGTCGAAATCAAAAAGCTTTTAGCGCGCAATTTTTGGAGTAGATTGAAGCGATATAAAGTCAGGAATTTACGGTTCATAACGTTTTCCGACCTCCTCGATGAAGATATCCTGCAGCGATAGTTGATCCCAGACGAACCGATCGACATGGTGTCCTTGGCTGACGATATGTTGGAGAAGTTGATCAGCCACCTCTTTGGAAGAGACTTGGACGATATGACCGTTGTTGTCCGACTCGATTTGGAGGACACCCGGCAAGCTATCCCAGAGGAGCGGTGGGGCATCTGTCGTCAAGAGAACGCGTGTTTTTCCGTAGCCTGCCTTGATGTCAGGAAGATAGCCGGCAACGACGGGTTTTCCATGATCGAGAATCGCGACGTGTTCACAGAGTTCTTCGACGTGATCCATTCGGTGACTTGAGAAGACGATCGTCGTTCCATCGACGGTCAACTTTTTGACAGCACGTTTTAATTGTTCCGCGTTGACTGGATCAAGTCCGCTGAACGGTTCATCTAAAATCAGGAGTTCTGGTTTATGTAGGACGGCAGAAATCAACTGGATTTTTTGTTGATTTCCTTTTGAGAGTTGTTCGACGCGCATTTTTTCATACTGTGGAATTTGGAAATACTCGAGCCATTCCGTTAATGCTTGTTTCGCATCTTTCCGTTTCATATCACGGAGTTCTGCGAGGAATAGCAATTGTTCGTCAACGCGGACTTTTGGATAGAGACCTCGTTCTTCCGGAAGGTATCCGATTTTTGAAGTCGGAATGCGCTCTCCGTTCCAGGTGATCGAACCTTCAGTCGGTTGCAGTAGACCGAGCAGCATTCGGAACGTCGTTGTCTTCCCGGCACCGTTCGCACCAAGCAAACCAAAGATTTGCCCGCGTGGCACCTCGATCGTCAGAGCATCTACGGCTGTAAAATCGCCGAAACGCTTCGTGATTTGTTTGATTTCTAACATATGAACCTCCTATAAAGACGTCTGTTGCACGACAAGTGTAACATTGTTACCTAGTGTCCTACGCTCTAAATTGGGTAAAGGTTCCAGAAAAGAACGATGAAAGGCTTATTGGTTTACTTTTTGTACATTAGTTACTATTATTGTGTTAACAAGACGATCTTAAAGGAGGAACGCGTCAGATGAAAACACAAGGCATCCATCATATCTCCGCGATGGTCGGAGATCCACAAGAAAATCTCGATTTTTACGGAACGGTCCTCGGGCTCCGATTCGTCAAAAAAACGGTCAACTTCGATGATCCTGGAACGTACCACTTCTACTTCGGGAATGAGTCGGGAGCGCCAGGAACGATTATTACCTTCTTTCCATTTGAAGGCATGCCGAAAGGGCAAGTCGGTGCCGGACAAGTCGGGACGACAGCTTATGCGATTCCGATCGGTACAGCGGATTTTTGGAAAGCGCGACTGACAGAAAAAAACGTCTCGTTTGAAGAGACGGTTCGGTTTGGAGAGCAACAGATTGCCTTTGAAGATCCACACGGTCTTCAAATTGAACTCGTCGAACGCAAGGGATCGAACAGCCGCTACGAAATCGACGGCATCACGCGAGACGTCGCGATTAAAGGATTTGCTGGAGCGACATTGCTGTCACGAGATCCGTCGGATACAGCGAAGTTACTGACAGACACATTCGGACTGACACTTAGTAAACGGACGGAAACAGTCGATCGTTACATTGCAGAAGGGGAGTTCGGAAATGTCATCGACGTCGTCCACGGTCATATTCCAGCTGGGCGTCCGGGGACCGGAACGGTTCACCACATCGCGTGGCGAGCGACCGATCAACGCGAGCAACTGGACTGGATGAAAGAGATCAACGCATTTGGTTTGATGACGACTGAAGTGAAGGATCGCAATTACTTCACGTCGATTTATTTCCATGATCGCGGACGGATCCTTCATGAGATTGCGACCGACAATCCAGGGTTTGCGATTGATGAGAACTTTGAGTCACTCGGAGAAGACTTGAAGTTACCGGAACAATTTGAAGCACATCGCACGGCGATTGCGAATCATGTAACACCTATTACTGTACCGAAGGGGAGACTCGTATGATTCATTTATATCAAGCACCAAAAACAGCAGATGCACCGATCTTTTTACTATTACACGGAACAGGCGGGACGGAACAAGATCTTGTTGGACTCGTCTCTTTGTTAAATCCAGAAGCGGGTTACTTGTCCGTCCGTGGGGAAGTCTCGGAAAACGGAATGCCACGGTTCTTCAAACGACTCGCTGAAGGTGTTTTCGATGAAGAAGACCTCGCTTTACGAACAGCACGATTGATTCAATTTTTACGCGAGCAGGCAGTAGAACGTGATTTTGCCATCGATCGTCTGATTCCGGTCGGCTATTCGAACGGAGCGAACATTGCAGCGAATATGATGTTTGAAGAAGCACTATTTCAACAAGCAATTCTACTTCATCCGATGGTACCGCGTCGCGGAGTGACGTTACCTGACTTATCGAACGTCCGTGTCTTCATCGGAGCCGGCAGCAATGATCCGATTTGTCCGGCTCAGGAAACGGAAGAGTTGTCAGCACTCTTGACGGAGGCCGGTGCAACGGTCGACGTCACGTGGTCGAATTACGGTCACCAACTTGTCATGCCAACGATCGAAGCAGCAACGGATTGGTTAACACACTAAAAAAGGGCTGTCCCATCTGCTTCTCTTATAGAAGGCGATGGGGCAGTCCTCTTTTCGTTTCAAGCAGGGTGATCACTTTTTGGTCGAGAATAGACAATCAGTACACCGTGCTCAATAAGCTGGAGGGCAAGTGTCTGTTTCACTTCCTCTGATGCTTTCGTCTTGGCAAGTTGCCGGTAAAGCAGACGTAGTTCACGACGCATCGTCTTACGAATCAGCCACATGCTATCAATCGTCGTACACCAACTGGTAACGGTCTCGTGTCCGATGTAATATTGCGTCTGACGTTCAAGATAACGAATCCACCACTCGTCACGCGCCATTTTCAGTACGACACCCGTAAGCCCAAGTACAAGGATGGCGAGCGGAATGCTTTCGTACAAAGGAAGACGCCCAAGAACGGTACCAACATTCGTGACGAGGGCAAGCATCGCCCATCCTATGCATCCGATGACAAGCCAATATCCAAAGTTGAGAGTACTTCGATGTCGTAACGTTACTTTTGGCGTAAGCAATGAAGTGGCCATCAGAAACACCTCCTTGTTAAATAATCGAATTTTCTGACAATTTGTAGTTGTCCTTCTACTATAGTTAACTTTTCCCGAATCGTCTAGTCATTAGACATGGAAAATGTGTTTCTTTCTTGACGAAATTCGTGTACGCTAAGTGTAGAAGTGAGCGGTTACATAAAGGGGGATATCACGTCATGATGGATCAAGTTGTCTGGATTGCTGTCGGAATCGTTGCCGTTGCTGTTTTCTCAGCATCGAGCGTCGCAGCCTACATGGGTGTCAAAAACCAAGAAGATTAAGTATTCGAAAGCGGCTCATCCCGGAAATCTGGATGAGCCGCTTTTTTTGATTTAGTTATTTGCTGTCAAATCAGTTTTGAGTGCGTATGGCTTCAGTGCATCGCTCCAGCGGAGATAACCGCCACCAACGAGATGGAGTCCATCGTACGTCATCCGATTTTGCAGGTATCCTTGTTTGTTCGTCAAGGCTGGTCGCAAGTCGACGAATGGTACTTCAAGCGACTGCGCTAGATTTTGTAAATTCCGATTCAATGCTTCGACATCCCGGTTGATTCGGACGGAGTCGGAATATTTAGGAGCTACAGGAACGGTTGACTGGATAACGACGTCGATGTTATTTTTTCGAAGTGTCGTCACGATCGTCGTCATGTTCTCGGTAATTTGTGGAATGGGTGTATAGTGACGGATATCATTGATACCACCCATCAAGAAGACGCGTTTTGGTTTCATCTCGATGATCAAGTCGAGACGCGTCAGGAATCCTTCTGTCGTATCGCCGGGAATCCCGAAGTTAATGATCGTCGGATCTTCCATCAAGATGCGCCAATCGGCAAAATTCGTCATCGAGTCACCTAACATGACAGCGTTCGCGGATTTTGGGTATTGATAAGTATGGAATAGACTATTCAGACGGACATAGTTCGGATTCTTATCGTATTGGAAGGTCGTGACTGGAGTCGTACTCGTTGCAGGTAAGACGCTTTCGAATAGTTCGAGCGGTTTACGTCCCAGTAACAATGCAAGGAGAACGACGTTCAAGACGACAGATAGAATCAGGAGTGTCTTTTTCATAAACATTCGTTCCTTTCGAGGGAGTATAAGGGGTAGTGTAACATGAATCGGAATCCGTGGTTTGATAATATCAAAGGTTTTCTTGTCATTTTCGTCGTCATCGGTCACATGCTGACGGATTTACGGTTTGATTATGACGGAAAGTTACTCGAAACGGTTTATCTATTGATTTACTCGTTTCATATGCCATTATTCATTATTTTAAGCGGTTATTTCTTCCGCGAAAACAAATATTTGCGTGTCATTCAACTATTTGCCGTCTACTGTGTCTGGCAAATTCTGATCGGTTCCTGGGCGACGCTCGGCGAGGGACTACCGCTCCTGTCCGGTGAAAATATCGGGACACATCTACTGCGCCCGTACTGGGCACTTTGGTATCTGTTCGTCATGGTCGTCTGGTACATCGTGACACCATATGTCGTTCATTTACGCGGGTATGTCTGGTTCGGTCTTGCGTTTGCCTTACTGTACGGATTCGAACTCGAGAACACGGGCTTCTTAGCACTCCGTAAATTAATCATGTTCTATCCTTATTTCTTACTTGGGAATTATTTATCGGAGCATCAGTTCATTCGGATTTTCGAAATGCCGAAGAACTTCAAGCGTCGGATGAACGTCCGCTTGATTGGCGGAATCACGTTCGCAGCTGTCATGGCGTTCCTATTGTTTGAATCATGGCGTGATACACCGCAAGAAATCGTTGATTTCGCAAATGCCTTCAAGCATCGTTTCCCGTACGTCGAACAATATGATAGTGACGCGTGGATTGGTGTCCTTAAGCATAGCGTCATCTATCTTCTGTCGATCGCGGCTTCACTCGGCTTCATGATGTTGGTGCCGATGCGTCGCCTACCGCTCATCACACGCGCTGGAGAACTCAGCCTCTACGTCTACTTGCTCCACGTCTTCTTCGTCATGGCGTGGCGTCAATACGTGACGGATGCCTTCGTACCACAAGCATGGCTTGCCTTACTGATCATGATCGGCGCGGCTTTACTGATCGTTGGTATCATCATACACCCGCTCGTCGTCCGTGTCCTCCGTCCTTTGATTGAGATCGACATTCGCCCGATCGTCGAGAAACGGGAAGACCTTTCAAAATAAGACGGAATGCATTACACTTTAAGATAGATGGATTACTAGACGAAGGGCGTGGAAGGTATGTCATATAATTTAAATAACGCAGATGGTGTCGTGAACGTCTCGCAACAAGTCATCGAGGTCATCGCAGGCGTTGCTGTTCAAGAAACGGAAGGCATCGCGTTTACAGCAGATGATTCGAAACTGCAGGAAAAACAGATGGTCAAACTTGTGAAAGTCGAAGATGTCGGCGGCGATATCACAGTTAGCTTGTCCGTCCATATCAAATACGGCATGTCGATCATCAAGACAGCTGGAAAAGTCCAAGAACGGATCGCGCAAGACATGGAAAACATGCTCGCGTTCCAACCAAAAGCAATCAACGTCCGTGTCATCGGACTCTTAAAAGGATAAGGAAAACGTCTCGGCAACTTGTGTGCCGAGACGTTTTTTTATGAAGAAGGTGGGAGATAGCGAAGTCCGAAAGCATCGACATGTGGGGCGGTGCAGGAAAAACGGAGACGGATCGCGTGTTGGCTATGAGCGGGTAACGACAATCCAGGATGGGTAATGTCTGCGAGTGGTGTCTCATCATCCATCAGTTCAAAGGTAAGCGTATCGAGCGTCAGCGTCTGAGCGCTGGCATTACGAACGAGGACGGTCGCAGTCACAACGTCCGGTTCGCGCATGATCGAGACCGGTAATAACGACCACCCGTCTGCTGGTGGTGTCGGGTGCGAATAAGCAACTTGACGGATGATCCGCTGCTCAGCTTCTGTGAAGTCGTCCTCGATGAAGAGTTCCGTCAGCGTCTCACTCGAGAAGACGAGCTGCAGTGGCTCCGTCAACTGTTCGAGATCGACAAAACATTCGTCTTCTTCGAACGTCAACCAAAGCGGTAGCGTCGCCATCGGAAGGATGACTGGGACTTCTTCGATACTGAGTACTTTGCGAGCAACGAGCTCGTCACCAGATAAAGCAAGGACAACGAGATCATTCAGATGAAACGATCGGTCTAACGTGTTTTGGAACAGGGCGATGACGTGAAGCGGACGACGAGATAAGACTTGAAACAGATGGATCGCCATCTGATTGACGTGTAATTCAGGCAATTGTTTCGCGACGTGACGGAAGACGTATTCATCTTCCTTGACGATCGGCATGTCCTCCGTGAAATAGAGTGGGGGACGAAACGCTTCATTCGACGTGTGCATGGTGCAGCTCTCCTTCGCTATCCTGTGTCTGTTCGGCGCGGCAGATGCCAGAAAGGACCTGCTTCTCAAAACTCGCAATGGCATATTCGAAGTAATCCATTCCTTCCCGTTCAAAGATGCGAACGGGTTGTTCTTGACCATAACCCCGGAGGTGGATCCCTTCTTTTAATGTGTTCATCGCCGTCAAATGTCGTGTCCACTGCTCATCGAGTGCAAGGAGGATGAAACGTTTAACGGTCTCTTTTTCAGCCTCAACATGGGCAACGAGTAAGGCTTCGGTTTCCGCAATCAACGGCTCGAGTTGTCGTTTCATTTCGTCGATCGTTTCTAGTCGTTCTAAGGTGACCGGTTGATGAAGTAATTGTTCGAGCTCCGTCACGACGAAGGCGAGCGGCCATTCTTCCGGGACAAGATCGTCAGAAAGCGTTTGGTCGATGATCGACGGAAGAACACGTCCGGCAAACGGTTGGACGATGTCTTCAAGTGACGTCGCGTCAACGATTCTGTTGCGGAGATGATAGATGGCTTGTCGTTGTTCACTGATGACTTCTTCGAGCTGGACAAGTTCATCCCGGACACTCCGATTGACAGACTCACACGTCGACTGAGCAAATTGCAATAAATCCCGAACGTCACGCGTAGCAAGCGGACCGGAAGCAACTCGTACTTTTTGTTGTACGCGCGCTAGACGATCACGCGCGAAGCGACGAGGTAATTCATCTTCGAGCGAGAGATAAAATTGTGTCAATCCAGGGTCACCTTGACGACCTGCCCGACCACGGAGTTGATTGTCGATCCGAATCGACTCATGACGTTCAGTTCCGATGACGAACAAACCGCCTTGTTGTTGCGCCGTTTCGTCGAGTAAGATATCCGTTCCGCGTCCTGCCATGTTCGTCGCAATCGTGATCCGGCCTGCTTGTCCGGCAGAAGCGATGATCCGGACTTCTTGATCGACAGTTTTGGCGTTTAGGATCTCATAGGTAAGTCCGTGAGCGTCGAGTGTTTTCGCAACGCGCAGGGACTGTTCGATTGACGATGTTCCGATTAGAACGGGGCGTCCCGTGACGTGTGCCGATTTCGTCGCCAGTGCGATTGCTTCGAGTTTTTCGTCACGCGTCGCAAAGATGACGTCCTCTGCATCCATCCGGATTTTAGGACGATTCGATGGAATCGTTACGACGTCCATCCCGTACGTCTTTTGGAATTCTTCGCGTGACGTGGCTGCCGTCCCAGTCATTCCTGCTACTTGATGATAGAGGCGGAAGTAATGCTGAATCGTGATTTGCGCTGTTGTCCGGTTCTCCTCCGTGACTGGCACGCCTTCTTTTGCCTCGAGCGCTTGGTGTAACCCGTCGGAGAGACTACGACCCTCCATCAGGCGACCAGTAAAGAGATCGACGAGCGCGATTTTTTGATCCTTGATGATGTAATCGACATCCCGCTTGAGCACGACATGGGCACGTAAGGCTTGGATGACGTAGTGGAAGAGGACGGAATGCTCGGCCGCAAACAGATGATCAATCGCAAACGCTTCTTCAATCGTCTCGATTCCATGATCGGTCAAAGCGACCGCTTTGATTTCTTCATCAAACGTATAATCTCGTTCATCCTCAAACGTCTGGACGACATGACGGACGAGTTGTTGTAAACCTTCGTGGACGCTGTCTCGCTCCGCCATGATGAGTGGCGTTTTCGCTTCATCGATCAAAATGCTATCGACTTCGTCAATCAAAGCGAAGTGAAGAGGACGCTGCAGACGTTCCGTCGGTTCCATGATCAGATGGTCTCGTAAGTAATCGAATCCAAATTCGGTCCCGACACCATATGTAATATCCGCTGCGTAAGCAATTCGTTTTTCATCAAACGTAGCTTCCGCCGAGTTGATACCGACCTGAAGCCCCAAAAAACGGTGAATCTGACCGATTTGCTCGGCATCGCGTTGTGCAAGATATTCGTTGACGGTAATGACGTGAACACCTTTTCCGTGTAACGCTTGCGTAAAGCTCGCAAGGGAAGCAACGAGTGTCTTTCCTTCACCCGTCGCCATTTCAGCGATTTGTCCTTCGAGTAACGCAAGTCCGCCCATGAGCTGGACGTCATAATGTCGTAAGCCGAGCGTTCGTTTACTTGCTTCTCTGACAAGCGCGAACGCCATTGGTGTGATGGCATCGATTCGTTCCCCAGCTTGTAGCCGCTCACGTAATGAGACGGTCAACTCCCGTAACGCTTGATCTGATGTTTGCTCCATTTCTCGTTCTAGGCTATTGATCGTCGTTACAATTTTTTCATAACGATGAATTCTTCGACTTTGATCATTCAACAACTGTTTGACACGTTGAAACATCTTCGTCACTCCCTCATATGCTATGAGGTCATTATAGCAGTTAAAAAATGTAAAACGAATAGTAAAGAACGAAATAAGTAAAATATTCCCTTAAAATTGAAAGCGTTATCTAAAAAGTAAAATACCTCATATAAAAACAAAGAATCAGAAATATTTGATAACGCTTGCAAAGATTCGAGAGAACCAGTAGAATTATTCATGAGGCAAGTGCAATCGTTTGCGCAAAGTCATTCGATTTCTTGCCTTTCATGGACGATGGAAGAAAGGATGGATGTCGGATGGCACCAACGATCGAAGCGGTCATTTTTGATTTAGACGGCGTAATTACCGATACAGCAGAGTATCACTACTTAGCGTGGAAACAACTAGGAGAGGATTTGAATATCCCGTTCGACCGGGAGTTCAATGAGACATTAAAAGGTGTCAGCCGAATGGATTCACTCGAGCGTATCCTTGCGCTCGGTGGAAAACAGGACGCTTTTTCGGAAGATGAGAAGCTAGCACTCGCTGCGAAGAAGAATGAACACTATGTCACATTGATCCAACATATCTCTGAGCAGGATCTTCTTCCTGGAATCACTGCATTCCTCGATGAAATCCGAAACGCTGGGCTGAAGATCGGAATGGCGTCCGCTTCTAAAAATGCGCTGATGGTCGTCGAGGCATTAAAAGTTCGACACTATTTCGATGACATCGTAGACGCTGCGACCGTTGCACAATCGAAACCACACCCTGAAGTGTTTCTCCGTGCTGCAGAAGCACTCGACGTCGAACCGAGTCGTTGCATCGGTGTAGAAGATGCAACAGCTGGCATCACTGCCATCCACGCTGCCGGCATGTATGCCGTCGGAGTCGGACCGGAGTCGGCGCTCCATGAGGCAGACTATCGTGTCGATTCGACAGATTTGCTATCCCTTGAGCAAATCCTCGCTAGTCGCTCCCTTGTCTGAACCATTCCCTGATGGTGAAAGACATTCCTTGAAAGTTATGTGTATGCAAAAAGGATCGCTTCCCTGAGCGATCCTTTTTGGTATGGTGTTGATTTAAAGTGAAGCGAGAATCCCGTCCGCGATTGCTTGCGCGTAGCGTGACTGATACGTCGCGTTCGTGAGTTTCGCACGATCCGCGCTGTTTGAGAGGAACCCGAGTTCCGCTAAGATCGACGGTGCTTTTGTACCACGAATGACAGCATAGTTCGCATAGTGAACGTTCCGGTCGCGCATGCCAGCGTATGAGACGAGACGTTGCTGAACGTTACGAGCGAGGTTGATCGAAGAAGCTCCTTTATAATAGAAGGTCTCTGCTCCATATGCTTGTGTACTCGTTGAAGCATTAATATGGACACTGACGAACGCAGTCGTCGCATGACTGTTCGCTAGGGCACTCCGTTCTCCAAGTGACGGATAATAGTCGTTCGTATAGCGAGACATCGTCACATCGACTTTGCCAGCAAGCCGCTCAGCGACTTGTTTCGTCACCGCAAGGACGATGTCACGTTCAGCGACGCCGTAACGAACTGCACCCGCATCGTATCCACCATGACCTGGGTCGAGGACGAGTAATGGGCGATTCGATGGTGCCGGTTGGAACAACGTTAGATATGTTGCGTCGACATAACCGCTCTGACCACTTGCCGTGCGAACGGCGACGAAGCCTTTCGTTTGATGGCGTGAATTCGTGACAGCAACCGGTGTACCGCGTCCAAGACGAGCTACTTGACCACTGAGCGTCGATGCACTCGCACGGAGCGCAACGCTGCTACCTGACGGGATCAACACATACATCTTCGAACCACTATAATCGACGTTTCCAGTCGTCGAGGCAGGTACGGAAGTGCCCTTCTTGAGATACGTTCCCATGACATAACCCGTTTTTCCTTGGTACTGGACCGTGTGCCAATTCGATTTAACGGCGAGCGAATGGACGGCAGTCCCGCTCGGAATCGTCGTCAGTACTTTTCCGGACGTTGAAGGAGAAGTACGGAAATTCAAGCGATCCGTCGTCGTATAGACCGTCGTTTTTGCTGGGGCGGTCACTTTCTTTAGATAAGAACCAGACACATATCCCGTCTTATTCGCATAGGTCACTTTATACCAACTTCCAGTTTTAAAACTGGATTGTACGCCTGCACCTTTTGGGATCGTCAACAATCGTGTAGAAGACGTCGTTGCTGCACTGCGCAAGGATAGAGCATCCGTCGTCTTGTAAGACGTCTTCGTAAAGGACGTACCGCTCTCGATCTTCTTCAGGTACGACCCGGTCACATACCCCGTCTTTCCTTTATAAGACAGCTTATACCACGTGCCTTTACGATAGCTTGACGTGACTTTCGTCGTCTTCGGGATCGTCAGCAATTTTTTAGAAGACGTCGAGTTCGAACTGCGTAGATTCAAGGCATCTGTCGTCTGATACGAAGTTTTCGTAAAGGTTGTCCCAGAAGCAGCCGATACAGTAGAAGTAGAGGCGAAGCAACCGGATACCAACGAAAGTACTAGAGCGGTCCGAAGTGTTTTAGGTAATTTGCCCATTAAATTTCCAGTCTCCTTTTCGGTAAAATAAGAAAGATATATATTGGATTAGTAGAACTTAAGTATTATTAAAATAGTTAAATGTCGAAATTATATGTTCCGTTTTCACTCCTTTCTGTTAATATGAGGTGTAGCCAATTTATCGGTAAGGATATGAAAATATTACAGGATAATTAAATAATTAAAGAAATTATATATTATCAAGACAAATTATAGTTTAAAATATTTCAAAATACATACAAATGAAACATGATTGAAACATTAATGTATAAAAAAGGAAAGAGGGGCAAGGAATGGGTAACAGTGAACATATCTACCGCGAACTAATGGAAATCGAAGAGGAATACCGTCGCTTGCAGCGTCGTGCCGAGTATTTAATCTCGGAACTAAGTCGTGGAACGGGAGAACATTCGCAAGAAATCGCCGTCACACATGAGCGTCCGTTAAAACAACGTCGCGTCAATCAGCGTTATCCACTAGAAGTCTACGTACATCAAATCAGTGATTTAATGCGAGAGCGTGAATCAATGACAGCACGAGACATTCAAATGGAGCTCGAACTGCGTTACCGTCATCAAATTAGTAACATCTACCAACTGATGGCAAAAGTCGAACAGGCAAACCCTGCCATTAAAAAAGTCGGACGCGGTATCTATACATATGATCCAGCAGCTGAAGTACCAATCTTCATGTAAGAGCCGCTCGTCGGCTCTTTTTTTTTATGATATAATTCGCGCAGGAGCGTGATGTTACTATGTTATGGACTGCGTCCATCGTCTGTTTTATCGCCGCCTTACTGATCACACCCGTCGTGAAACGCTTTGCGATTGCAGTCGGTGCCGTTGACAGTCCAGACGCGCGAAAAGTACACGTCCGAATCATGCCGCGACTTGGCGGATTAGCGATCTATATCGCCTTCATGATCGGATATTTTATCTTACAACCTTCGAGTCCGTACGCGACGCATATTTTAGTCGGTGGGTTCGTTATTATTTTGACAGGTGCACTTGACGATCGATTCCAACTCAATGCCCGTTTGAAGCTGATGGGGCAAATCGTTGCCGCTGTCATCGTCCTCAACGGTGGGATTCGGATCGAGTTCATCAATCTACCGTTCGACCAACAGCTCTATCTCGGTTGGTGGAGTGTTCCATTGACGTTCCTTTGGGTCATCGGAATCACGAACGCCGTCAACTTGATTGACGGATTAGATGGACTAGCAGCCGGTGTCTCGAGTATTGTTTTGTTGACATTGATCAGTCTTGCCGTCATCCAAGGAAACGTCTACGTGACGATTGTCGCGATTCTCTTATTGATGAGTACGTTAGGCTTCTTGTTTCATAATTTTTATCCGGCGAAGATCTTCATGGGTGATACCGGAGCGCTCTTCCTCGGCTATATGCTCGGTGTCTTGTCACTTCTTGGGTTCAAGAATGTGACACTGTTCTCGCTTGCTGTTCCGGTCATCTTGCTCGGAATTCCGATCTCCGATACGTTGTTTGCGATCGTTCGGCGAGTATTGCAAGGAAAACCACCATTTGCACCGGATAAAGCCCATCTGCATCACCGGTTGCTTGATCTTGGCTTTACGATGCGACAAGCCGTTCTCGTCATTTACGGGCTGTGTGCCATCTTCGGGATGACGGCGATTCTCTTTTCACAGACGAATTCGCTCGGCGCCCTGGTCTCACTCATCATGTTACTGATCGTCCTCGACATTCTCGTTGAATCGCTCGGTTTGCTTGGCGAACGCTATCGACCATTGTTGAATTTGTTGGAACGTTTTACATCGAAATAACGTATACCATAAAAGACCGCTCATCCGTGTGAGCGGTCTTTTTTCAGAAAGGGAGTGCTCTATTGGAACAACAATTGAATCAACGCATCGTCTACTTAGATGTGTTACGAGGTTTTGCGTTATGCGGGATCTTATTCGTCAACATGCCGAGTTTTCTAGGCGATCGACCGAATGCGATGATGGGGGAAATAGACCAATCGATTCGTCTACTATTTGATCTCTTCATCCAGACGAAATTTTATACTTTGTTTAGCGTCCTGTTTGGAGCCGGTTTTTATTTGTTCATCAATCGGTTGCGCCAACGTGGTCTACCGATGACGATTTTCGCAAGACGGCTCGGGATTCTGCTTCTCATCGGTCTCGTGCATCTTGTCGTCTGGCAGGGAGATATCTTACATACGTATGCACTGACCGGTTTTATCTTGTTATTATTTGCAAAAACCAAGCCAATCACGAAACTCTTGTTTGCAATAGCATTCCAAATCTATGCCATTCTGCTCTATCTACTTATTTTTTGGGGAGCTCGTCAATTTGGCGATTCTCCCGTCGTCGAGCTGGAAAAGACACTTCAGTCGTTCGTCGCATCGCGCGATCTTCTCGGATTTTTGTGGCATCACGCGACGGTTCAATTACCGGAAGCCCTTATGAATTCCGGTGTCATTTGGCCGGAAATTTTATCATTGTTCCTGATTGGAGCCTACTTGATGGAACGTTTCAGTACACGACCGCCATCGAATCGTTTCCTCTGGTGGGCACTTGGAATCAGCTTACTGCTGACAGTTCCATCGTTCGCAGGAATCATTCAAGCGCATGCTGACGTACCGGACGGATCAATCAATCTGTTTTACGTCTGGCTATCAGGACGCACGCTTGCGATCACGTATGCCTGTGCTGTCGCCTTACTCGTTCGTGCTGGACGAATGCAATGGTTTGCTGGACTAGGTCGGATGGCATTGACGAATTATTTGATGCATACACTCGTCTTTACCGTGTTCGTCTTCTTCAGTGGACAACATGGAACGACGCCGTTATGGCAAGGTCTGTTACTTGTATTCCTACTTTTGATTACACAAGGTATCGCTTCGAACAAATATCTCCAGCATCATCCACAAGGTCCCATGGAGAAATTGTGGCGAAAAGGTACTTATGGTAATAAAAAACGATGAAGTTCACAAGAACTTAACAAATATTTTATACAATGAGAGATGGAGGTGAAGCATGAATCGTCTTATCGAAATCTTTCTTGTATCGTTCAAGCTCGGACTGACGTCGTTCGGAGGTCCAGTCGCCCATCTTGGGTATTTTTATGAAGAATATGTCAAACGGAAAAAATGGATTGATGAGAAAGCATACGCTGATTTAGTAGCACTCTGTCAATTCCTCCCCGGTCCCGCTTCGAGTCAGGTCGGTATGGGCATCGGTCTGATTCGTGGTGGAGTAGCAGGGGCGATCATTTCGTTTGTTGGCTTCACGTTACCGTCGAGTATCGCTTTGATTCTATTCGCGATTCTTGCGACGCAGTTCGATGTCGCAGAGGCCGGATTCATTCATGGCTTGAAGCTCGTTGCTGTTGCGATCGTTGCTGACGCCGTTCTTGGCATGGGAATGAAGCTTGCGACCGGTGTCAAACGCATGACCTTGATGTTGCTGGCGTTAGCCGGTGTACTGTTGATTGCACACCCGCTGGCGCAAGTCGGTGTCTTGTTGCTGGCAGGTCTTCTTGCATTCTTCTGGTTCAAAGAAGAGACGGCAACAGGTGGATCCTTGTCGATTCGCGTACCGCGCTTCCTTAGCGTCACCGCTCTCGTCTTGTTTTTCGTGTTACTCGTCGTCACGCCTTTTCTCGCTCAAGCAACGACAGGAACCATCCAATTGACGAGTATCATGTACAGTGCCGGAGCCCTCGTCTTTGGTGGCGGACACGTCGTCTTGCCGTTCCTTGAGCAACTGCTCGTACCGGGACTGATGAATACGGATACGTTCCTTGCTGGGTATGCCGCAGCGCAAGCGGTACCTGGACCACTCTTCACATTTGCGACGTATCTCGGTACGATCGTCTCTGGTGTATCCGGTGGTCTTCTTGCGACGCTTGCTATTTTCCTACCCGGATTCCTACTCGTTATCGGTGTCTTACCGTACTGGGATCGAATTCGGAAGAACCAAGCAGTTGGACGGATGTTGATTGGAGTCAACGCCGCCGTCGTTGGGATTCTACTTGCTGCTCTTTATGATCCGATCTTTACGTCAAGCATCAAGAGTGGTCTTGATTTCTTGATTGCCTTTGGTTTGTTCTGTTTACTCCGTTTTTATAAACAGTCGCCGTTACGGATCGTGTTGATTGGAGCCGCCCTTGGATTCCTATTCTTTTAAACCGCACAAAGAAGCAGTAGACATCGGTCTGCAGCTTCAAATTGTAGACAAACCCTCATTTTGTAATTGAAATGAGGGTTTGTTGTATGTAGTAGCGACTAAAATACGAATAAAACATGGATAACCGCATCGATTTTACGAACAAACCGGTCCTAAGAGACCAGTTGTTCCAATGTGATGATGACATGCTCTAATCAATGGTGGTGATCTGTCTTACCCGTCATAGAGAGTCCTCTTCCTTCTTCGTTTCTACTTTTTACACCCAGAAGAAAAAGGAGAGAAGCGTTTTGTTCACTCGAAATCGCTTCCTAGGGAAAAACAAGCAGGAGCGACCCTGCAACGAAGTGAAGCGGCGCGATGCTTGTCCCAGGAAAACGATTCGAGATGAACAAAAAAAGTGCAATCTTTCTCGCTAAGAGAAAAATTACACTTTGTCTTCGGTCTACTGCTTCTTTATTTTCACTTATACTATCGCGTCAGAGTCGAGTCAAAAAGACGAGTTCGATTTCTTCGTACCACTCGCGGCGGACTTCCGTGAAGCCAAAATGAGCATAGAGCGTAAGTGCTGGTAGATTCCGTGCACCGGTCATGACGTGTTTAGCGTGACTTTGTTCGAACACATGTTGTAGCAACGACTGTGCAATTCCTTGACGGAAGTATGCAGGGTCGACGACAAGTCGGGTGATTGTCAAATCATCAATCGTGACAGCACCAGTGACGACATCGTCGATCACATAAACAAAACCAATCGGTGATTCAGTGTTGATGTCATCAATCGTTTCGCGTAATGGCGGGAAATCAGTAGCGTCGAGTAATGCGGCTTCTATCTGATAAGCGCGACGTTGTAATTCCAGCAGTGATGCATGATCAGTTGCTTGGAGTGAACGAATCATTTGCAGCCTCCGACGTGATGCTGTCCGTCGTCTCATCGATTGGCAAATTGAGTTGTTCCTTCAATGTCGTCTTCGCGTCAGCCAGTGATGTTGGATCGAGCTGGTAATAATAAGCACCATTGATTTTCGTGTCCGTTCCTTTAAGATCAATCCGATTGATTGATCCGATTTTTTTAACGAATGGTTGCAATTGGAACGCTTCCGTCAACGACATGTTCGTCTGGAAGTTGTCACCGGTCGCATCCATTAAACTGTTCAATTTCGTGATTGAACCAAATGATGTCGACTGATCGATGATGGCTTCGACGATTTGTTGTTGACGTTTTGTCCGACCGATATCACCTTCAGGATCTTGATAACGCATTCGGGCATAAGCGAGTGCTTCCTCTCCGTTCAACGTCTGTTGACCCGGTTCCAATTTGACGCCATTGCGTTTATCGGACGAGTCGAGTGTATCAATCGGTAACTTGACGTCGACATCGATACCACCTAAGGCGTCAACGATTGCGACGACACCATTGAAGTTGATCGATGCATAATAGTCGATTGGAATATCGAGCAATGTCTCGACGGTTTCAATCGTTGAATCGATGCCACCAAAGGCATAAGAGTGATTGATTTTATCCTCATAGCCGACAGAAGGAATCTCGACGAGTGAATCACGGGGGATGCTAACCATATCAACAGTTTGATCGTCCTTGTTGAATGTCGCGACGATCATCGTATCGGCACGTGAGGAGGTGTCGCCAGGGCGTTCATCCGTCCCGACGAGCAGAACGGAAAAGTGGTCTTTCGTCAAATCAATGGCAGCTTCTCGTTTCTCAGACTTGTCACCGCGCGCTAAATCGACGTTTGCATCATTTGCAGTCTGGAACGTCTTATACGCGACGTAAGCGAAGGTCGCACCTCCACCTACGAGCACGACCAGAAAACTGATCACGAACACCTTAAACCACGAACGTTTTTTCTTTATCTGTTTTTTATTACTGCGGGTTCGCTCTTCCACCTTCATTAACTCCTAACATTACTGAATTTTTAAAAAACTTTAAAATTCTTTACAATCAGTATAGCAGGTCAGGAAATAATGTCACGTTCGAGGTAGCGCGTAGAGCCGCTTGACAAATCAGCTTGACCGTTCGTCATGTTCGTCATCCAGTCTAGAAAATCAGGGACATCGGCTGTCTTGACGAGGACGTCGATCTGAACCTGATCGAGGTAATGAATCTGATCAATCGGATGGACACTTGCCCGGAGTTCGTTCTCGAGCTTTCCGAGCCACGTGTAGTCGACGTTGACGGAAACAACGGTATGCTCGATTCGTTCGACGACACCGACCGCGTTAAGTGCTTCAGAGACACTCGAACCATACGCGCGAATCAGTCCACCACCACCCAGCTTGATGCCGCCAAAATACCTTGTTACGACGACGACCGTATCGCGCAAGTCACGCTTTTTTAAGACTTCGAGCATCGGAACACCAGCGGTTCCGCTCGGTTCACCATCATCATTCGCTTTTTGAATCTCATTTCGCTCACCGATGACGTAGGCAGAGCAATTATGGTTCGCATCGTGATGTTTTTTTTTCAGCTCGGAAATGAACGCCTGGGCTTGTTCTTCGGTCGTTGCACGGGCTAAATAGGTGATGAATCGTGACTTTTGGATAATGATTTCGTGGAAACCGTTTTCTTTTACTGTATAATAATTAGATAATGTCATAATCAAAAATGTCCTCCTCGTTAACTAGTTCTTTCTAGCATAACGACGTTCCAAGAGAGAGACAACCGTAGACGACTGGCAAGGAATGGAGGGAGTACCATGACGAATGAGATGAGGGAGCGGCTATCCTTGAATGATATCGTACAGAACATCATCGGCGTCGTAGAAGAGAGTCGGGAAGAAATCGTCCGGATTACGGAAAGTTCTCGCGAACAATATGCCGAAATTCAGCAAGAATTACGCGACCTGAAGATTCGGGTGCACGACTATATAAAAGAAGCAGAACGACTCGAACGCCATATCAAGGATGCGAAAGCGCGACTCGTCGTCGTCAGTAAGAACTTCGACAGCTACTCGGAACAGGATGTCCGGTCGGCCTATGAGACTGCGAACGCATTGCAACTCGAATCGTTCATCAACCAACGAGACGAGATGAATTGCCGAAAGCGTCGCGATGAGCTCGAACGCCGACTGATTCAGCTCGATGAGACAATCGAACGAGCGGATCAATTGATTGGACGTGTCTCGGTCGTCCTCAACTTCTTGACGGACGATATGCAGATGATGAATGAAAAATATGAAAAGGCGATGCAAAAACAGGAGATGGGTTTAAAAGTCTTCCAGTCCGCCGAAAATGAACGTCGCCGCCTATCGCGCGACATGCATGATGGTCCAGCACAGACACTTGCCCACGTTTTGATCCGGGCAGATTTAATTGAAAAGATTCACCAGCACAATGGGGCAGAGGCAGCTTTTGAAGAAATTCACCGTCTGCGGACGTTGATTCGGGATGGGCTTGCCGATATCCGTCGGATTATCTATGATTTACGTCCGATGACGCTTGACGATCTCGGATTCGTTCCGACGCTTGAACGTTATCTTCGCCATATTCAAGAAATTTCGAATATTCCGGTTCACTTCAATTATTTAGGAGGCGGTGAACGCATCGATTCGACGTATGAGGTCGCCGTCTTCCGAATCGTGCAAGAAGCAGTCCAAAATGCAGTTAAGCATTCCAAAGCGAGTGACATTCGTATTATCATAGAACAATATCAACATTCCGTACGAATCCATGTGAAGGATAATGGCGTTGGATTTGATTTTGATTCCATCGTCGCGTCGTGTGACGAGTCATTCGGACTCGTCGGCATGCGTGAACGGATCGAATTGATCGATGGTGAATTCGATATCGAGACGCAGCCCGGAAAAGGTACGGTCATCAAGGTAAAGATTCCAATTGAGGAATCTGAAGCGAGAGGGGAAACACTGTGAACAACGAGCAAGTGAAAGTAGTCATCGTCGACGATCATCAGTTATTCCGCGAAGGCGTTAAACGAATTCTTGATTTCGAAGAAGAGTTCGTCGTCGTAGCGGAGGGAGAAAGCGGAGCGGAAGTCATCTCGCTCGTCGAAACCCATCAACCGGATATCGTCTTAATGGATATCAACATGCCGCAAGTCAATGGTGTTGAAGCAACAAAACGTCTGATGGAAGTCTATCCGGACGTTCGTGTCATCATCTTATCGATTCATGATGATGAGACGTATGTCATGCACGCTCTTGGTGCCGGTGCAGTCGGTTACCTCTTAAAAGAAATGGCAACGGATGAACTCGTCAATGCGATTCGTTCCGTGTACCGTGAAGGTGGATACGTCCACCCGAAAGTCACGCCGAACTTGTTGCAGGAATATCGTCGTTTGATGAAGATGAAACAAACGATGGCGTCACAACCTGTTGAAAAACGGGTTGCGGAAGCACCACTGCACGTCTTGACACGTCGCGAATGTGAAGTCTTGCAATTACTGGCGGACGGATTCTCGAATCGTGCGATCAGTGACACGTTATATATCAGTGAAAAGACAGTCAAGAACCACGTTTCATCGATCCTTCGGAAGATGAATGTCCCGGACCGAACGGGTGCCGTCGTCGAATCGATCCGTCGCGGATGGGTCGTCGTCTGACATCTTGAAAGACAGGAGCAGAGGCTCCCGTCTTTCTTTTTTTATCCAGTAAATAATGCTACACTTATAAGCGATTGTGGCGTGTCGTATTTGGTAACGTCACGACGGAACTATAAAAGCGAGGAAATTCACGGATGAGCCAGATTGTGATCTTAACGGATAGCACAGCCTATCTGCCAACTACCTATTGTGAAGAACATCAAGTGCACGTCGCACCACTTAGTGTCATCTTCGACGGTGACGCCTACCGGGAAGGGTTTGATATCTCAGTAGCTGAATTTTATGAACGCATCCAGACGGGCAGCCTCCCGACGACCTCACAACCGAACATCGGTGATCTCGTGGCGTCGTTTGAGCAGTTACCAGAAGGAACGGATATCATCGGTATTACACTATCGAGCGGGATCAGTGGAACGTACCAAGCGTTACATACGATCAACATGATGGTGGATCATGTCAACGTCCATCCAGTCGATTCACGTATTTCCTGTATGCCGCAAGCGTTTCTCGTCCAAGAAGCCGTTCGTTTGCGAGATGCAGGAGCCACGGCAGAGACAATCGTTAATCGTCTTGAGACATTGAAGGAACAGATTCGTGCCTATTTCGTCGTCGACGATCTCGAACATCTCCAGCGTGGTGGACGTTTGAGTGTCGCGCAGGCATTTGTTGGCTCGTTCCTAAAAATCAAGCCAGTCCTTCATTTCGTTGATGGAAAAATCGTTCCGTTCGAAAAGATTCGAACGTTCAAGCGGGCGGTCAACCGGATTGAGGAAATGATGAAGGAAGATATCCACGGTGACGGTACAGGGTATGTCATCGGTGTCATCCATGCTGAGGATTCTGCGAAAGCAGAAGCAGAGATCGCCGAACTGAAGACACTTTTCCCGCAGGCACGCATCGAGATGAGTGTTTTTGGACCCGTCATCGGTACACACCTCGGACCAGGGGCAATCGGTGTCACATGGTATCACGCAGCAGAATAAGATAAGAGCGGAAGCAGTAGGAATTCTCTTCATGAGGATACCTGCTGCTTTTGTTTTGTTAAAATCCTTGAATTTCATGAATGCGTTTATCTAAAACGATTGATGAAAGTTTCGAGGCTGATGTTGTTTCGAATTGGTCAAGTCAAAAACTCAAAGAGAGCGGTGGAATGCCGACAAGGAGATAGCGAGCGTCCTCGAGAAAAGACGAAACAGAAAAGGAGAGATGACGATGGATCTTCGAGGACGACTCGTACCTGTTGAATGGATGGACACACCAAACGAAACATATCGATACATGCCAGCTGTGACGTGGCGTTGCCAAAGGTGTGGCGCGCTTCCGGTACGGGGTGCTTGTACGTGTGGAAAAGCCTGTTATTATTGTCGGAAATGTCTCGCCTACGGTAAACTGCGAAGCTGTGGACGGCTCGTGACAGATCGACGAAAACTTGATCCAGTGACACCAGCCCAACATGGACCGTTGACGTTGACGCCGGCGCAACTACGCGTTGCTCAAGCGATTCAACGAACGGTTCTAACTAACAAACGGCTTCTCGTCCATGCCGTGTGCGGCGCCGGGAAGACACCGATGCTCTTTCCGGGGATCGCCGACGCTCTCGCTAGCGGACGCCGTGTGCTTGTCGCAGCACCACGGGCAGATGTCGTTCGGGAATTGACGGGACATTTAAAACGAGCATTTACAGACGCTTCCATCGTCTCGTTGTACGGTGGTTCGTCTGAACGTCTCGAGCTCGGTGACATCACAGTTAGTACGACGCATCAATTGATTCATTACCGGAATTGTTTCGATGTCGTCTTTTTAGATGAGGTCGATGCGTTTCCGTACCGGCTTGACCGAACGCTAAATCGCTACGTCAAGCGAGCGATGACGAAAGACGCTGCACTGATCTTATTAAGTGCAACGCCTTCGTTTTGGCATCGGCGTTTTCCGACGGTGCGATTGATGCGCCGTTATCATGGGTATCCGTTACCAGTTCCGAAGCTCGTTGTACCTTATACAGAACAAATCGTGTTCGATTGGTTGGCACGTCATGCTGCTGTACCACGTCTTGTGTTCGTCTCACGCATCGCGGAACTCGAGCGATGGCAAAAACGATTCGCAACGGCAGGCTATGACGTCGAGAAAGTCCATGCTGCGGATTCGGAACGCGTTGAGAAGGTGCAGCGTTTTCGACAATCAACAGGAATCTTACTGACGACGACGATTCTTGAGCGGGGTGTGACGATCGAAAACGTTCAAGTCGCGATTCTGGATGCTGATCAAGGGTTCAGTACGGCAGCGTTGATTCAAATCAGCGGACGAGTCGGACGATCGTCGGCATATCCGGATGGTGACATTTTATTTTGCGCCAATGACCGGAGTGACGCGATGTACGAAGCAATCCATCAGATTAAGAAAGCGAACGCTGTGCGACCATGAGCCGATGCTTATTCTGTCAAGAGGTCTATCTACCTAGTTGGGAACTCGGAAATCTATGGACTAGGCAAGTGACCTGTCCGACCTGTAAAATAAAGTTTGTAAAAAGAGGGGAATGCGTCGATTGTGGGAAGCCAGGTTCGACGTGTTGTTCGGACTGCACAGAATGGCGAAAACAAGGGCTGACGCTCCAAACAACACCTCTTTATTTGTACAATGACGTAGCAAAAACCTTCATGTACCGGTTCAAGTTTCTCGGTGATACCGCGTTGCTTGAGATGTTTACCGATGACTTGAAGAAGGTAAAAATCAAACAAGCTGTTCTTGTGCCGATACCGTTAAGCATCGAGCGTCTCGCGGACCGTCGTTTCAATCAAGCAGAAGCGATCGCACGCCAGATGCGTGGAAAAATCGTTCCTTACTTGAGTCGAGTCGATGGACCAGCCCAAAGCAAGGCAGGTCGACAAGCACGACTTGCACGCAGCAATCCGTTTTGCGTCTCTGGAGACGTCAGGGGCAAGAACATCGTGCTCATTGATGACGTCTATACGACCGGTGTAACGCTTCGTCAAGCGATGATTCGGCTGAAGGAAGCAGGAGCAAAAGAAATTTCTGCTGTAACTTTATTTCGAAGTGTTTAAGAAAGCAACATTCCTGCCGATACTCTATACGAGGTGAAGGAAATGGATGTCATCAATTGTAAATCTTGCGGGAAGTTAGTCATGCGTCAATCTTCAGAACTGTGTATTGATTGCATACGAAAGGATCATACGGATTTTGAGAAGGTACGCGAATTTCTGCGAGAACGACGAAAAATCCGGACTTCACCTAAAGATGTCGAGATCGGAACGGGTGTCGGTCAAGATACCGTCTTCCGTTACATCAAGGAAGGGCGCTTATTGATCTCCGAGATTTCCCAAATGGAAATCATGTGTGAGAGTTGCGGGAAGCCCTCCCGTGAAGGCACGATTTGTGCCGCGTGTCGTGATCGTTTACGACGCGACCTCGCCCAGGCGATGCTTGACTCTTCTGACTCTTCGAAACCAAGGACGTATCGGACTTGAACTAAGAATCTTGTAGTCTAGAAAGCAGGTGTTCACATGCGAATTGATTCTACGAAATGGGTGAACATGCCCAAAACGTACGAAAGAACTCAATCAGTAGAAGGAACAAAAAACCAACGCACGAATCGTCCTGACGAAGTCAGTATCTCAACAGAAGCGCGTGCGCGTTTCAACGAGACACAGACGTCACGGACTGAAAAGATTGAATCCCTCAAACAGGCGATCCAGGATGGAACCTATAAACCGGATGCGAAAAAAATCGCGGAACGTTTCTTGAACCTGTAAGCGGGACATCGTAGACAATGGAGGCGACTCGGGGCACGGATGCGCGGGTCGTTTTTTATATGAATGGAACCTTTTTCAATTCGGAAGGAGAAACCGAATGCAACTCATCAATCAGCTCAATGAGGCGCACGCTCAATTGCTTGCGCTCGCAGAAGAGAAGAAGCAGGTCTTGATCGCAAATGACATGCGCCGCTTGTCTGAAATCGTTAAGGAAGAACCTGTACATATCAAGCGAATCGAAGGACTAGAACAAGAACGACTCGCACTCATGGGAAGCGTGACGATGACAGAGTGGATCAAGACGCACCCGGAAGATGTCGACTCGCTCCGAACGTTGTTGCAGACAATTGGTCAACTGCGACAGCTCAACACACTAAACGCAGAGTTACTAGAACAATCCCTGCACTATTTGGATTGGCACCTCCAACTCTTGATTCCGGAAGCGGACGACTTCACATATGGACAATCCGCACTGAACCAGACACACTTCAATCGAAACGCGTAAGGAGGAATACGGATGGGATCGACTTTCATGGGGCTTGAGACAGGGCGTCGCGCATTAACGACGAACCAGTGGGCCCTGCAATCGACTGGAAATAACATTGCGAACGCCGGAACGGAAGGATTCTCTCGTCAGCGTCTCGTCATGGGAACGACGGAGCAACTTTCGATTTCACTTGGATCTGGACGAAATGGGCAAGTCGGCACTGGTGTCCGCGGAGAAATGCTCGAACGCATTCGGGACGTCATGCTTGATAAGCAGTACCGGGATGAAGTGACGAAGGTCTCGTATTACGGCACGAAGGAAGCAGCATTTGGACGGATGGAAGATATCATCAACGAACCGTCGGAAACGGGTCTTTCAAAAGCATTCGACGGGTTCTGGGAATCCTTGCAGACCTTGTCGACGAATCCGCAAGACTCAGGCGCACGTAGTGTCGTCCGTCAAAAAGCAGAGACTCTCACGCAAACCTTCAATTACATGGCAAAAGCCATCAATCAAGTCAAATCAGACTTAAAGAGTGAAGTCGAGGTCTCGACGAAAAAAGTCAACGACCTCTTGCAAAAAATCCATAACATCAATACGGAAATCCATGTCGTCGAACCGCTTGGTGCTTTGCCGAACGCGCTCTACGATGAACGCGATCGTTACTTCGATGAGCTTGCTCAATATGTTGATTTCGAAAAAGTGACAGTAGACGCTCAGGCGATTGAAACAGGACAGATGGGGAATGCATTACGCAACGCAGAAGGACGAATCGACGTCAATATCAAGTTTCCGAACGGCGATAAACTGCTTGCTGTCGACTCCGATCTGCCGAAAGCTGGTACACTGACGTTCACGACGAACGATCAGGGACTGTATACAGGCTTTAAGTCTGAGACACAGACGTACACGTTTGATCAGCTAGGTGGCTTCTCAACAGGACGTTTAACAGGATTAATCGAAATGTACGGACAAGAACGAGACGGAAAAGCTGTCGGGGAATACGTCAAGATGGAAGACCAACTCGATGAAATGGCAAAGACATTCGCGGATGCCTTTAACGTAGCACACGCAACGAACGTGAAAAAAGATGGTACAGCGGGATCGAATGCTTTCTTCACGTCAACAAGTGGCGAAATCACGGCAGCAACGATTTCAGTCGGTGCAGACATCAAAGCAAGTCTCGATAACATCGCGACGTCGACGGACGGTAATATCGGGGATAGCCAAGGGGCATTGAAACTAGCCAAGATGAAGACGGCGAGCATCACATTCACGCAATCGAACACGACGACGACAATTGGCTCATTCTATCAGAATGTCATCGGTAACATGGCGGTCTCAACCGATCAGGTCGGACGCCTCGGTAAGAGTGCCGCTGTCTTAATGGAAAGTGCGGATCAGCGCCGTATGTCGATGTCTGCCGTCTCGATTGATGAAGAGATGACGATGATGATTCAGTATCAACATGCTTATAATGCAGCAGCACGAAATATTACAACCGTCGATGAGATGCTTGATAAAATCATCAACGGTATGGGACTTGTAGGACGGTGATGAATAGATGAGAGTAACACAAACGATGTTGACGAAAACAAATATCGGGCACTTATCCTCAAGCTATCAGCGCTTGAGCACGCTTCAGGAACAGCTGATCAGTGGCAAGAAGATTCAGCGTCCGTCGGAAGATCCAGTCGTTGCGATGCAAGGCGTTCGGTACCGGACGGAAGTACGGGAAGTGGAACAGTTCAAGAAAAATGCCAGCGAAGCAACCGGCTGGATGGACTTGACGGATTCTGCCCTCAACGAAGTCACGTCAGCGATGAGTCGGATTCGTGAGTTGACGACGCAAGCGGCGACGGATACGTATGATGCGACACAACGTAAAGCGATCCAGAGTGAGGTCGGTCAATTGATCGAACACATCGGGACGCTTGCGAACACGAAATACAATGAAAAAGGGATCTTCAACGGGACAAAGACGGATACACCATTCGTCTCGATGGACGGATTGCGCAATTATTTAGCCAGTGCAGCGGGACCGATCGAAGGCGTCTTCACGGATGGTGATCCGACAGGCAAGGAGACGGAAGCGATTCAGTATGAAGTCTCTTCCGGGATCGAGGTCCAAGTCAACATCTCTCCGATCAGCGTCTTCGGACCGGGAACGTTCGAAACGTTGAAAACAGTCTATGATGCGCTCGGTACGAACGCTGACAATAACGGCGCTGCCTTATCCGGGATGTTGAAGGATATCGATGCGATGCTCAACGGAGCGGTCGAGACACGTGCTGATCTCGGAGCACGCGTCAACCGGATGGATTTGAATACATCACGGCTCGAGGATCAAGAAATCATCGCAAAAACGGTTATGTCGAATAACGAAGACATCGAGGCGGAAAAAGTCATCATGGATCTAAAGTCATACGAGACGTTACACCGGGCAGCGCTTAGCGCCGGTGCACGGATCATCCAACCGACATTACTCGATTTCCTACGATAAGGAGTGAAGGCAGATGAATCTTCCACATCTTGAGATGCGTCAGACGGCGGCACGAATCGGAATGAACATCACACGTCCGCAAATCGAGCAGAAGCAGACACCTGCCTCCCTGTCGATCGAACAACCACGTGGGGAATTATCGATTGAAACGGTCGCAGCGCGTCTTGAGATCGATTCGACACAAGCTTGGATCGAGATGGGGCGCGTTCCTGCGCTTGAGTCCGTTCGACAGTATGCTACTTATGGACGACAAAAAGGACAGGAAGCTGTCGCAAAAGGAGCTTCCGAAGGCGATCAACTGATGCGGATCGAGCAGGGCGGGGGAACTGTCGCGCGAATTGCGAGAGCCAATGATACACCTCCTGCTGAAGTAACGACCCTCGGATTCATTCCACGGAGCCTCGATCGAGTCAAGACGACCTATACACCGGCTGAGGTACGATTAAGTTATACCGCGAATCGTCCGAAGATCGATGTCGAAACGCATCGACCGGAACTGACCGTAAAAGAAGGTCAGGTCGAGATTTACTTACAAGAACAAAATCAACTGAATATGTGGCCGGTTGGCGGCATATTCGATGGGGAAGGATAACGACATGCAGATCGAAACGGATTTTTTTGGAACCATTACGATTGACGAGACGGAAATCATCACCTTCGCGTCTGAATTACCAGGTTTTCCGGAAGCAAAACGCTTCATCTTGCTCCCGCTCGGAGAGGGTGTACCGTTCTGGTCGTTTCAATCGATTGATCAGCCGGAATGTGCCTTCGTCGTGACGAACCCATTCTGGATTGATCCAGAATACGTCTTCGAGTTACCGGAAGCAGCAAAAGAGCAACTCGGGATCGAGGATACGGCGCAAGTCGCCGTCTATACGACGGTCACGTTACGTGATCCGTTCACGACGTCGACGACGAATTTACGGGCACCCTTCGTCATGGAGACGAAACAACGCCTTGCAAAACAAATCATCTTGGACGATACATACACGAATCGTCACCTGATTGGTAGTCTGACGGAAGTAGGTGGTCACTGATGCTCGTACTGAAACGAAAGACGGGAGAAGCGATTCAGATCGGTGACGACATCGAACTGACGATTCTTGCGATTGAAGGCGATCAAATCAAGCTCGGCATCAAAGCACCACGACAGGTCGACATCCATCGCAAAGAAGTCTACTTGTCGATCCAAGAAGAGAACACGGAAGCGTCCCGCAGTACAGGATTGATTGGACAACTCTTGAAACAACAGGAAAAATGATTCCATTTGAATGTCATTGGAACGTATCTTTTTCGCAAACGATGCGCTCCAAACGAGGACGAACAGACTCCCTTTGCCTGAATCTAGCGCAAAGGGAGTCTTTCTTATCATGAAACAAATGCTGAAACGCGTTGAATCGTGTATAGTAATGGAGAGAAAAGAAACCTTTTGAGCCAAAGAGGGAGTTGTCAGGAATGAATGAGACGAAGCAGCTGAAAAAAGACGCGAACCGTGTATTAAAAGCGACGAGTCGCACCTTCTACATCCCGATCAGTCGACTATCGCAAGACTTACAGGAAGCGGTCGGTGCTGCTTATCTATGCATGCGCGCCATTGATGAGATTGAAGACCATGAGGACTTGGCAACGGACGTCAAGACGATGTTGCTCCGTGAGACAGCACTATTGATGCGAGGCACGTTTTCTGCGACAGCGTATCTTGAGTTGATTGCCCCGTATACGGCGCATCTACCGGAAGTGACACTCCGTCTACCGGAGTGGATCGCCTACTGTCCGGCTGCGATTCGTCCAAAGGTCCTCGATTCGACGGCAGAGATGGCAGAAGGCATGGCTGTCTGGGCAGAACGCGACTGGACGGTCGAGACGGAAGCGGATCTTGACGAGTATACGTATTATGTCGCAGGACTCGTCGGAGTCATGTTATCTGATATCTGGTACTGGAAGGCAGGAATCGTGACTGATAAACAGCAAGCGATCGGCTTTGGTCGTGGGTTACAAGCCGTCAACATTCTCCGCAACCAACAGGAGGATGCGGAACGTGGTGTCGGATACTTCCCACCTGGTTGGACGACGGATACGATGTTCGCTTATGCGCGTGAGAACCTCGCAGAAGCCGACGCGTACCTCGCTTCGATCCCAAAAGAGACGACGATCTATGAATTTTGTCATATCCCACTTGCACTTGCGCATGGAACACTCGATGCTCTTGCAAAAGGGAAAGAAAAACTCAGTCGTCCGGAAGTCTTGAAAATCGTCGGCGCTGCCGTATTAAAACGATAAGCCTATTAAACGAACAGCCGCCCGTTTTCCATTAGGAAAGCGGGCGGCTGTTTGGTTAGCGTAATAAATAAAGTGCTAGTCCGATCAGGGCAGAACCGGTCCAGATCAAGACAATCGTTCGTCCGTAAGGGAAACGATAGCCGGCACGACGGGAGACGAGCAGACCAATCGTCATGACTGTCAGGGCGATGAAAAAGGTTAGGAACAATGATAACTGTTGCATGTCATTCTCCTTTCATCAATGCAAATCTGACAAGTACGTCATGACTTTCTCTTCATACGCTTTCCGGTCGTGGGCATAGGACTGGACGTGTCCCCCGTTTTCCGTCACGTAGAGTTCCGACCGTGGAGCCGCCTTTTGGATCTTCATGCTTTCCGTCACCGGAATCGCATCATCGTCCTTTCCGTGGATCAAGAGGATTGGATACTCGATGCGTCGAACGGCTTCGATCGGTTTGACACGCTCCGGATTCAAGCCGGTCAGTGGTGGTGTGATTTCAAGGATGACCGGTGTGAACGGGAAGTTCGGTAACCCACTCCAAACCGGTAAGTTCGTCGATAGATAATTTTCTAGATCGCTAAACGGACTGTCCGCGATGACACCAACGACGTCAGCTTTTGGTGCCGTGACGAGGGAGGTTGCAGCACCCATTGAGATGCCATAGAGGACGACCGGTTTCGAAGACCGCGACTTCGCGTAGCGAACGGCCGTTAGCAAATCGTCTTGTTCCTTTGCGCCGACCGTCGAACGTTTTCCATCCGATTCACCGGATCCTCGAAAATCAAACGTCAGGACGTTATAGCCGGCGTCGTGAAACTTCTTGAATAACGGAAAGACCGGAACATCTTCTTGTTCCCGGTTCTTGCCGTAGCCGTGGGCGAAGACGACCGTCAACTTCGCATCTTCGCTTGGCATCCACCAGCCCGATAGGCGCGTCCGGTCTTTATATGAGCGGAAGGTGACGTCTTCATAGTCGAGCCCTTCCGCCTTTTTCGGTGTCGTCGTCAAGGCTTCGCGTTCCGGTTGCGTCAACGAGGATCCGACGTAACCAGAAATGCCGACCACGACGATGACGACAAGCGTCACGATGATGACCACCCCGCTGATGATTTTCTTACGATGTTTTTTCCACACCCGCGTTCCTTCCTTTCGTTCGGTTAATGGATATCTTTTTTCTTGAAGCGACCGCCATGAACATCATGGATGTTGCCGATCGCAATAAAGGCTTGTTCATCGAAGTCGCGCACGATGTCTTTGAGCTTCGATTCCTCAAGGCGACTGATGACACAAAAGATGACTTTTTTGCCGTCACCGGTAAAGGCACCTTCACCGTTTAAGTACGTCATGCTTCGACCGAGGCGATCCATAATTGCAAGACCGATCTCTTCGTAGTTCTCAGAAATGATCCAGACACTCTTCGACTGATCGAGACCGTCGATGACGACATCAATCGTCTTAAAGGCGACAAAATAGGTGATTAACGAATACATTGCCCGGTCCCAACCGAAGACAAATCCGGCAGCGCCGAGGATGAAGACGTTGAAGAACATCACGATCTCACCGACTGAAAACGGCGTCGAACGGCTAAAGGAGACAGCGAGGATCTCTGTTCCGTCGAGGGATCCACTCGACCGGATGACGATTCCAACACCAATTCCGAGAATCAAACCACCGAAGACGGTCGCGAGTAAGTCAACGCTCGTCAGTGGACCGATGTGTTCCAATAGTTTTGTTGCGATTGCCATGACGAAGATTGCGTATAACGTCGATAAGGCGAACGTTTTTCCGATTTGTTTGTAGCCGAAAAAGATGAACGGGATGTTTAAGAAGAACAGCCACAAGGCAAGCGTCGTGTCCGTCACTTTTGAGCCGATGATCGAGATTCCGACGATGCCACCATCGATGATGTTATTTGGAACAAGGAATCCTTTGAGTCCAAGCGCGAAGATGATGGCACCAATCGTCAGCATCAAGATTCGTCGAAAAAGCTGACCTTTCGTAGAACGGCGATGATGTTTCGTAGGTAGTGGTGACTGCATGCCATTCCTCCCTTCTGAAGTGAAACGCTTTACGATTACTATAACAAAAAAGCACGAAGACGTGTGTGAACGTCTTCGTGGAGAGGTCAAGGGCGATAGCGTAACGATTGGAAGAAACGCATGATCTGTTCCGCTTCTGTCGGATTCGTATATTCGCCGATATAATGTTCATCTTCCTGCCCGGTGATTCTCACCGTACAGGTGACGAGTTGTAAGCCTTCACTCAATCGAATCTCGAATGTTGCATCCGACAACGGTAACGACGTCTTCGTTGAGAAGTAGAGGGCGCGCGTACTCGTCTGATGAGCTTCGATGTCTGAGAAGGTTAAATCGAACGATTGCGCATGATGCGTCAACATGCGGACTTTTCCTGAAACAGAAAAGCGCGGTATCGTGTCGCTCGACAAGGAACAAGCTTCAATCGGATACAAAATCTCGCGCAGGAGGAATGACTCCATGACGTCAGCTGGGACCGGTCGACTAAACAAGTAACCTTGGATGCTTGGACAATTGAGCGTCCGGAATGTATCGAGCTGCCGGAGCGTCTCAATGCCTTCAGCGACGACGGTTAGATTGAACTCGCCTGCCATATAGAGAATGCTTTTGACGATCGCTTGGGCTTTTGCGTCATCCGTGATATGCGTCGCGAACTGCCGGTCGATCTTGATGACATTGATCGGATACCGTTGCAGATAGACCATCGAGGAATAGCCCTTCCCGAAATCGTCGAGTGCGATCCGAACACCGATTCGGCTGACGTATTCAAGCGTCCGACTCGTCATTGGATCATCCATGATCAAAGCCGCCTCAGTGATTTCGAGTTCCAGTAATTCAGGGGCCAATTGATACGTCGATAACATCCGCTCGATGTGATGTTCAAAACCAGGGATCAAGAATCGTTTCGGTGAGACGTTGACGGAAATCGGAACAAGCTCTGCCCCTGTCGTTTGCCAGTGTTGCATCGAACGACAGGCTGTCTCAACGACCCAGTCGCCAATCGCGACGTGTAACGCACTTTCTTCAGCAAGCGGAATGAAGTCGTTCGGTGGAATCCGTCCCCATTCTGGGTGCTGCCAGCGGATCAACGCTTCGAGTCCGACGATTTTACCGGTCCAACTATCGACCTTCGGCTGATATTCGAGGAACAGTTGATCGCGTTCGATCGCATAATGCAAATCTTGCTCAAGGCGATAACGACGGTAGTAATCGATATCGAGATTCGACGCGTAGTGGTGCATCGTACTGTGATTTTCACGACGCGACCGACGTAAGGCAGTGTACGAGTGTTTCAATAGTTCGACAGCGTCTGTACTGTCTTCCGGATAGCGACTGACTCCGACCGAGACACGAGCGAACAAGGCATACGGTTCGATCGAAATCGGTGTTTCCGATAAGTCGAGTAGCGACTGCGCGCATGTCGTTACGTCCTGTTTGTAACTCGTCGGCACGAGTAAGGCATACTCGTCACCACCGAGGTGTCCGAGAAATGTCTCGTCCGGTTTCGTTTGTTGTAATAAGGCAGCCGTTCCTTGTAACCATTGATCACCAGAACCGTGCCCGAAGGCATTGTTGATCTCGGCAATTCGGTTGAAGGAGACGGTGAGGACGAAGAATGATTGATCCTTCGTTTGCCAAGCATCGATTGTCTCGATCAGCGCTTGGCGGTTCGGCAGGCGCGTCACGGCGTCACGCAAAGCAAGTTGTCGCAGCTGTTCCTCATAAGCTTTTTGGAGCGTGATATCATGCATGATGCTATTCGTATAGGCAATCGTGCCGTCGAGCTGGAAGACTGGAATTTGCTGGTCCTCGATCCATTTGATGCGCCCATCCGGGAAATGAAGTCGGTACTGAATCGTACCAGCTTGTCCGTCGACTAGCCGTCCGATGAATTGCTTCATCGCTGTATGATCGCGCGCGTCCAGTCGTTCGAACAACCACTCCTGGCTGAGGATTAAGTCTTGCGGCAACTCCTCAAAGATATGAAGGAATCCTTGGGAGTGAAAAAGAATCCGTCCCGTGAACAGATCGATTTGCGAGATCGCGGCATTCACGGCTTCATAGATTTCGCGTGCCTGCGCCCGCTCCGTAACGAGTTGACGTCGTGCTTCATCGACTTCCGATAAATCATAGAGGACGACTGACAAATGATTCGGATGATGCGGGCGATGGAAGGCTTTCAGCCGTAACAGTTGGTATGTTCCGTCAGCTGTCAGTAAAGAGACTTCCATTTCGAATCGTCCTTTTTCACCCGCAATCAAGCGTTCCATCTCGAACCGGAGCGGGTCGAAGTCGCGCGGATGGATCCGGCTGAACAACTGTTCTTGATCGAGTGTCGTCGCATCCGCCTCTGAAAGTCCCAAAAAATGTAGCAGAGCAGGGGAGAACTCGATCGTTTGTTTTTGAACATCAAAGTGAAAGACAACGAGTTCCGGAATCTGTTCCGTCAGCTCAAGTTGGGAGCGAATCGATGAGACATCTTCTTCGAGTTGTTTCTCACGTGTGATATCACGGGCGACACCGTAGACACCGATCACTTGTCCGTCTTGTTCAACCGGCATGTTCGTAATCTTCAACGTGACCCGGTGTTGATCGGCATGGAGTCCTTGTGCTGTATAATGAACGGTCTCACCATTTAATGCGCGCGTGAAAAAGGACGTCACCGCTTCGACCTGATCAGGCGGATTGAAGACGGCAAAGTGCTCATAGAGCGTCTCAGCTGAATAACCGAGCATGTCTGGTAACTGTTCATTGAAATAGATGATCGTTCCAGAAGCATCGAATAAAAAGATTGCATCTGTCTGTTGCTGAAAGAAGGCTTCCGCCGTTTCCGGACGAAATACTTCAAGTCCACCGATATAGAGTGGGGCTGTGTCGGATTGACGAATCCGATTCATCGCTTCATGAAAAGCCATCCACGTCACCTCCTTACGATACTAACGTTCTCTTTACTAGTATCGGGTGAAGGAAATAGAAATTGCAACCTTCGTTCAAGGAATAGACTTATTTTTCAAAAAAGTGAATCAGTTTGTGAAATTCATGATTAAAAGACAATTGTCCTAACGTGAACACAAAAAAGCCGAAGCTCCGGTGAAAGAGCTTCGGTCTAATCTTTAAATCGCTAAATCGACGGATGTATCACTCGCATTCGGATCCGTATCGGTTCCTTGATCCGGTGCTCCTGGCATGTCGCCATCCGGACCGTGTCCGTGTCCGCGACCATGACCATCGCGCGCCGGACCTTTTTTGAGATCAGCGTAGCTCGAGACCGCATCCGCTCGTGACTGAATGTGTTCCTTGATTTGTTTTGCTTGTTTTTCTGTCAGCTTGCCATCTTTGACTTGTTGATCAATCGCAGCATTTTGCGCTGTTAGGACGGCTTTCTCGAAATCCGCGTAAGCAATCTTGTTCGCTTCCGCAAATTCAGGCAACGATTGCTCTGCAGCTTCGAACTTCGCTTCATCGAGTCCTAGTGCTTTTAGAATCGCGGATGTTGAGTCACCGAAGACACCACCCGGTCCATGGTCACCACGCTTACCGTGATCACCGCGATCCGGTAGATCGTCGTAGCTCTTCGCGTCCTTGTATTCTTCTGTCAGACGAGATTTGATTTCCGTCGCTTGCTTTTCGGTCATCTTCCCGTCTTTGACCATCTGATCGAGTTGGTTTGTCTGTTCCGCAAGCAATGCTTTTTTGTAGTCAGCGAACTTGATTGCTTGTGCTTTTGCGTAGGCCGCAAGCGATTGATTCGCCGCATCAAATTTCGACTGGCTGAGTCCGAGTGCTTTCAAGACGTCAGCAATCAACGATTCATTAAAGAAACCTGGTTCACCGTGACGCCCCATCGGCATCTTGTCTTTTAACTCATCATAGCTTTTGACGCCACTGAACCGTTCCGTTTGACGCTTCAGCATGTCGTCGGCTTGCGATTGCGTTAAATCACCGGATTTGACGAGACTTGCGAGTTGTTCCTTCGCTGCAGCGAGTTCCGCTTTCTTATAATCAGCGAACGAGATGCCTTTTGCTTTTGCGAGATCAGCAATCGATTGTCCTTTTTCACGGGCAGCGTCTGCCTCGGCTTGTGTCAGGTTCAATTTTTTCAAGAGTAACGTCATATCGTGTTTTTTCATACCTTCGAAGTGGTGCCCGTGTTTCGCTTGTTTTGTTGTGCTCGAGTCGTCGTTCGTCGCAGCGTATGCGGATGCTCCTCCGACTGTTAATGCGCTGATTGTCAATGCAGTGATCCATTGTTTTTTGAATGTCATGGGATGATCACTCCTTTCACCTTTTATGGTAGAGGGTCACGAAAGAGAAGTTGTGAGGAAGTTGCAAAGAAACTGCGAAGAAAGGCAAATGCGGATAAAAAGGCGCTACACTAAGAGTGGAGGGATGATAATGAACGTACTATTGATTGAAGATGAACAAAAATTAGCGCAGGTGACGGCACGCTTCCTCCGTCACCATGCGTATGACGTGACGATTGCTGGTTCGTTAGCAGAGGCGAAACAGTGCTTGACGACAACGTTTGACGCTGTCTTGATCGACGTCCGCTTACCGGACGGTGACGGCTGGTCGCTTGTTCAGAGCATTAAATCACAAGTGCAGCCACCGGTCGTCTTCATGATGACGTCACGCGGAGAGGCAGATGATCGGGTATTCGGGCTCGAACTTGGTGCCGATGACTATCTTGTCAAACCGGTCGTCCTAAAGGAGTTGACGATTCGGCTCGAGCGAGCATTAAAAGTTCGTCCGGTCGTCCGCCATGCGTTCGGTGACTTGACGATCGATGAGAAGGGACGTCAAGTAAAGACAGGGGAACGCACGGTCAGTCTCGCGAAGATGGAGTTCGAACTGTTGCTCTATTTCATCGAACATCTCGGGGAAGCACTTAGTCGGGATCAGATTCTCGATGACGTCTGGGGCTATGCATTTGGTGGCGATACACGGACTGTCGATACGCACGTTAAACAACTGCGCGATAAGCTACCCGTCATTAAACAACAATTGAAGACGGTGCACCGGGTCGGCTATCGATTGGAGGCGATCGAATGAAACGACGTCCTTTGATGCGTAAGTTCTTATACGCTGTCGTCGGTCCGTTACTCGTCATGGGAGTTCTCAGTTTCGTCTTGACGGCGTTCCTCGTTAACCGATTCGCAGAAGGTGAACGCTACGACCAGCTCGCGCGCGAAGCGAACATCATCAAACAGTCCCTTGAAGCCGATACTCCGATTCCGCTTGATATCCAAGGATTTTTGACGACGGACGGATTGACGCAACGGATTGGTGCGCGCGGACCCGCTGGACGATTACCGTTTCTTGATAACCTAAAGAAGGAAGACGTCATCGAAGTGCAAGACGAACGGTTACTGACTTATCAGCTGACTGTTGACGAAACGCGAATCACGACGGTCCGCCAAGCACCGCTGGCGAGTAGTGCGCTGAGTGGGGTCTATCTCGCGATTGGACTCGCGTTACTCGTGACGTTACTGCTCGCGTCGTTGCTTGCCTACTACATGGGACGACATCTGACGCGACCAATCGTGACGCTTCGTTCTGTTGCTCAAAAGATTGGTGCCGGCGAAACGGACGTCGTCTTACCAACGCGACCGAAGGATGAAGTCGGAGAGTTGATTGACGCCGTCGATGAGATGCAGACACAACTGAAGCAGAAGGATCATTTACAAAAGACATTCATTGCCGGGATCACCCATGACTTGCGCACGCCACTCGCGATCATCCGAAATGAGACCGAAGCACTCGCAGCAGGAGTCATTCCGCTCGCTGAACTGCCTGACGTGACGACGAGCATCATCGAGGAGACGGACCGACTCGGTCATCTGATTGATGAGACGTTGCTTTATTCGAAGCTTGCCGGTGGGCGGATGCCGCTTGACGTCACCGAGGTGGCAGTTGATGAATTAGTGACAGCGACAGTCGAACGCCTGCGTGGCACGTTTACGCAAGCGGGACTTATACTTGTGACAGATCTCAAGCCGATAAAACAGTCACTTGATCCACGAATGTTCGAACGTGTCTTGATCAACTTCTTGATGAACGCGCGCTTTGCTTCACCGATTAACGGAACGGTCACGGTTCGCTTAACGGATACTGAATTGACAGTTGAGGATGAAGGGGCGGGGGTCCGCGCCGAAGACCGGGCGACGATTTGGGATGTTTACGTCAAACAAGAAGGCAGTGCTGGGCATGGACTGGGTCTTGCAATCAGTCGGATGATCCTTGATAGTCATCAATTCGAGTACGGTGTTCGAGACCGGAGTGGTGGGGGAGCAGTTTTTTATATAAAGCTATTTCTACGCGAAAAGCAGGGCACCTTTAATTAAAAGGTGTCCTGCTTTTTCAAAGAAATACTTATTAATGTTCTTTTCGAACACCTTTAAACGGTGATGAACTACTTGTTTTTTGATCTAAAAAACGACCAGTTTTTGTGTCTCTTTTTACATAATTGCCGTTAGGAGCTTTGAATTGACTTCGTCCTTTAACAGCTCCTACTCGACCTTTTCCTGGAGCACCATTTTTCGCCATAGTTTCACCTTCTTAATAATTAGGATGTCTAAATCTTACTTTTTAAAAGCTGTTTCGTCAACAAAAATAATTATTTTTTGTCCCAAAATAATTATTTTTGTCCCAAAGAGTGTTATAATATGCTCGAGGGGAAGTGATTAAAATGAAGAAAAAAAACATACTAAATTTAATTAAATATCATACTGAGAAAAACGATCTTCAATTTAGAAAAGAGGCAACAGAAATTGCACGTTATTTTGATCAAATTGGAGATCATCAACTCGCTGAATATATCATGGGTCAACTATCTACGGCTAATACGTTTGTTCCTCAAATGAATTCTTTTGAAAGTCATTTTTTAAAGGAACTTGATTTAGATAATGAACCGTTACCGCTTCCAAAATTAATTGCAGAAGATGTAAAAGGAATCATTAATGCAGTTCATCATAGAGTTGGTATTAATAAATTTTTATTTAAAGGTACTCCTGGAACTGGAAAAACTGAGACGGCAAAGCAATTAGCACGCTTACTTGAACGAACATTATACATCGTTGAGTTTAGCGAATTGATTGATAGCAAAATGGGACAGACTTCCAAAAATGTTGTAACTGTATTCAACGAAATCAATCGCATGCCTTATCCGTCAAAAGTAGTTATTCTTTTTGACGAAATAGATGCTATAGCTCTAGATAGAATTAATTCGAATGATGTTCGAGAGATGGGAAGAGTTACTTCAACAATTTTGAAAGAAATCGAGAAACTGAATGAGGAAGTTGTATTAATTGCTACTACAAATCTGTTTGAAAATTTTGATAAAGCATTAATTCGAAGATTTGATTCTGTAATTGATTTTGATCGTTATAGTAAAGAAGATTTGATAGAAATTGCTGAAGTTTTATTGAACTCACTGCTTAAAAAATTTAAAGGAGCAAGTAGAGAGATGCGCTTGTTTAGAAAGATTTTATCAAGTGTTGAAAAGATACCAAATCCTGGTGAGTTGAAAAATATAATAAAAATTGCCTTAGCCTTTAGTGATCCAACTAATGAGTACGATTATCTAAGAAGGATTCTTAGTTCGATTACTAATCGTGAAACACCATGGAGTATACAAGAACTTCATTCGAAAGGTTTTACTTTAAGGGAAATTGAAATTTTGACAGGAGTTTCAAAGAGCCAAGTTTCACGAGAGTTGAAAGAAGGGTGATGTAAATGAATCAAATATTGGAATTGAAAGGTCGGTTTGAACAGAAAGCTAATAGCAGCAGGCCGGGTGCACCAAAACTTCCTAAAGGTGCATCTGTGAATGCGACACATCTAGAAAGCTTAAAACAAGACTTACTTCGCTTAATTAGTTTCTGGGCTACGGAGGAAATATTTGAAGGAGCATTAGTTAGCGTTTATTACAATAAAATTGTTGCTAAAAGCAATCGCTTAAACAGCGTTTTCGCCAATGGGAACATGTCTACCAACGATACGATTGTCGGTGCTAAATTTTCAGATGGACGAATTAAAAAGCATATTATTACGCACTATATTTCGATGTCTTCTTTAGAACGTGCAGTTGAAGTTTTTCAAAAGGCAAAAATGATTTTACTAAACGAGTTTCATGGGAGTATTTCTGAAGAAACATTAAACAAATTAGAAAACGTTAATTTTTCTAGTTATGGAATATCAAAGAGCAAATTTCAACGTGTAGTAGTAGATATTTTTTATGTAGAGAAATTTGATGTAGAAACAAGTGAGGTTGATTCAGCGAAAACATCAATTGTTACAATATACGATACCCAGAACAACACAAAAAACTTACTTGAAAAAATTGGTGTTAAGGTTTTGGATATGCGAATTATTAACGAAACTACTGTGTTGCTGGATGAAATAGATTTAGCTTTATTACTTCAAAAAGCTCCCTATTTAGTTGCAATGGTAACAGAAAACATATCTGATTTAGCACCTATTGATTTTCGAGAATATATAGAATCGGATGCTGCATCAATTCCTTTACCAGCAGAAGAACCGACGATCGGAGTTATTGATACATTATTCGATGATCGAGTTTATTTTAGTGAATGGGTCGAGTTTCATAATATGATTGATAGTCACATTCCAATTGAGCCCAGTGATTATAAGCATGGAACTGCTGTTAGTTCAATCATAGTCGATGGACCGACATTAAATCCGAATTTAGACGATGGCTGTGGCAGATTTAGAGTAAGGCATTTTGGTGTTGCTACAGGAAAAGCGTTTAACTCATTCACTATCATTCGGCAAATAAAAGAAATAATTACAAGTAATCCTGATATAAAGGTATGGAATTTGTCTTTAGGCTCTAATGACGAAGTGAATGAGAACTTCATTTCAGCAGAAGGTGCAGTATTAGATCAAATTCAATTTGAGAGTGATGTCATATTTGTAATTGCTGGTACGAATAAACGCGTAGTAGACACTAATATCAGTAAACGAATTGGTGCTCCGGCAGATTCTATCAATTCAATGGTTGTGAATTCGGTAGATAGAGAAAAGGTGCCAACATCATATTCGAGACATGGTATAGTGCTGTCCTTTTTCACAAAACCAGACGTTAGTTACTACGGAGGATCGAAAGGGGATTATATATCAGTATGCGAGCCATTAGGAAAAGCTCTAGTCAGCGGCACATCATTTGCGACACCATGGATTGCACGTAAACTTTCATATCTTATTGATATAGTCGGACTTAATCGAGAGGTAGCTAAAGCACTTATAATTGATGCTTCGATTGGATGGGAAAAAACGCCAGAGACTTCACAACTGGCATTAAAAGGTCACGGTGTTGTTCCGATTAGAATAGAAGATATCGTAAATACAACTGAAGATGAAATTAAGTTCATCGTATCAGGTGTTTCTGAAAAATATGAAACGTTCAATTATAATTTTCCTGTACCAATTCATAACGGAAAACATCCATACATCGCAAAAGCGACAATGTGCTATTTTCCCAAATGCTCTCGAAATCAGGGTGTTGACTATACCAATACTGAATTAGATATATATTTTGGAAGAATAAATGATAAAGGTAAGTTGATGCCGCTTAATGGTAATAAGCAAAGTCTAGGTGAAGATGGTCACTACTTACGTGAAGAATCAGCACGTAAACTTTTTCGGAAATGGGATAATATAAAACACATCAAAGAAGAAGTGAAAAGTCGTAACAATCCTAAAAAAGTATATAGTAATTCTATGTGGGGAATGAGCATAAAGACCAAGGAAAGATTGAATGCAAGAGACGGAGATGGAATAAGATTCGGAGTAGTCGTGACGTTGAAAGAAATTAACGGCGTTAACCGAATTGATGATTTTATTCAGCGGTGTTCTTTAAAAGGATGGCTTGTAAACCGTATCAATGTGGAAGAAAGAATTGATATCTATGAAACTGCAAATGAGACGATTGAATTAGAATAGACTTTCTTCACTCAAAAAGACGTATGATTTTCTTTTTCCGTTCTAAGGAACTGTAAGAAAATCATACGTCTTTGATTGATTAATCACTTAATTATTCGCCTTCGTTCGCATGAACGAGACTTGGTTTAACGAGAGTATAGAATTCATCGCTCATCCCGACACGGCTCCCCATTTGGCAAGCGAGTTCGAGTGTTTCTTTATAGAAGTTCGCGACGAGATCGTGATTCTTGATGTGCTCATCTTGCATCGCTTTTTTGACCCCAAGGACGACTTTTTCGATTTGCTCATCGGCATCATTACGGACCGGGACGACGTTTTCAGGAAGATCGACTTCCTTATCGTGTCCGTTGAAGCGGAACGATGCACCAAATCCGAGGTGCTCGAGGAAGAAGTGCGGTAACAGTTTACTAGCGAAGAACTGATGCCATTCCGTCTCTTTCATCGCTTCCATGTCACGCTTGAACGACGTTGTTGCTAGTGCATAGCGATCGTGTGTATCCTTCATGAACTTCTCGAGGATCGGAACTTGCATTGCAAACGCATTTTTGAGCAAGTTATCGAGCTGTTCTTGCGTTAATTGTTCTTGTTCAGTCATCGCTTTAACCCCATTTCGTTTCGTTATCCTTATCGTAAGAAATTTAGACAATTCCGTCAAATCTTTTTCGAGAATAGAGTTTACCTATTTCACAAAAGGGAATCCATAACTATCGATCATTTCAAGGAGGAGTCAGCATGAAACGAATCGCAATGACAGGAGTCTTACTCGGAGCATGTCTGACTCCGGTGACGGGCTTTGCCGCAAGTAACGTGACATACAATAAAGGGGTCGTCGCGAACAAGACGTTCGGCTACACAGTCAAGACGACAGATGCGTTGAAAAAGGCAATCCAGCAAGACAAAGTCGAACTCGTCAAGAACAAGACAGTCAAATCGAAATACGGTGTCGTCACGCGGAGCGGTACATTCGCGTTGTACTATAAAGTCAAAGGAGCGGATCAGCTGCTCGTCAACTTGAACTACGAGCCGAAGAAGCTCTCGAAAAAACAGTTCGACCGTGAAATCGGATATGGTACATATCTCGGGACGAAAGGTAGCAAAACGTACTACTACGTCTTACCGACGGAAGCCGTCAAAGGTGCTGTCGGCAAGAAAGCGATCGAGAACTTGATCGTCAAGGACGTCCCGCAGATGATGAAGACATTTAAACTGCAATGAGCACTAGCTTTTGCTAGTGCTTCTTTTGTTCGTTCGGTATAGTTGAAAATGAGGTGAATGAATATGGAATGGAACGTCACAGACGTCAAACAAACAACAGATGTATTACAACTCGAAAAATGTGTCAACGATCACGATGGCATTGAATTAAAAGTCGCAGCCGATTGGGTTGGCGAGAACGATTTTGCGATCTATGATGGTGAGCAATTAATTGGATACTTGCAAGCATTCGCGTATTTACCGACGGAATGGGAATTAAACGTCTTCGTTGATCCCGATTACCGAAAACAAGGCATCTTCACAGCACTCGTTGAAGCAGCACGTGCGCGGGCGACAGAAGCGGGCGTCGAAGCCTTCACGTTCGTCATTGATGATGCTAGTGAATCAGGTCAAGCTGTTCTTGGACGGCTAGGGGCTGAGTACCGGATGACAGAGTACAACATGATCTTGAAGAAGGCGCAGTTGTTCTTAAAAGCAGATCCCGATTTCGAACTACGGGAAGCGACAGCGGACGACCGTCCGTTCATCGTCGAGACACTAGGAAAATCGTTCGGTAACACGGACGAAGAAGCAGAATCGATCTATCAAGCAATCGAATCTGACGATCGGATCACGTTCATTGGTGTCGCCAGCGGCAAACCGGTCGGTGTTATTCGTGCTTATCTCGCTTCTGATACACAAGCGAGCATTCACGCGTTCGCGGTTCGTCCGGAAGCCCAAGGAAATGGCTACGGGAAAAAGATGCTGAAGCTGATGGTGCAAGCGTTATTCCGGACAGGACGGACACAGCTCGAGCTTGACGTCGAAACGGATAACGACCGGGCGCTTGATCTTTATAAAGAGGCAGGATTCGTCGTCCATCGTGGCTATCAGTTCCACGTGTTGGCGGTTTAAAATAATGAGCGATTGACGGAAATTCCAGTGCATGCTGGATGCTCAAGTTGCTCCACTCCTACAGGAAAAAGCGCAGTTGCGCTGTCAGAGACAAACAAGACCCGGCTCTTCGCCTAAAGCGAGAGAGTCGCGGCTTGTGTCTCGCCTGAGGAAAGGGAGCAAGACTTGAGTACATTCGTCGATCGTTTTTTTTTTTGTTGATATTATTACAGAAACTAAACAAAAACGTTGGAACCTTTTCTGTAATCCGTCGTATACTAGACATATGGAAAAAAAGAGGAGGCGACGTCATGGAGAGTCGACAGGAATCATTGCGGACGTTGAAGTGGGTATCAGGTGGAATGGAAGCTGTGCTCGGGATTCCGCTTTTGGGTGGACTGATTGTCTTTGGAACAGGTTACAATGCTCTGTGGTTAATGCTCGCGTTTCACATCGTCGTCGTCGTATTGACGGCACGTGCTGGTAACGTCTCAAAAGGGAACATCGTCGGGATCGTCGCATCAACGGTCGGTGTCATTCCGGTCGTCGGGATGCTCTTACACATGGCAGCAGCAATTACGATCTTACTCGATGCGGCATTTGGGAATCGAATCTTTACGAGCGTCACACGGACACATGTAAAACACGTCGAACCGATTCGACCACGTCCGGTCCGTCGGGAACAAGAAAAACAAGAAGACCATCCGTTCTGAGTTTTTTTCGTTGACAGCGAAAAACAAGCCGTGTAAAGTAAACAACAAGTTAAGCCATATCAATTACATCGACGACGCGGAGTAAGTATCGTCAACACTGCCGACCAAGCGAGTCAGGAATGGTGAGAGCCTGACACGGTAAGCTGAACGAGAATGGACCGCTGAGAGCCTGTTGAACCTTCGAGTAGACAGGACGGTTGCCCCCGTTACCGGGCTAGCTGGTTGTTGGACCAGCGACAAGTGGAGACGATTTTTCGTCTCAATCAGAGGTGGCACCGCGCGGATACAGGCGTCCTCTATGCATTAGCTGTTAGCTATGCGTAGAGGGCGCCTTTTGTTGTACGTCAAGGTATGCCGAATCATCCAACGCTCATCATATTTCTCAGGAGGCACTACACATGAAAAAGACATTGATCGCAGCGGCGAGCACGGCATTCCTGTTAGCAGGATGTGCAACGACAGAACCAGCAGAAGATAAACAAGCAGATAAGAAGGTCCTGCATACGATGGAAAGTTACGATCTCCTGTCGGTTGACCCGGCAGATGCCATCACGTCAAACATCTTCAACCAAATCTACGAAGGACTCTATCGCTTCGACGCGAACAACGAACTCGTTCCGGCGGCAGCGAAATCACATAGCGTGTCAGAGGACGGAAAAGTCTATACGTTCAAGCTTGACCCGAATGCCAAATGGTCGGACGGAAAGCCCGTCACAGCGGAGAACTTCCGCTATGCATTCGAACGTGTCGTCAAAACGAACTCACCATTCGCTTACTTGCTTGAACCTGTCGAAAAAACGACAGCCGTCGACAACGAGACACTCCAAATCGAACTGAAACGTCCGACACCGTACTTCCTTAGCATGACGACGTTTGGCACGTATATGCCAGTCCGGGAAGATATCGTCAAAGCTGAAGGCGACCAGTTCGGAACGGATCCGAAAACAAACGTCTACAACGGACCGTTCACGTTCAAGAAGTATCAAGCGGAGCAAGGTTATACGCTTGCGAAGAACGCTGAGTACGCAGACCGGAAAAACGTCAAGATCGATGAAGTCGACGTGAAGATCATCAAGGATCCGATGCTTGCAATCAACTTGTTCGAATCAGGTGAACTCGATGTCGCACCACTTAACTCTGAGAACGTCATCACGTATAAAGATCAAAAAGAGTACAACACGTTCAGTGACTCGCGGATGTTCTTCATCCGGATGAACGAAAAGACAGACGCTTTGAAAGACAAGAAAACACGTCAAGCAATCGACGCAGCGTACGATAAAAAAGCGATGACAGAGACATTGCTCGGAAACGGTTCACTGCCAGCGGATTACATCGTACCGCAAGAACTTGATCCAAAGTATGACAATGCGCGTCAAATCGAATCGTCATATGATGCAACAGCGGCAAACAAAGTACTCGCAAACCAAAACCTTGAATTGACGATGTTGATTGAAGACGACGATGTCTCGAAAAAAATCGGTGAGTACATCCAAGGGGCGTTGAAGAAACAGAATGTCAATGTTAAATTGTTGTCACTACCGAAGAAGGAACGTCTCGCACGTGAAGGACGAGGAGACTATGATTTGTCACTCGCGAGCTGGGCTCCAGATTATCAGGATGCGACGACATACCTGAATTTGTTCACGACCGGTAATCCATTTAACATGATGGACTACTCGAACAAACAGTATGACCGTCTCTTAAAACAGGCAGAAAGTGAGCTCGATCAAGACAAACGTCTTGCATTACTCAGTAAAGCGGAAAGCTTATTGCTCGACGATCAAGCGATCTCGCCGGTCTACCAACGGAAGAATGCCTTCTTGCAAAACACAGAAGTTAAGAATCTTGCCCGTCACAATGTCGGAACGGATATTTCATATAAGTATGTGGAGATTGAGCGGAAGTAAGAAAGAGAGAGTGGTGGACGATTCAGTCCATCACTTTTTTTTTGGACTTTTGTCATAAGACTGGAAATCACTTTTTTAAATCAGGTCAACTGACTTAAAACGGTTACAAAAGAAACCGATAGAGAGAACGATGAAAGAAGATACAGGAAAGGAAGTTTCGGTTATGCGTAAATTACGAAGTAACTTGAAGGTACGGTTATTCTTTTGGGTCTTAGCAATCTCAGTCATCACGAGCGGTATCTCAGCCCAACTCGTGCTCTATCTCCATCGTGGACTTGACGTCGCGGATACGAAAGCGATCTGGTTCGGAGCAGGGATCGGCTTATTGTTATCGTTGATTGGAACGTCATTGATTCAATTGATCTTGCGTCAACCAATCAAAGCGATTGAAAAGGCGACTGAGACGGCGCGAGAAGTCGCAAACGGCAACTTCAATGTCGATTTCGAGGAAGCAAAGCGCGGGGATGAAGTCGATCAATTGATGCACGAACTCGAAGTCATGGTCTTACATATCCGCAAACAAGCAACACAGATGGGGAGCTCGAGCGATAAGCTGACAGCATCAGCGCAAGAAATCGCAGCAGCAGTCCAAGAAGGCAATGCGTCCGGTGAAAGCATTCGTTCAGCGATGGCAGAGCTATCAGCGAAGATGAATGAAAATGTCGATCAAGCCTACTTGTCAATGGATGCGCTTGGCGCTGTTAAACGAACGATGGATGACGTTGCAAAAGAGATGAACGAAGCGTTGAAATCAGCAACGGTCATGCAGACGGAAGCACAAAATGGTAAGACACTTGCGACCGATTCTGTTGAAGCGATGCATATGATTTCGAAGAAGATGGAACAGTCAGCGACGCTGAACGGTCGTCTGACGGATATGACAGGTGAGATCTCACGGATCACCGATGTCATCAGTGACATTTCAGCACAGACGAATTTACTCAGTTTGAACGCATCGATTGAAGCGGCACGAGCGGGCGAAGCAGGACGTGGTTTTGCCGTCGTCGCAGCAGAAGTTAAAAAATTAGCGGAACAGACAGCAACGTCAGCGAAAGAAATCACCGATTTGATTTCTGGTGTCAAACGTCTTGTTAATGATACGGCAAACGCAATGACCGATGTCCAAAGTGAAGTTGCGACAGGTGTTGGACTTGTTGAGCAGGCAGGCTCGTCATTTGAAGAGATTCATCATTCGACGGAGAACGTCTATTCACGCGTTAAATCGGTTGACCAGCTTGTCGTCAAATCCGATCAAGAGATTGATCAGGTCGGTTTAACGACTGCGAATATCTTGGCAATGGTCGAAGAAGCTTCGAAACATGCAGAACAAGTCTTACAGGCGTCGAGCCATCAAGCGGCATCGCTCGGTGAAGTGAATGGTGCGATGGAAGAACTTGTGGCGGTAGCGGAGCAATTACAAGCAGAGACAGGTGCGACGCGTCTTTAAACTATTAGGAAATCGTACATCTAAATCGGATGTGCGATTTTTTTGCATTTTTTTGAAGAAAGTTGTTAAACATTTCGAGTGGACGACGATATATAGGGTGGAAGCAGTCATCGACCTAATCCACTGTGTCACCCTTGGGCCGGCCAGGGGGCACATCTCGGAGAAGACGGATCTTCAAAGAGACAAAAAAAATTATCCTATGGAGGGAAATTACAATGATTATCAATCACAACATTACAGCGCTTAACACGCACAACAAATTGTCTGCGGCTTCTGCAGCGCAAAGCAAATCAATGGAGAAACTTGCTTCAGGTCTTCGCATCAACAAAGCTGGAGACGATGCAGCAGGTCTTTCAATTTCTGAAAAAATGCGTGCTCAAGTTCGTGGACTTGATCAAGCTTCACGAAATGCACAAGATGGTATTTCAATGATTCAAACAGCTGAAGGAGCTTTAAATGAAGTACACGCAATTTCTCAACGTATGCGTGAGTTAGCGGTTCAAGGTGCTAACGAAACAAATAATAGCGATGATAAAGGCGCGATTCTAGATGAATTAGAGCAGTTAGAAACTGAAATCAATCGTGTTTCTAAAACTACAGCATTCAACGATAAAAAATTATTGAATGGTGATCTATCTGCTAAGCTAGATTCAACTTCTGAATTAAAAGTAGGTACTGCAGCAGGTGTAGGTTCTGTAATTTCTGCAATTGATGTATCTGGAGCTTTAGCTAATCGTGACTATCAGTTTTCATACGATGATACAACTGATAAGTTAACGTTAACAAGAAGTGGAGATAACGTTGCTCAAACTATTACGTTACCTGCTACTGCTGGCGACTCTAAAACCCTATCGTTTAATGAATTGGGAATTAGTTTAACAGTTAGTGGTACAACTACAGCAGACCTTATTGGTGCAGCATTAGAAACAACAGCTACTGATACGATTAAAACTGCAGCAGGAAGTGGAGCGGCAGAATTTTTAATTGGTACAAAAGGAGGATCAGATGAAACTCTATCTGTATCTTTCGGAAAATACGACGCATCGACAATTGGTAACATTGAATCTGCGAATGGTTCAGATACCATCGAACTAGCTTTAAATAAATTACAAGCTGCTAATGGATTAAGTAAATCTAATTTTGAAAACTTAATTTCTACAATGGATCGTTCAATTAAAGATATTTCAACACAACGTTCTTCTTTAGGTGCTAATCAAAACCGTCTAGAACATACAATCAACAACTTAAAAACATCGTCTGAAAATATCACAGCGGCTGAATCACGCGTTCGTGACGTTGATATGGCGAAAGAAATGATGAACCAAACAAAGAACTCGATTCTTGCACAAGCTGCACAAGCAATGTTGGCTCAATCGAATCAGACACCGCAGGGCGTTCTTCAACTCCTTCGATAATTGATTCTACCGGGCGTCTAATCTGGTAACGGATTAGAACATGACTGGGTGAATTGCTGGAACTCCTGAGAGCCTTGGTGTACGACAACGTGGCTGGAAACGGCGAGCGTGACCGTTTTGAAAAACATCAAGGATTGGACAATCAGCAGCCAAGCACCTGTAGGGAAACCTTGGTGAAGGTTCAACGACTAGGATAGACGACCTAATGGACTTGTCCGATGGTTATGAAATCCGTACTCCGTAAACGGCGGGGGAAGTGCCCAGCTCCTAGGATATCTAGGATGAAGATATAGTCTTATCATTAGCGAAAGCTAATGCGCGTAGCAAGCGAACCAACAGCCGCAAGGCGTTCTCCAATTACTCCGTTAATCGTAATTGGCACATATTGATTGTTCAGGTCACGGACGCGTTCCGTGACCTTTTTTGTTATTGTTGTTTGACTAAAAGGTTTTATAAATCAATTAGTATAAAGAATTGAGTGATTAAACCGATACACTACATAGAGAACAAAATAAGGAGTGACCGACTATGAATTCCATCAATACGGAAATTCGCCTTCATCTGCCTTCGAACGTCCTACCGTACGAAGCGACACGGAATGTGTTTGTGGAAGCGAATCAGGAAGCGTTAGCAGAAGAAGGAGTCGTCGTTCTACCGACACCCCAACACATTACGAAACTTGAAACAGCGATGGAACAAGCGAACATCAAACTTGAACTTCAACGGACAGGACTGAAGTTCGTTAAACATGAACAATTGAACGAATATTACATTCAAGTCGTTGATACGAATAATAACGTCGTGCAGGAAATTCCGAGTAAAAAGGAACTTGATTTTTTTGCGGCATTCATGGAATTTAATCAATTAATCGATAAACGGATTTAACCGAAAGGACTGATTGGATGGCAGGTATTCGACTGAGTGGTCTTGCAAGTGGAATAGATACAGAAACGATGATCAAACAATTGATGCAGGCGGAGCGAGCGCCGGTTGATCGGTTATCGCAAAAGAAACAGACGTTGACGTGGCAACGCGATGCGTACCGGGAGATAAACCGGGCGCTACTTGATTTCCGAACAGCGGCAAGCGACATGCTCTTATCAAAGAACTATCAATCGAAGACCGTTACGAGCTCGAATCCGACGGCATTGACGGTAACGGCGAGTCCAGCCGCATCAGCTGGTAGTGTGACGATTGACAGTATTGATCAGCTGGCCAGTGCAGCATCCGTAACTATCGTTGCAGCAAGCGGGAAAAAGAGCGATGCGACCCTTGAAGAAAGTGGAATGTTCACAAAAGACGCGAACGGAAAAATCAATGTCCAAATCAACACATTTGATGCTTTAGGCGTAGCCGTGACGGAGACGTTACAGCTAGATGCGACTCAAAAAATTTCGGACTTAACAGCGGCAATCAACGGTAAAACAAGTCTCGGTATGAACGCGGTCTTTAATGATTTAACAGGAAAATTCGTCTTAACGAAAACGAGTACTGGTAACTTAAATCCCTCAGGAGCCGATATTTCTATCGTAGATGCTTCGACTAATACTGCGAAGGTCAATTCAGAGAATGCGACATTCGGCCGTGAAGGACAGAACGCCAAGTACACGATTGGTGGACAACAACTCGAACAAACAACGAATACGTTCACGCAGAACGGTCTGACGATCACGTTGAACAACGTCGCGACGACGGCAACAACGATCAATACGACGCTCGATACACAGAAAAACTTCGACTCGATCAAGAACTTCGTCGACAAATACAATGATGTCATCGATAAGATGAACAAAAAAGTCCGTGAAGAAAAGTATCGTGATTTTCAGCCGTTGACGGATGCGCAGCGCAAGGAACTGAGCGAGGATGAAGTCAAGAAGTGGGAAGAAAAAGCAATCAGTGGTGTTCTGAAGAACGATAGTTACTTACAGGACGGTATGAATCAGTTCCGGAGCGCGATCTCTTCAAAAATCGATACGGGTTACTCCTATACGTCAGGTACAGATACGATACAACTTCAGTATATGTCGCAAATCGGAATTACCTCAACGAGTGACTTCCGCGATGGTGGGAAACTGAAAATCGATGAGACGAAGCTGAAGAAAATGCTTGAGGAAAAGCCGGAAGGAGTCTATAAGCTGTTTACTGCTGATGCACCGGAGCCGACGAAGGATGCGCAAGGGAATACGATTTTGAATCCAAATGGCCTTGACGGTTTTGTCCGTCAGATTCAGGGCTTCGCGACAACACTTCGCGATAAGATTTCCGGAGTTGCCGGACGTGATGGAGCAGTTGCGACGACCTATCGCCTCGGAAAGTCACTCGCTGATCTCGATAAGAGCATGCTGACATGGGAAGACAAGCTAAAACGAAAAGAAGACAGTTACTATCGCCGATTTGCGGCGATGGAACAAGCGATGAACCAAGCGAATAGTCAATCGGCGACGCTTGCGAATTATCTCGGACAAGGATAAAAAAGGAGGAAACGCGATGAACCCTTATGCTACGTATCAGACGAACTCGGTAACGACGGCGTTACCTCAAGACTTAACACTGATGTTATATGAAGGATTAATCAAATTCTCGATGCTCGCAAAACGAGCAATTGAACAGAAAATGATTGAACAAAAAAATACGAATATCCAAAAAGCTCAAGCAATCATCAGTGAGTTACAATTGACGCTCAATCAATCGATTGCCCTGTCAAAAGACTTGAACAGTTTGTATGACTACATGCAAACACGGTTAATTGATGCGAATGTTAAAAATGATCTCGTTGCAATCGACGAAGTGATCGGCTTTGCCGAAGAATTCCGCGAGACGTGGAAAGAAGCGATGAAACTCGCACGGCAACGATGAGTCCGCTCGATCCGCTTCGCCTGAAGACAAAACGATTGATCGAACTGCTTGATCAAACGCCGAATGAAGAGACGTATGACGAATGGATTGAGAAGATTCAAGGTCTCTTGAACGAACGAGAAGCGTTCATTGCCGCCCACTCGAATCTACTTGCCGGTGCCAATCAAGCCGTCATCCAGGAACTCGTCGCTGATAGTCGGAAAATCGACTTGAAATTATCAGCAGAAACGGCTAAATTAGGGGTACAAATCAGTCAGTTACGTCAGACGCAAACGAGTCGTAAATCGTACGTTGATCCGTACGAAGAAGTCGATCATAGTTTTTCACCGTATTTTGATTCTCGTCAGTAACTTTCTTGTGTGAGGGAGGGATCTTTCGTGACCAAGCGGGAAGACAAGAAGCGTCCCGTACCGCAGCCGTATTTCCAATCGGATGGCTCGTACGATCAGTTCATCGAACCGGACGTCGAATCGGAATCATGGGAAGAGTTCGAACGCCCTGTCTCCGATGCACCGGATGCCTATGAAGAAGAAAAATATCGTCGTGAGTCATAAGCTTATGAAAAATGCCCTGTCCATTTACTTGGACGGGGCATTTTGCCGTTCATTTAAAGCGGTAGGCATTCTTCTCTTCTTGCTTGACGGTATACATCGCTTCATCGGCCCGGATCAAGAGTAGACTCGTCGTCCGACCATCGTCAGGGTAACGAGCGATACCAATCGACGGCGTCACTTGCATCGCTGTTGCGTCAAAAAAGAACGGATCGTTCAAGCGAAGGAGGACGTTTTCTGCATATGTGATCGTTTCCGCGCGACTGCGAGCGAGGAAAACGATGAACTCGTCACCACCGAGTCGTGCCGCCAAATCGTCATGCGTTAAATCGAGCTGCAGGCGACGTGCTGTCTCCTGGAGAACGTAATCTCCAGCATCATGCCCGTAGCGGTCATTGATCTGCTTAAAGCCGTCGAGATCGATGAATAGCAGTGAGCCTTCCGTCAGTGTTGCGAGCTGTGGACCAAGGTGATCCTCGAAGTAACGGCGATTTGGAAGAGCCGTCAAGGCGTCGTGATAGCCGAGTTCTTGTAACCATTTCTCCTGCGATAAGGCTTCCGTTAAGTCAGACAGGATGACGTACAAATCAGCTTCACCCGGAATCGGGATTAACGTTACTTCGAACGTCCGACCGTCGACGGGTCGCATCAAGAGTTGTTTTTCACCAGTTTCGAGCTTTAAGAATGCCACAATTAATTGCTCAACTAAGGCATCAGGAACGTAACCGTGTGGGAAGTAACGTTCTGCCGCCGGGTTCATCGCTTTCTCATGCCCATTGCCATCAAGTCGAATGATTGGTTGCGGGTGAGCGAGGAATAGACGGCGATACTCTTCCTTTCGGAGTTCCAGTTGTGCTGTATGACGATCGATTCGGTGCGTCAGGTCAACCTCGAACGTTTCGAGCTCCGTTAGTAATTTTCGATTGAGCCGTTCGGAGAAAAACTGCCGAAACATAAACAACGAGAATAATACAATTAGCGTCGGGAAGTAGACATCCTGCGCGATCGGTAAGAACGTCACACCGGCAAGTAAGACGAGCAAACTAATATACGGCAAATAGGGTCTTCCGAGTCGATCGCGTGCCGGTTGTTTCGGTGGCACATCCCTGAAGTAGACAGCAAGATCAAACAGACTGACAGCGTAGAGCGGAAAGAAACAGGCGGCAAACGTCAATTCATTACGAATGAAAAATGTATAATAACCAAGATTCGCGACGATGAATAACATCATTGCGCGAATCAGTCGCTTATGTATCGGACCGCGCAGTCCCGTCGCATACAAAATCAAAAAAAAGAACAACTGCGCAATAAAACTGATTGAATAGCCGAGCATGGCGACGAACTCGATGTCAGAGCGCGCGAACGTCGGCAAGTGCCTGAGGATGACTGTGTAGCCGAAGACGAAGACCATGCCGAACAAGAGCACACCATCGATGTAGAGAAGGCGTGCATGCCGGATCGATGACCAGTCGATCAAGCGGGAAAATGCGATGGCGGTCAGAATCAAAAAGGCAGTCAAAGTCAAGTTGGCAACAGAATCGACTTCCGGTGGATGCGGAATGAAGGTCAGGATGAAATTGATCCAGAGTCCACTGGCGAATAAGAGAATCGCGATGCCGACTGAACGTTCCGGATGTTTCGGGAAGAACCAATACCTGACTTTAACAGCGACGAAAGTAACGCCGAGTAGCGTCGAAAGGACCGCGACGGGTGGAACGAATGGCGTTCCGCTGACGAGCACCATCAAGCCGTAGCTGATCAGTAGGTAAACAATGGGTAACGTCGGTCGCATCACAGACCTCCTTTCCTGAAGCGGTGTGTTTGCTTGTTTCGACGAGCGGTGAAAAAAATCCTTGTCTCGTCTGATGACGAACAAGGATTAGTCCTGCTCTTGCACCCATTCCCAGTGGATTCGTGCGTCTTTTTTAATTTTGTCAGTCGCCGTCTTGCTTTGGAATAAGCGGCTGTACCAGAGGCGAGCCGTGTCTTTCTCTTTCGTCACGGCGTACAGGTCGGCGATCCGTAGCAGAAGGACGTCTTCTGGAATCCCGCTCTCTTTGACGGACGTATAGTTGTCGTACAGCGGAAGATACTTCTCGATTGCTCGACTCGCCCAAAGTTGTTCTTCGTCCGTTTGACCAGTCAAACGGTGTAACCAGGACAAACGCACACCAAGCATCGCTTGGATTGCCGGTTTTTGCTCCGTCACTTGAGCCGTGTAGAGGCAAAGTTTATAGAGCTGAATCGCCTGCTCGATCGTCCGCTCGGTGCTAGCGAATGGTAAGACGGGAAGCGTCGGTAGTATGTGATCCTGCAATGTCGCTCGTACGTCTAACGATAACTTCCCGAACGACTCGTGGAAAAAGAACCGGCAATGGCTACATTGAATCGGTTCGTAGAGATAGACATTGACGCCTTGATAGCGGGTGAATCCATCAAAATCAGTCGAAGCGACACGGATATGTCGTGACAGGACCCGTTTCGTTTCCGTCGTCTGTAAGCAATAGGGGCAGGTACATTTTTTGAGATATAGGTCTGGCATGTAGGGGAACTCCTCTAATCTGAATTATACGAAGACGTTGACGAGCATGCCTTTGATTTCGCCGATTTGGTCGAGGATATCAAGACGGCGCGACTCACCCGAGATGACCGTATCCGTTAACTGAAGAAGCTTCGCGTCGACCTGTTCGACGACCTTATAGATTTTCGTCCGACCGCGACGATTGAAGCCGCGCTTCTCTTCGAGTTGTTGTGATTGGTCGAGAGCATCTTTTAAGAAGTCTTTGATTTTTTCTTTATAGCTTTCGAGGTGCTCGATTGTCTGGCTCTCAGCGAGCAATTGCCCATGTTCTTCGACGAGCGCGAGCTTCTGTTGAAGACGCTCGTAGCCTTTGTGGTCGCGTTTCTCCTGCATCAAGGCAGAGAAGGTCGTCGACGCCTCGACTTCACGAGGACCGCCTTTAAGCGATTGTAGGCGTTGCGTTTCTTGGATGCGGCGGATATCCATCGGATCTGCCTCCTTAGTTGAGTAGTTGTAAGACGCCTTGCGGCAGGGCGTTTGCTTGAGCAATCATGGCCATACCCGATTGGTTGAGGATGTTGAACTTCGCGTATTCCATCATCTCCCGTGCCATATCGGTATCGCGAATCCGTGATTCTGAAGCCGTCAAGTTCTCGGCGCTGACACTGAGGACGGATGACGTCGCTTCAAAGCGGTTCTGGATTGCCCCGAGTTGTGCCCGTTGCTGGGAGACCGTATCGATCGCTTTCGTATAATGGCTGATTGTGTCGTTTGCATCCGCTGCCGTCATGACGCTAAGGGCGTACTCCGGTGCGTCACCGCTCGGGAAATCAAGCGGGCGAATTGAAGGATCAGCTTGTGTCGTTGAACTGATATCAAGCGCAAGGGCTTGCATGTCGTTAATCGTAATTGAGATCCCTTCGTTTGCTCCTGCGTTCGTTTGGATGAACAGGGCATTATCGGCATCGTTGAACTTACCACTCAACAATTCTTTGCCGTTGAACTGTGTCGTCTTCGCAATCCGTGAGACCTCGTTCGTCAGCTGGTTAATTTCTTCTTGGATTGCAGTCCGGTCTTCTGTTGCGAGCGTACCGTTACCAGCTTGAACTGCCAGTTCACGCATTCGTTGCAACAGGTTATGTGTCTCACTCAAACCACCTTCAGCCGTTTGAATCATCGAGACACCGTCAAGAACGTTCTGTTCGGCTTTATCGAGTGCTTTCAAGCGATTGCGCATCTTCTCCGAGATTGCAAGACCAGCTGCATCGTCCGCTCCCCGGTTGATCTTCTGACCGCTCGACAATTTATCCATTGTCGTCTTGACATTCGTCTGGTTGATGCTGAGATTGCGATAAGCCTTCAAGGCTTGAACGTTATTCGTGATTCTCATTCGTATTCCATCCCTTCGTATCGTTGATGATGTACGGCGCGCGCAAGTGGTCGTTCATCGGTCTGAGCCGCTTGCCAAGTGATGCGTAAATCTTCTGCTAGTTCAAGTAGTTCGTCTAAGACGCTCGGTGTCTTATAGACCTGTAACGTCTGCTCGGCAAGATAGTGGTAGAGCGCGTCCAGTTGTGCCGTGATGATGCCGCCGTCGTCGTGTAATCCTGCCTGCAATTTGTCGAGTAACTGATAAGCTTTTTGTAGGCGTTCGTTCACCTCGTCAAAGCGGTTTGCGTCACGTGCGAGAATGGCTTGGTCGTATTGAAGGACGAGTCCCGTCAACATCACTTCCGTCAGCTGTTGTGGGGTCATCGCGTAGAGTTCTTGTTCTGTCATGTTTGCCGTCCTTTCGCGTTGTCGAGTTCTTCGATCAATAAGAGCAGTTCAGCCATCACGTCATACAGTTGCGGTGGAATCGCGGTCCCGAGATCAAGGTCGAGCAAGTGACCGAGTAATGAAGTGTCGTGTTCGATTGCGACTCCGTTCGCGCGAGCTTCCTGCAAAATACGGTCCGCTGCTTGTCCGCTTGCCCGAGCGACGACGACCGGTGCTTGACCGGATGCTTCATCGTAGCGGAGGACAGCAGCGGTCTTGCGTCCGGTTAAATCGATTTTCTGATACATAGCGGTCTCTCCTTTTTAGATACGGTAGTCGTAGCCACGTGGTGTCTCGTCTTGTTTGACGGTCTCTGTGACCTGCTCACGCGTGAATGGACGGAACTGAATCCGAACGTCCTGATAACCGGTTGCTTGCAGAGCGTCCGTCGTTCGGTCGAGGAACGGGGTCGCTAGTTGCTCAAGAACCGAGAAATCATTTTCAATTGTGATCTGCATCTTCCGGTTGACTGTCTCAACCCGGACACCGATTTCTCCGAGACGTGGGGTATTGAGCTGAACGTACAACGTATTGTTTTCCCAGTCGATCACTTCGTCTGGACGTTTATTTTGTAAGTGAACGTGTAGTCCTGCCGTTGCTTCGACGAGTTGTACCGGTAAGGCGAGCAGAATTTGGTTCAACTGTTGTTGGTTATCCGGTTTATTGACTTGTTGTTGCGCCGCAAGGAACGTCTGCAATTTGGCAGCTTCCGGATTCGCTGCTGGTGTACTGAGTTTCAGTTCTGCCGTCTGGAGTTGCAACGTCTTTTGGACGGTCTCCTGCAAGAGGCGAGGACTGTTCTGTTGTGGCTCATACGGTACAGCTTTTGTTGCGATCGGCGCTGGTAGCGATGGTGCTTGTGGCGGTAGTCCCTGCATCTCCGGTAAGTAAGTCGGACGCACGTTCGCTGGCGCGTAACGGAAGGCTTCAAACGCAATCCGAACTTCCTGTAAGACGGCTTTTGCTTCTGTACCGCGTCCGAGTAGTGCCAGTTCTGCGCCGCGTTCGAGTTTCGATAAGAAGTGAATCAACTGTTTTTCGTCTTTCATCGACGTATGCAGTAAAGCATCGGTTTGCTGGAAGACTTGTTTTAAGCGTTGCGCTGTACTCTCGATGACGGCGACCATCTGGACCGGACGTGTCTCAACGAGTGGTTCGATTTGGCGAAGTTGCGAGACGATTGTTCGTTGTTGGCTCTTGAAATCATTCGTGATCTCAGCGAGCCGTGGCGTCACTTCGCGGACGAGCGTCAAGGCGGAGCGGACCGGTGCCGTTTGCCCCGATGTTGGTTCCGGTTGACTGGCCCGTGCCGTCAGACCAATCAATTGCTCGCGAACACTTATCTTCGGCTCAAGCTGCTTTTGCGGGAAGTAGGGCGCCAGTTGTTTACGAACCGTCTCAATCTCGCCTTGTTCAAGCGTCGCGACGAGTGCTGGTCGTTTTTCTGCTGGTAAGTGTTCGATGTATTGCCGGATGTGGAGTGGAGACGCCGTTTCGATCTCGCGTTGCGTCGGCAAGGTGACGCGAGCGACGTCAAGCGCGACAGCTTTCTCGAACGTCGGCTGCTCCTTTAAAGCGTCACGTTCCGGCAGGACGTCCGGATAGTCTTCTGTCGTTGCAAGGAGACTTGCGATTAAGACGTCGGCGTCTGCAGGCAGCGTCGTGTCTGGTCGCGACACGAGTTCGAGTGCCAAATCCTTATATGTTCCTTGAAGTGCTGTCACGAGCTGGGCGACGATTTCCGGAGTTTGCGGCAACTGACCGCTTGCGAGTAACTTCGCGACGGCTTGTTTCAGTTCCGCTGGTACGCCTTCGAGTAAGGCTGGATCGACGTTTGATGGAACAGACAGGACGGGTGGCGTCTCCGCGTCCGGTGTCGCTGGAGTCAGTTGTTCGATCAGGTAACCTTCTGCCGTTTGTCCTTTGACCTTGAACTGGAAATCACCTGTCGGAACGTCGCCTGTGAAGGTCATCTCGATCTTATCCCGACCGACCTGGACGAGAGCCGTATGCGGACCGGTCTGCTCAAGGACCGTTCCTTTATAGGTCTTCGTATCCGAAAGCGGCGTCTGACCAGGGGATTGCGCCGGACGTGCCGGGTTCAATTGGATGTTCATCGAGAAGCCTCCTTGTTTTTTAAAACTTTCATCTTATTATATATCGGCAGAAACCAAAAAGGATTGAGCGAATTCATCGCCCAACCCTGATTTTTTTACGGTTACTCTTCAAGATTTGATTGCATTAAAGCGTTCCTCTAATGTCATCGCGTTCAATTGTTGATAACGAGCCATCAGCTCGCCAGTTGCTTTCATTTGGTTGCGGACGATGTAAGGAGAGGCGTTTACGGGAAGGATCATGCCATTACGAGTCTTGAGCTTCGTCTGTCCGTCTTCCTCGATGACTTCGGACATGTGGCTCCAAGCGTACCACTCGCAATCATCACGTTTCGGTGATTTCGTTGGGAAAAACACGAGGCCAAGTGTCGGTTCAATGACGACTGGGACTTTTCCTTTTACAGATGCGACACGTTTTGCTGTCACGATGCGTTCCTCGATGGAACTGTTGTATTGCCTGCAGGAAAGCTGCAGTAGTTGATACGGCCGAAGCGGTGTCATGATGGTCGAGCCATCCTCGAGTACGATGATGGATTGCTTCATCATGTCGTAGCACGGGAGAATCGCCACCGTCCGTTTCGTGATTCGATACTTTTCGTCATTATGGAATGGTCGCATTCGACTACATCCTCCTTAAGATAGGACAATGGATAAAATAGGTAATTACTAACGATATAATACAATAATACAACTGTAATGACAACGTAATTTTTTAAAATATAGACCAATAAGTAGGGAATATTATTCATTTTTCGGAATGAATTCAAATTAATCAGAATTTTTAATTGTCAATAATTCCTTCTTTTGATAGACTAAGCCGTAGAGAGCTTGCTCTCGAACTCTGGTTTGCGAAGGGAACGTGAATTCGAATGGAACAAGGTAAAGTAAAATGGTTTAATGCTGAAAAGGGTTATGGTTTCATTGAAACGTCTGATGCTAAAGACGTATTCGTACACTTCTCAGCGATTCAAGCTGATGGTTACAAATCACTTGAAGAAGGCGAAGAAGTGGAATTTGAAATCGTTGAAGGCGATCGTGGTCCACAAGCTGCGAACGTTTCAAAGATCTAATCCAATAGCAGCCGCCACCGTTTTTAGGCTATTCGCCTAAAAGCGGTTTTTGTTTTGAATTCGATTGAAACGGGTATATACGTTAACATCAACATGCTTCAATATTATCGTACGCTAAGAACCGATGGGAACGTTCATGACAATGTCATCGTTTTCATGGTATTCCTTCACTTATCGTGCTATAATAAAAACGAACCAAAGAATTTCGAATATTCAGAAGGAAACGACTGAAGCATCTCGAATTCATAGGTTCAACCGGTTACTTAAGGAGGAGTTTACATGATCTACAACATTCGCGGTGAAAACTTGGACGTCACAGATGCTCTCAAGGATTACGTCGAGAAAAAGCTTGAAAAGTTAACTCGTTATTTTACAACTCCTACGGAAGCGCAAACGGCTTATGTCAATCTCAAAGTCAACAATGAGAAGCAAAAAGTCGAAGTGACGATTCCAATGCCAAACCTCTTGCTCCGTGCAGAGGATGTCAATGGCGATATGTATGCAGCGATCGACCTCGTCGTCGATAAGCTCGAACGTCAGATCCGGAAACACAAAACAAAGTTGAACCGGAGAGGGCGCGCTAAAGAAGGTGGCATCGGAGAGTACTTCAAAACGCTCGAAGGACCGGAAGCGGAAGCGCCTGTCTATGAAGAGGACGAGGCAGAACTCGAACTCGTTCGGACGAAGCGTTTCACACTCAAACCAATGGACACGGAAGAAGCAATTCTTCAGATGGACATGCTCGGACACGCATTCTTCGTCTTCTCAGACGCAGAGACGGGCAACACGAACGTCGTCTACCGTCGTAAGGATGGTCGTTACGGTTTGATTGAACCAGAATAATGAATACAACAGGGACTCGCTCTTACGGGCGGGTCCCTTTTTGATATGATGAAAAACTATTTCTAAACAAGGTACGTTTGCTCTATGACAAAAGACCGAGACCGCTCCTCGGTCCGCTTGTTGAAATTTGACGTCGTATTCGGTACACTGAATAAAGGAAAAATCTCGGAATTCTGTTCGTTCAAAGAATCGTTCGAAGTAAGGGGACTGTAAGGCATGGCTAATTTTCTAAAAGAATTATTTGCACCAACGAAACGTGTCCTGAAGAAAGCCGAAAAAGCAGCAGACGCTGTGGAATCATTCGAGACACAAATCGGTGCGTTATCGGATCAAGAACTCGAAGGAAAAGTCGTTGAATTCCGTGAGCGTCTCGCTAACGGAGAAGACTTAGATGATATTTTACCGGAAGCTTTCGCCGTCTGTCGCGAAGTTTCGACACGCGTTCTCGGCATGCGCCACTACCGCGTTCAGTTAATCGGTGGATATGTCCTACACAACGGTGATATCGCCGAAATGAAGACCGGGGAAGGTAAGACGCTCGTTGCGACACTCCCTGTTTATTTAAATGCCCTCGCTGGCAACGGCGTTCACGTCGTTACTGTCAACGAATATCTCGCGAAACGTGACCGTGACATCATGGAGCCTCTTTACGCGGCACTTGGTCTATCGGTCGGCTTGAACCTCTCAAGCATGTCGCGTCAGGAAAAACAAGCAGCCTATAGCTGTGACATCACGTACGGAACGAACAACGAGTTCGGTTTCGACTACTTGCGTGACAACATGGTCCTGTATAAAGAAGACCGTGTTCAGCGACCGCTCCACTACGCCGTCGTCGATGAAGTCGACTCGATCCTCGTCGATGAAGCGCGGACACCGCTCATCATCTCAGGGTCTGCTGAGAAATCGACAGCTCTCTATTCGCAAGCGGATACGTTCGCGAAAATCATGAAAGCAGATGAAGACTACACGGTCGACATCAAAACGAAGAGTGTCCTGTTGACAGAGCAAGGAATCGACCGGGCTGAGAAATACTTCGGCATCGATAACTTGTTTGGTCTCGAGCACGTCTCACTCAACCATCACTTGAGTCTCGCACTCCGGGCGAATGCCGTCATGCACCGCGACGTCGACTATATGGTCCGTGAAGACGAAGTCATGATTATCGACCAGTTCACAGGTCGTGTCATGGAAGGGCGTCGTTACTCAGAAGGTTTACACCAAGCGATCGAAGCGAAGGAAGGCGTCGAGATTCAACGCGAATCGATGACCCTTGCGACGATCACGTACCAAAACTTCTTCCGGATGTACACGAAGCTTGCCGGGATGACCGGTACAGCGAAGACGGAGGAAGAAGAGTTCCGTAACATCTACAACATGCATGTCGTACCGGTGCCGACGAACAAACCGGTCGTCCGAAACGATATGCCAGACTTGATCTTCAAGACGATGAACGGGAAGTTCGCTGCCGTCGCTGACGAAATCGAACGTGCCCACCGCGAAGGACAGCCGGTCCTAGTTGGTACGGTTGCCGTTGAGACGTCTGAGTTGCTCAGTAACATCCTGAAGAAACGCGGCATCCGTCACGAAGTCTTGAACGCGAAGAACCACGCGCGTGAAGCAGAAATCATCGAGAACGCCGGTCAAGCGAACTCGGTCACGATCGCAACGAACATGGCTGGTCGTGGTACCGATATCAAGCTTGGTGATGGTGTCTTAGATAAAGGTGGTCTCTTCATTCTCGGTACAGAGCGTCACGAATCACGCCGTATCGATAACCAGCTCCGTGGTCGTGCTGGTCGTCAAGGGGACCCGGGGGCATCACAATTCTATCTATCACTTGAAGATGAATTGATGCGTCGTTTCGGTTCAGACTCGTTGCAGTCGATGATGGATCGTCTCGGAATGGATGATTCGCAACCGATCGAGAGCCGGATGGTATCTCGTGCTGTTGAATCCGCTCAAAAACGCGTTGAAGGAAATAACTTCGATGCACGGAAACAAGTCCTCGGATACGATAACGTCATGGCGGATCAACGGAAAGTCATGTACGCGGACCGGGCAGCGATTCTTGATGCTGGTTCGGTGTCAGACATCGTCCGTCCGATGATTGAATCAACAATCGAAGCGGGCGTCCATCAATATACGCCGGTCGAGTTCGTACCGGAAGAGTGGAGCATCGGTGCGCTTGCAGAGTGGGCAAACCAAACGCTTGCGATCGAAGAGAAGGTCACGGAAAGCGACCTCTTCGGAAAAGAACGCGAAGAAATCATCGAGTTGCTCAAAGAGCGGACATTCGCACACTACGAGCACAAACGGTCAGAAGTACCAGCCGAAGCATTCGATGAGTTCGAAAAAGTCATCGTCCTTCGTGCGGTTGACCAACACTGGATGAACCACATCGATCAGATGGATCAACTCCGTGAAGGGATTCACCTCCGGGCATACGGTCAAAACGACCCGCTCCGTGAATACCAATCGGAAGGTTCGATGATGTTTGATGCAATGAACGCTGCAATCGCTGAAGAAGTGACGCAATTCGTCCTTCGTGCGGATCTCGACCCGAACCTGAAACGCGAAAAAGTCGTCCAAGACGAAGTCGCTGTTTCTGGTAAGGAAGACAAAGCGGTCAAGAAAAAACCGGTCCGGAAAAATCCAAACGACCAAATCGGACGCAACGATCCGTGCTGGTGTGGATCCGGTAAGAAATATAAAAACTGTCACGGCCGTCAGGCATAAGTGATGAATCGACTGAAAGAGAGGCAGGAGATTCCTGCCTCTTTTCACGGAAAGAGAAGGTGGAACACATGGAATTAGCAGAAATTCGCAACACCGCCGAGTGGATGGAAAAGAAACTCGACGAATATAAGGCATCACTCGACCTCGAGTCGAAGATTGCCCGAATCGAAGAACTTGAAAACGAGATGACGTATCCGGACTTCTGGAACAACCAGGAATCGGCACAGAAAGTCATCGATGAGTCGAACGGCTTAAAAGCGATGGTCGACAAATACAAGGAACTTGAAGCAGGTCACGAGAACGTCGCTTTGACGTACGAATTGATCAAGGAAGAGCCGGATGCGGATCTTCAAGAAGAGCTCGAGTCAGAACTCGGCGACCTCAAGAAGAAGTTCGAAGACTTCGAACTCCAAATCCTCTTAAACGGGGAATATGACGCGAACAACGCAATCCTCGAGTTGCACCCAGGTGCGGGTGGGACCGAGTCACAAGACTGGGCATCGATGTTGCTCCGGATGTACCAACGTTTCTGCGACAAGCAGGGCTGGAAAGTCGAAACGATGGACTATCAACCAGGTGATGAAGCCGGTGTCAAATCGGTCACGCTTCGTATTCAAGGGCACAATGCCTATGGATACTTAAAAGCCGAAAAAGGGATCCATCGTTTAGTCCGGATCTCACCGTTTGACTCATCAGGTCGTCGTCATACATCGTTCGTCTCGTGTGATGTCATGCCGGAATTCAACGATGACATCGATATCGAAGTCCGTACGGAAGACTTACGGATCGATACGTACCGTGCCTCTGGTGCCGGTGGTCAGCACATCAATACGACGGACTCGGCTGTCCGGATCACACACGTTCCAACAGGCGTCGTCGTCTCATGTCAACAAGAACGTTCGCAGATCAAAAACCGTGAAGCGGCAATGAAGATGTTGAAAGCGAAACTCTACCAACGTGAAATCGAAGAGCAACAAAAGAAACTCGACGAGATCCGTGGTGAAAAATCGGATATCGCGTGGGGTAGCCAAATTCGTTCGTACGTCTTCCACCCATACAGCATGGTCAAGGATCACCGGACGAACTATGAAGTCGGGAACACACAAGGAGCAATGGATGGTGACATCATGGGCTTCATCGATGCGTACCTCCGTCTCATGAATATGTAAGACAACCAACCAGTCGGACGATGTTCGACTGGTTTTTTGACCGTCAAAGGGGGAAAAGTGATGAATGAGCAAAGTCGGGTCAACAAACATGCGTGGGAGTATCGAGCCTATGAGTTTTGGGAGAAACGCGATGGAACGCCGTCAGAATATGCTGCAATCATCAAACAAGAACCAGCAGCATGTCTGAAGAAACACCGGCATTATTTCGAAGACGTCGCGGGGAAGACGATCGCGAACATCTGTGGTTCAAATGGACGCAAAGCTGTTCCGTTAGCGTTACTTGGAGCAGACGTCACGGTATTCGATATCTCAGAGGAGAATGCTACGTACGCGCTTGAACTGGCGCACTACGCTGAGACGGAAATCGAGTACATCGTTGGTGATATCTATGCGATTGATCTTACGCGATACAGTGATACGTTTGATATCCTCTACTTAGAAGGCGGTATCTTACATTACTTCGCTGATCTAGAGCGTTTCTTACAGATTCTCTTTACGATCTTGAAGCCGAGTGGTCAGTTGATCCTCAGTGATTTTCATCCGGTCGGGCGCTGGATTGATACGGATTTGACATATAGACCGCGCTATTTTGATCAAGCGTTACAAACAGGCGACTTGGCGTACAAATCGCACTTTACGGATCAGGAACAAGTCGATTTTCCAGACGTATCGGTCCGTTACTTTACGCTGAGTGAAATTCTAAATGACGTCATCGCGACGCGATTTATGTTGCAACAATTCGAGGAGCATCGCGGATGGAACGGTGAGAACATTCCGGCGGAGTTCACGCTCCTGGCAACAAAACCACTTGAAGGGAGCAATCTTTGATGATTATTCGGAAAGAAGGCTTCAAGGACGCAGCGGGAATCCGGCTTGTCCATGAAGCAGCATTCGAGCAACCGAACGAAGCAAACCTCGTCGATGCGTTACGTGAGGACGAGGCGGCGCAACCGGTCTTCGGTCGCGTCGCGGTGACTGATAAAGGGGAAATCGTCGGTCATGTTCTGTTGAGCCGGATCCAGATCGATGACATTCCGTCGCTTGCCTTAGCGCCGGTCGGCGTGTTGCCGGTCTGGCAACGTAAAGGAATCGGTTCCGAGTTGATCCGCCAAGTGATCGAGGATGCGCGGGAAGCTGGCGAATCACACATCGTCGTGCTCGGTCACGACAGTTACTATCCACAGTTCGGTTTTGAACGGGCGATCGACTACGGCATCGAGCCACCGTTCCCGGTCCCACCGGAAGTCTTCCTCGTTCTTGCGCTCGAACGGAACGCTTTGCGTGGCGTGAATGGAATCGTCCGCTACAGTCCGCCCTTTAGTGCGGTATAAAGGGAACACTGTGAGTTGTTCCGCCTATCTAGTCGTTGTCTGACTTTTCCGCTAAAATGAAACACGAGAATCAATCGATAAGGGGAAATGGAATGTCATGACATCGACACGTCAGGAAGTCGTGCGCGATTATGCGTATTTGTTAATTGGGTCCTTGTTCGTCGCAAGTGCCTTTAGTTTATTTTTAGCACCGAATCAACTCGCCTCTGGTGGCGTCAGTGGCTTATCGATCGTCTTAAACGATCTGTTTGGGATCTCACCCGGATTATTCCAGCTCGTCGCAAACGTCGTTTTACTCGCGATCGGCTGGATGATCCTCGGGATGGGCTTTGGCGTCAAATCACTCGTCGGTTCGATCTTCTTACCAGTAGTTATCCTCGTGTACGAGCGGTTCGACGTTCCGGCAGCGACGATGAATCCGATGCTTGCTGCGATTTTTGGTGGTGCCGGTGTCGGAATCGGACTTGGTCTGATTTTCCGAGGGCGTGCTTCGACTGGTGGGATGGACTTGATCGCCCAAATCCTGCATCGCTTCACGAAGTTGCCGCTCCATCTGTGTATTGCTTTGCTCGACGGAACGATCGTCATCAGTGCGGCGACGATCTTCTCGCTTGAAATTGGATTGTATGCACTCGTCGCTTTGTTCATCACGATCAAGATGATCGACGTCGTCCAGCTCGGGATCACGAACGACAAGCTTGCCTATATCATCTCTGATCAGCGAGAAGCGCTAGTCAAGGAAATCTTCGAGACGCTCGATCGCGGCGCGACCGAAATCGAAGCGGCAGGCGCATTCACACGGACGCGCAAACCAATGCTGATGGTCGTCGTCCGGCAAGGGGAGATCACGACGCTTAAAGAGATCGTCAAACACATCGACCCGTCGGCATTCCTCGTCGTCAGTGAGGCGCATGAGGTCCTTGGACTCGGTTTTACGGATGACAAACGCTATCGGAATGTGCCGTAATTGTTCCGAACTCGTGAAGTTTTTGTGAAATCACGCTTAACTCTTCCGGATAACGGTTATACTCTAACTAGGTCAGAAGTGTTTACGTAGATACTTACAAGAGGGGGATATCCGGATGAAGCTGAAAAACTTGTTACTCGCGTTAGGGTTAGGGACGACACTTGCGCTCGCAGCATGTGGCGGTAGTGACGATTCAAGCTCTAGCGATTCGTCAAGCACAAAGGAAGAGTCGACGATGAACGATGATTCGTCGAAGACAGAGACGGCAGTCGACGCGGAAAAAATCTTCGCGAACAACTGTGCATCGTGTCACGGGAACAACCTTGAAGGGAACGTCGGACCGAACCTGACGAAGGTCGGCTCGAAATATTCTTCAGAGGAAATCCAAGAAATCATCAAGAACGGGAAAGGGCAAATGCCTGCTGGACTCCTAAAAGAAGATGAAGAAATCGTCGCTGTTGCCGACTGGCTCGCTGACAAAAAATAATTATGGGATATGATGGGGTACGAGATGACACACACGACATGTGTTCGTCATTCGTGCCTCTTTTTTGTGGTATAATCGCCTGAAATGACATTTGATTGTAATGTGCGTTCAATTTTGTCCCTGTTATAATGGTGGTCGGTAGGTTTTTAGACCTATCCATTCAGCATCAGTAAATAAGTAAGGATGTGAAGTACGTGATCAAGATGCAACGAATCAGTAAGATTTATCCGAACGGCGTCACGGCACTCCGTGAGGTCGATTTGACGATCAATCAAGGCGAATTCGTCTATATCGTCGGTCCGTCGGGTGCGGGTAAATCAACATTCATGAAAATGATGTACCGCGAAGAGAAACCAACGAGCGGTTCATTTTTGTTTAAAGGAATCGAAGTCGGGAAGCTCAAAAACCGTCAAATCCCCGAACTTCGTCGCCAAATCGGCGTCATCTTCCAAGATTTTAAATTACTCCCGTCACTGACGGTTTATGAAAATGTCGCCTTTGCACTAGAAGTCGTAGGGGAAGACAAAGCACAAATCCGGAAGAAAGTACTCGAAGTACTCGATCTCGTCAAGCTCAAGCATAAAGAGCGCAACTATCCGGACGAATTATCTGGGGGCGAACAACAACGGATCTCGATCGCGAGAGCCATCGTCAACCGTCCGTCACTCGTCATCGCCGATGAACCGACTGGAAACCTGGACCCGGATACAGCATGGGAGATCATGGAAGTATTCGAAGAGATCTATCGCCGTGGGACAACGGTCGTAATGGCGACACACAACCGGGACATCGTTAACAAGATGCGTCATCGTGTCTTAGCGATCGATGGAGGAAAAATCGTCCGAGACGAAGAGAAAGGAATGTACGGCTATGAAGTTTAATGGATTCCGTCATTTACGGGAAGGGGCAAAAGGTCTCGTCCGGAACGGCTGGATGACATTCGCTTCTGTCAGTGCCGTTACCGTCACGTTACTTCTCGTAGGAATATTCGCGATGCTCATGTTCAACGTCAACAAGATTTCCGATAACGTCGAAAAAGACGTCGAAATCCAAGTGTTCGTCGAACGAGAAGCAGACCAGTCGAAGATTGATTCAGTAGGTGATTCCCTCAAGCAGATGCCGGGTGTCAACTCTGTTCGTTATAGTTCGAAAGAAGAAGAACTGGACCGCTTCAAGGAGCAACTTGGCGAAGGATCACAAGCCTATCAGTCGGTTGAAAAGGATAATCCTCTTCACGACCGATATATCGTCAAAGCTACCTCACCAAAAGAGACAGAAACACTTGCAAATTCCATCAAAAAAATGGAAAATGTAGATAGTGTCGAATATGGTAAGGACTATGTTAAAAAGATGTTTAACTTCCTTGAAGGAGTTCGGATCGGTGGAATCATCCTGATCGTCGGATTGACGTTCATGGCGATGTTCCTCATTTCGAACACAATCAAAGTCACGATCTTCTCTCGTCGCCGGGAAATCGAGATCATGCGCCTCGTCGGAGCGAAAAACGGATTCATCCGTGCACCGTTCTTCGTCGAAGGATTATTGATGGGCATATTAGGTGCCATCATCCCGATCGTCGTCGTCTACTTCGGTTACGAAGTCTCCTACAACGCGATCCAACCCCAACTAACTACTGTGAATGCGGGAATCTTCTCGCTGATTCCACCAGGTGAACTGTCGGCACAAGTCGTCTTGATCCTGCTCGGACTCGGTGCATTCATCGGTGTATGGGGATCAACGACATCACTCGGTCGTTTCTTGAAGATTTAAATCAGTCACTCAAAAATAAAATAGAGGAGAGATGCTTCTCATGAAAGTCCGATTCTATTCTGCCGTCCTGAGCTTAGCTTTGATTGGAACTAGTGTGTCCGTTGATGCCGCGTCGAAAGAAGATTTGCTGAAGGAACAACAGGAGGTCGAAAGCCGTCTAAAAGAGACGGAACGATCACAGAATCAGACATCAGAGAAGTTAATCTTGACGAAACAGGAGCGCAAGGAAGCCCGTGCGCAACTGGATGAAGTCAACAGCCGTTTGGATGATTTAGCGCTTAAAATAGCCGATCAACAAGCGGCTGTTGCTGCATCTAAAGAACAATTGCGTCTGACGGAAGAAGCGATTTCCGAGACGCTAAAGGAACTGCACCAGCAAGAGGATTTGCTCGGAAGCCGATTGCGTGCCGTCCAGCAAAAAGGAGATGTCAAATACATCGAGGTCTTGCTCGACGCGAAGGACTTCGGTGATCTGATTTCGCGTTTCAGTACGGTCAGTGAGATCATCAAACAAGATGATAATGTCTTACAAGCTTATAAGGCGAACGTCAAACAACTGAACGAACAACGTTCTGAACAGGCATTGTTGCTCGAAAGCCTGAAACAGGAACAACGAAAGTTGCTCGTGCTTCAGACGCGCATCATTGCCGAGTCTGAGCTGAAGCGAAAGCTCGTCGTCCAGTTGAACACGAAGGTCAAGGAACTGCAACAAGAGCAGTTCTCGAAAGCCGAGGAAGCAGAAATCCTGGCTGATCAGCGCCGCCTGATTCAAAACGAATTGATTGCTCTGCAGGAAGCAGAACGTAAAGCAAAAGAAGAGGCGAAACGCAAAGCGGAAGAAGCGGCACGGGCTGCAGAAGCCAAACGTCAAGCAGAAGCCGCTGCAGCTGCACGCGCGGCAGAAGCGAAAGCGAACCAAGAAGAGTCAACGAAAGTAGAGACACCGGAAACGGAGACGTCGGTTCCTGAAGTCGAGGCGCCTACTGCAACACCGGATACGAGCGCTGATGTTGATGTCAGCCGACCGTTCCACTTACCGGTCAAAGGCTATGTCTCGTCACCATTTGGACCACGGAACAATCCATTGACAGGGAAACCGGAGCTTCATACAGGCATCGATCTCGTCAATGCAAAAGGAACACCGATCCATGCGGCGGCAGGTGGTATCGTTCTGCGTGCAGGTAGTGCGACCGGTTACGGAAATGTCGTCATGGTGACGCATTTGATCGATAGACAAGTCTATACGACCGTTTATGCGCATCTTGACTCAATCAGTGTGTCTGCGGGTCAAACGGTTATGCCAGGTCAGACGGTCGGTACGCTTGGCTCAACCGGTTGGTCGACAGGACCGCATCTGCATTTCGAATTGCATAAGGGAGAGTGGGCGGTCGGACAACCGAATGCAGTCGATCCGGCACCGTACATCTTTTGACATCCCATAGAATACCGAAAAGATAGGGTAACCTATCTTTTTTTGCTATACTGAAAAAAATACTGCGTTTTTTAATGGAAGTGGGGAATCAAGCGTGAAAAAATCTACAACAGCAGTCATCGCGGTCAGTACCTTCGGGCTTGGTTTAGGGGCAGGTGCTGTCGGGATGTTAGCGGCTGGCGGAACGGATTCCGTCTCGACATCATCGTCGTCTGCGAATGCGACGGGTGATTGGAAAAAAGTCGATCAGGTGCGTCAAATGATCGAACAGAACTATCTAGAGGACGTGACGGATAAAGAATTATTAGACGGTGCGTTATCCGGTATGGCGGAAGTGCTCGACGACCCGTATTCGGTCTATATGGATGAGTCGGAGACGGCATCGTTCAATACGAATCTGTCGTCTTCGTTTGAAGGGATCGGCGCAACGCTTGAACAAAAAGGTGAGTCGATCGTTATTGTCTCGCCAATCAAAGGGTCACCCGCTGAAAAAGCCGGTATCAAGCCAGGCGACGTCATCTTAGAAATCGATGGTAAGTCGACGAAAGGGCAAAAAACGGATCAGGCGGTCAAAAAAATTCGTGGTGAAAAAGGAACGAACGTCGTTCTGACGATTCAGCGCAGTGGTCAAGACGCGATGGACATCACGATCAAACGGGATACGATTCCGATTGAGACGGTCTATACGTCGACGGAAGACGTTAACGGGAAGAAGATCGGTGTCTTGCAAGTGACACAGTTCTCAGAACCGACGGCAGAAGAGTTTGAGAAGGGTCTTGCGAAGCTCGAGAGTCAGAACATCGATGGACTTGTCATCGACGTCCGGGGGAACCCAGGTGGTCTCCTGACGGCTGTCTCAGACATGATTGCGCCGTTCATTCCGAAGGACGTTCCAATTTATCAAGTCGAGAACAATAAAGGGGAGCGTCAGCAGGAATTCGGGAAGGCAGACGAGAAGAAACCTTATAACATCGTCGTTCTCGAAGACGGCGGATCAGCGTCCGCGTCCGAGATTTTGGCAGCCGGTCTGAAAGAAGGAGCAGGAGCTGAAGTCGTCGGAACGAAATCGTTCGGTAAAGGAATCGTTCAAAGTGCCTACGACCTGAAGGACGGTAGCGATTTGAAGTTAACGACGAACAAATGGCTGACACCGGACGGCAACTGGATTCACAAAAAAGGAGTCAAGCCGACGATTGAAGTCAAACAACCGGCTTACTTCAACGTGACGAAGATTTTGACTGATCAAAAGTCACTCGCAGTCGGCGATTACGGTAAATCGGTCGAAAACGCTCATCTGGTTCTCGAAGCAATCGGTTACGAGCCAAAAGGACAGGAAGGGTATTTTGGTGACACGATGAAACAAGCTGTCGAAGCCTTGCAAAAGGATGCGAAGCTTGAGGTCACTGGAAAAATCGATCAGCAGACGGCGGGTGAGATGGAGACACGTCTCCTGAAGAAACTCGAGGACGACAAAAATGATGTCCAGCGAAAAAAAGCACTCGAGGTCGCTGCTCAATAATAAGGAATGGAAAGAGGTCTGAATGCGCTTGGAATTACTCGATGATATTGGTTGGACCGCGATTAGTCTCATCGCCAGTCCGACCTTGTGGTTAGCACTCCTTGTCAGTTGGGTCATCGGCATCCGGCGTGTCAAACGGGAACGCGGTCTGTTCCGCTCCCGAACACACGGAAAACGAAGCGATGTTCTCGAAACACTTTTACCGGGTTTACTCGTTGGTCTCGTCTTGTCCGTCGTCAGCGGATGGCTTGGATTAACGGTGACTCCGCAATATGCTCTGTTGTTACTAGGACTCTCAAGCGTGTTGTTGTTGATTGGCATCGTTCGCTTGAACGTACCGCTTTGGCCAATCGTCTTGCTTGGACTTGCTGGCTGGTTCGTAATGGATGCACGTCTTGATCCGGTTCGAGCCGTTGAGCCGAAAATGATTTTATTACTTGCGACGTTAACGCTTGTTGCTGAAGGTCTCCTCGTCTGGTGGCGAGGGCAAAGACGCCTGTCACCGTCACTCGTCGTCTCGAAGCGCGGTCGGTTCATCGGTGGCTTGTCAGCGAATAAGCTTTGGCTCTTGCCGTTGCTCGTCTTCGTTCCGGGCGACGTGCTTGAAACATGGTGGCCACGCTACAGCTTCCCGGAACTCGTTCCGGTCATTCTGTGGTTACCGATTGGCTTTAGCTTCCTCTTTACCGGTAAGTTGCCGAAAGAGTTGATACGTCCACTCGTCCAAGGCCGTTTGATCACGAGTCTCGTTGCGATTCTATTGACGGTGCTTGCGTACGTCACGGGGCAAGCTGAATGGCTGTACGGCATCCTCTTATTGCTCGTCCTGCACATTCTGTTGCATCAACGGGTCAAGCGCTTGAACCGGGCGCAGACACCGTTGTTCCTCAACGGAACGCGTGGAGCGGTCATTCTCGGAACACTTCCTGATAAACCGGCTGCCGAGATGGGCTTGATTCCGGGTGAAGCCATCTATAAAGTCAACGGTGAGAAGGTCGACTCGGAAGCGTCGTTCTACGAAGCGATTCAAAAACACAAGCCGTATTTGCGTCTTGAAGTCATGAACCACAACGGAGACATCCGTTTTGCGCAACGTGCCTTCTATGAACAAGATCATCATGAGCTCGGTATCCTGTTCGTGAACGAGCCAGTTCATAGTCGTACGAAGGTTCGATCCCTGCATTAAAGCGTACATCCCTGTCACGGAACATCCGTGATGGGGATTTTTTGTGTAGGTGAAAAAATCGATCCTCAACACTCGGAGCAAAAAGAAACTTTTGCATTTTCGAAAAAAAGGGTAACTTCCTAAAAGGAGCACTTCATAATCGAATGTTTGTTCGTAAAGTGGTACAATAAAAATAGATTTTTTACGTGATGAGGGGGAAGCAAACGATGGATTTTGAACTCGTTTCACCATTTGAGCCAGGCGGTGATCAGCCGACGGCAATCGAAAAATTGGTGACTGGGCTAAAACAAGGCGAACGACATCAGACGTTGCTTGGGGCGACCGGTACAGGGAAAACGTTCACAGTGTCGAACGTCATCAAGGAAATCAAGAAACCGACGCTCGTCCTTGCCCACAACAAAACACTAGCGGGACAACTCTACTCGGAGTTCAAGGAATTTTTCCCGAACAACGCGGTCGAGTACTTCGTTAGTTTTTATGATTATTACCAACCGGAGGCGTATGTTCCGTCGACCGATACGTTCATCGAGAAGGACTCTTCGATTAATGATGAAATCGATAAGTTGCGTCACTCGGCAACGTCCGCCTTGTTCGAACGGGAGGACGTCTTGATCGTTGCCTCTGTCTCGTGTATCTACGGTCTCGGTAACCCGGAAGAATACAATAACCATGTCTTGTCACTTCGTGTCGGCAATGAGATGGGGCGTAACGAGATGCTTCGTCGCTTGATTGACATTCAATATGAGCGAAACGATATCGACTTCCAGCGTGGACGGTTCCGCGTCCGAGGAGACGTCGTTGAGATCTTCCCGGCGTCACGCGACGAACAGTGTGTCCGGGTCGAGTTCTTCGGTGACGAGATTGAGCGGATTCGCGATATGGATCCGTTGACAGGTGAGATTGTCGCGGATCGTGAGCACATCTCGATCTTCCCGGCGTCCCACTTCGTGACGGGGGATACCCGTCTGCAGAAGGCGATCGCGAACATCGAGAAGGAACTTGAAGTTCAGCTTGCGAAGTTACGTGAAGACAATCAGTTACTTGAGGCACAACGACTCGAACAACGGACGAACTATGACCTTGAGATGATGCGTGAGATGGGCTATTGCTCAGGGATTGAGAACTACTCACGTCACCTGAACTTGATGCCGGAAGGGGCAACACCGTACACATTGCTCGATTACTTCCCGAAAGACTTCTTACTCGTTGCTGACGAGTCACACGTGACGTTGCCGCAAATTCGCGGGATGTACAATGGCGACCAGGCGCGGAAACAAGTTCTCGTTGATCACGGTTTCCGTTTACCGTCAGCAAAAGACAACCGTCCGCTACGGTTTGAAGAGTTCGAAGAAAAGGTCAGTCAGGCGATTTATATCTCGGCGACACCTGGACCGTATGAACTCGAACATTCAAAAGAGATGGTTGAGCAAATCATTCGTCCGACGGGTCTTGTCGATCCGACAATCGAGATTCATCCGATTACCGGACAAATCGATTACTTGATGGATAACATTCGCGATCGCGTGGCGAAAAATGAGCGTGTCCTCGTCACGACGTTGACGAAGAAGATGTCGGAAGACTTGACCGATTACTTGAAAGAGAATGGCGTCAAGGTCAACTACATGCACTCGGAGATCAAGACACTTGAACGGATTGAAATCATTCGTGACTTACGGCTCGGGAAGTACGATGTCCTTGTCGGGATCAACTTACTCCGAGAAGGACTTGATATTCCGGAAGTTTCGCTCGTAACGATTCTCGATGCCGATAAGGAAGGTTTCCTCCGCTCGGACCGTTCGCTCATCCAGACGATTGGTCGGGCAGCACGGAACTCGGAAGGACACGTCATCTTATTTGCCGATAAAATCACCGATTCGATGCAACGAGCAATCGATGAGACGGAACGGCGTCGCGCGATTCAGATGGCATTCAACGAAGAACATGGCATCACGCCGCAGACAATCAAAAAAGATGTCCGTGGTGTCATCAGTACGACGATCGAGAGCGACGATACCGTCGAAAAACTCGAGAAGTTCAACAAACTCAAAAAACCGGAGCGCGAAACGTTACTCGAACAGCTCGACCAAGAGATGCGTCAAGCGGCGAAGGACATGCAGTTCGAACGAGCTGCCGAGCTCCGCGATCTCATATTAGAATTGAAAGCAGGTGCCTAAGTTGGGAGAAAAGAAGAATCAGATTATCATCAAAGGCGCTCGCGTCAATAATCTACAAAACATCGATGTCGAAATTCCCCGTGACCAGCTCGTCGTCTTGACGGGTTTGTCCGGGTCAGGGAAATCGTCGCTTGCGTTTGACACGATTTACGCTGAAGGACAACGCCGTTACGTCGAAAGTTTATCTGCTTATGCCCGTCAGTTCCTTGGACAGATGGATAAACCGGATGTCGACACGATTGAAGGACTAAGTCCAGCGATCTCGATCGACCAGAAAACGACGAGTAAAAACCCACGATCAACGGTCGGAACCGTCACGGAGATCTATGACTATCTGCGTCTGTTGTACGCACGGATCGGGAAACCGATCTGTCCGAATCATGGAATCGAGATTTCGAGTCAGACGATCAGTCAGATGGTTGACCAAGTAATGGAGCAACCAGAACGGACGCGTCTGCAAATCCTCGCGCCGATCGTCTCCGGACGAAAAGGAACGCACGTTAAAGTCCTCGACGATCTCAAGAAAGAGGGCTTCGTCCGTGTGCGCATCAACGGAGAGACACTTGATCTCGCGGAAGAGATCACGCTTGAGAAAAATAAAAAACATTCGATTGAAGTCGTCGTCGACCGTGTTGTTGTTCGACCAGACGTCGAAGCCCGTCTCGCCGATTCACTTGAAACAGCGCTTCGCCTTGCTGACGGTCGTGCCATCGTCGATACGATGGATGGAAACGAACTCTTGTTCAGTGAACACCATGCTTGTCCGATTTGCGGCTTCTCGATTGGTGAACTCGAGCCACGGATGTTCTCGTTCAACTCACCGTTTGGTGCTTGTACGTCATGTGATGGACTGGGGACGAAGCTTGAAGTCGACGTCGATCTCGTCGTGCCACATCCCGATAAGTCATTGAACGAAGGGGCAATCGTTGCCTGGGAACCAACAAGTTCGCAGTATTATCCTCAATTGCTCAAAGCGGTTTGTGACCACTTCAAGATTGATATGGATACACCGTTCGAGCAGTTGTCAGAAGAACACCGCGAAACGATCTTAAACGGAAACACAAAAGAAGAGATTCACTTCCGGTATGAGAACGACTTCGGGATGGTTCGAAATACAAATCTTTACTTTGAAGGGGTCCTCAATAACTTACAACGTCGCTTCAAAGAAACGTCATCTGATTATATCCGTGAACAGATGGAAGGCTACATGGCGAAGAAGGCGTGTCCGACATGTAAAGGACACCGCTTGAAACGGGAATCACTCGCTGTCAAAGTATCCGATCACCATATCGGTGAAGTGACGAAGATGTCCGTCAAACAAGCGGTCATGTTCTTTGACGAACTACCAGAGAAATTGAGTGAGAAGGATCAGACGATTTCGCGGATGATCGTCCGGGAGATTCATGAACGGGCGTCGTTCCTCGAAAACGTTGGTCTCGATTACCTGACGATCTCGCGTGCAGCGGGAACTTTATCCGGTGGGGAAGCACAACGGATTCGTCTTGCGACCCAAATCGGTTCGCGTCTGACGGGCGTCCTCTACGTCCTCGATGAACCATCGATTGGTTTGCACCAGCGCGATAATGATCGCTTGATCAATACATTAAAAGCGATGCGTGACCTCGGGAACACGTTGATCGTCGTCGAGCACGATGAAGATACGATGATGGCATCGGACTACTTGATTGATATCGGACCAGGTGCCGGGGATCATGGTGGTTTTGTCACGGCAGCTGGTAAACCAGAAGAATTGATGAAGGATGCGAACTCGCTGACTGGTCAATATTTGTCCGGGAAGAAGTTCATCCCTGTCCCATCGACACGCAAAGAGCCAGACGGTCGGATGCTCCACATCCACAAAGCGTCGGAAAACAACCTGAAGAATGTTGATGTCGACATTCCGCTTGGTTTGTTCGTTGCTGTGACGGGTGTGTCGGGATCCGGGAAATCGACATTGATCAATGAGATTCTCTATAAGACGATTGCCCACGAGATGAACCGGGCGAAGGAAAAACCAGGTGCCCATAAAGGCATCACTGGTCTTGACCAAATCGACAAGGTCATCGACATCGATCAGTCGCCGATTGGTCGAACACCGCGTTCGAACCCAGCGACCTATACTGGCGTCTTCGATGATATCCGTGACGTCTTTGCTTCAACGAATGAAGCAAAACTCCGTGGATACAAAAAAGGACGCTTCAGTTTCAACATCAAAGGTGGACGCTGTGAAGCGTGTCGTGGAGACGGAATCATCAAGATCGAGATGCACTTCTTACCGGACGTCTATGTACCGTGTGAAGTCTGTCATGGGAAACGTTATAACCGCGAAACACTAGAAGTAAAATATAAAGGCAAAACGATTGCCGATGTCCTTGAGATGACGGTCGAAGATGCACTCGCGTTCTTCGAAAACATTCCGAAGATCACCCGGAAACTGCAGACGATTGCTGACGTCGGTCTGACGTACATGCGTCTCGGTCAACCTGCGACGGAACTGTCCGGTGGGGAAGCACAGCGCGTCAAACTGGCGTCTGAGTTGCATAAGCGTTCGACCGGTAAAACGATCTATATTCTCGATGAGCCGACGACAGGACTGCACGTTCACGATATCGCGCGTCTCCTGAAAGTCTTGCAACGTCTCGTCGACAATGGTGATACGGTACTTGTCATCGAACACAACTTAGATGTCATCAAGACAGCGGATTACTTGATTGATCTTGGACCAGAAGGGGGCGACGGTGGCGGAACAATCGTAGCTGCCGGTACACCGGAACAGATCGCTGAAGTCAAAGCATCATATACGGGACATTATCTCGCTCCAGTCCTTGAACGGGATGCGGCACGAATTGAATCGTGAAACTTTTGTGGATGAGGATTCGTAGGGAGGAACTAAGGGAACTTAAACGAAAGTATTATGTAACACACGTTTGAGGTTCAAGAATAGGAGGGAACGGTTCATGAAGCAAGATATGCGTCAATTAATATTGGAGCAAGTCAAAGAAGGGAAGTTAACGATTGATGAGGCACTTGATAAACTCGAGCGACTCGAAGCGATCGACGAACGTGCTACTTCTGCAAGTGAACATAAGTACGTCGATGAACCAGAACAGTATGATCGGGTCGACCAGTATTCCGTCGATTCGCTGACGACGAAAGTCATGTCAGCCTTCGATAATCTCGTCAGCCGGATCAAGGACAGTGATCTTTCACTCAATCAGGCGTCAGGTCCGAACGTTACCTACGTCAAACAATTCCCATTCAGCGGAGAGACGGTTCATGTCGATTTGTTCAATGCGAACTTGGTTGTTGAACCGAGTGATCTTGAGGAATGTGAGTTGACGGTGACGGGGCGTCCGCTTCGTCGCCAACAGGTGACGGAAGAGCAAGCGCTTGAGCAACTTCAGGCAGCCGTCCAACATGCGGTTTCAGCAAATACGCTCTCCATCCGTCTAAAGGATAAGAGTGTCCGTGCGACGGTCCACCTGAAAGTGCCACGTCGCCATTACGAATCATTCGTTTTACAGACGTTGAACGGTGAGATTTCGTTATCGTCACTCGATACGACGTCCGCTCAACTGATGACAGCGAACGGTCGAGTCAACGTTCGTGACCTCTTCAGTGAAGATGTCAAAGTATCAACAGCAAACGGCTCGATCGAAATCGAAGAGTCAGAGTTGAAGGTCTTGAAGGCGAAAACAGCAAACGGTCAGATCATCACGACGGGTGTCTTCGAACGCTCGGAACTGAAAACAGCGAACGGAAATGTGCGTTGCGAACTGAAGACAGCGCAAAACGCGAAAGTCAAAGCGTCGTCGCTTGCTGGAAGCATCGCCTTGATGTTGCCGCATGGCGCTGAAGTCTATGGTGAGCTCGAGACGAACTTCGGTGGTCTCAACTGTAACCTCGACGACATGGAATTAATCCGGGATCAAAAAGAGATCGTTAACCGGAAGCTCCATTTCGTATCAGGTCGCGGTCGTTCACCAAAAATTGAAGTCGAAGCCGATACGAAGACAGGTACGATTTCTGTTACGCACGGTGTTCACCTCAGTCCACAAGCTTTATAAGCATACTAGCGCAACTTCTTGAAAAAGAGGTTGCGCTTTTTTTATGGCATCGTATCCGCTGACGCCGTATCCGCGTTGCGTGCTTTCCTCAAGCGAGACACAAGCCGCGGCTTCGTCTGCACATACAAAAACACCTATCCTCATCGAAGAAGATAGGTGTACGTTAAATCAATAGTCGTAATCTTGATCCATCATTGGTTCATCGAAGTTCATGTTCTCGATATTGTTCATATCGTAACCGAACGAGAGTAAGGCAATGACGCCGATGATCGCAAGAACGATCGAGACGAGAATCAAACCAATGCCGAGCCAACTCTTTCCACGTGCGCGATTCCAATAGAAGATGATCGCAAGGACGTAGGAGATGAACGACCCACTGATGAAGATCCCGATAATCGAAATGATGAAGAATAAAAGAGCTGTTTGATCTTGATTACGGGAGTACGCTTTCCACATATCAATCAACGAGATGATGAGATAGACGAAACCAGCAATCGCGAGAACTGCAAATAAAATGATGACTAAAATGAATCCGATACCACCGCCTGACATCACGGCAAAACCTCCTTCAAAATATTAACTCTTTATTCCATTCCCAAGAAATCAAGCTTCTAATCCAATTCCATGAACCGAATAAAAATATGGTACAATACTTCAAGTGAAAGGGGCTGATGAAGCGTGCAACCAAAAGTGCGAACAGCTGAAATCGTAAAACAATTTAATCTCCACATCGTTACGGGAGAAGAGGGCTTACATCGCCCGATTCTGACGGCCGATTTGTGCCGACCTGGCCTTGTGCTTGCCGGTTATTATGCCTATTACCCGGCGGAACGTCTTCAAATTCTCGGTAAAACGGAATTGACGTTCTTCAATAATTTAACGTACGAGGAACAACGCGAACGAGCGAACGTCCTTTGTACGGATGAAACACCTGGTATTTTGATCACACGTGGATTTGACGTACCGGAAGCAATCATCCAAGCCGCAGATGAGACGAACGTGCCACTGTTGACGACAAAAGGGCATACGACATCGGTCGAGTCACAGATCACGAACTTCCTTGAAGCGGAACTCGCGCCAACGACAGCGATGCATGGTGTCCTCGTCGATATCTATGGTGTCGGTGTTTTCATTAAAGGTGCAAGTGGTGTTGGTAAATCGGAAACGGCACTCGAACTCGTCAAACGCGGTCACCGCCTGGTAGCGGATGATTCGGTCGAGATTCGTCAAACAGGTGACGGGATTCTAGTCGGAACCGCACCGAAATTGATTCAACATCTACTTGAGATTCGTGGAATCGGAATCATCGATGTGATGACATTGTTTGGTGCAGGTGCTGTTCGCTCGCACAAGAAGATCAGCCTCGTCTGTAACCTCGAGATTTGGGATCAGTCGAAAGTCTATGACCGCGTTGGTCTCGATCAAGAGACACTCCAAATCATCGATACGGAAATCCCATTCCTGACGATTCCGGTACGCCCCGGTCGAAACCTTGCTGTCATCATTGAAGTCGCAGCGATGAACTATCGTCTGAAAAACATGGGCATCAACACAGCAGAAGAATTCGCGGGACGTCTCGCACAAGCAATTGAAGATGGGAATGGTGGTCTTTGATGGGAACTTTAGCCTCGGTACAACCAACGTTTGACCGCGTAGCGATTGAGATTGGTCCAGTACCGATTTACTGGTACGGGATCGTCATCGCGCTCGGTGCTGTCGTCGGACTGTTGATTGCGATCTTCGAATCGAAGCGGATTGGCTTTAATGAAGAGTATGCCGTCGATGTCGTCATCTGGTCGATTCCGATCAGTATCATCTGTGCCCGGATTTACTACGTCGCGTTCGAGTGGAACTACTATAGTCAGCATCTTGACCAAATCATCAACATTCGCCAAGGTGGAATTGCGATTCACGGTGCGATTATCGGTGCGATCTTGACGGTCATCATCTATACACGTAAGAAAAAGATTTCGTTCTGGCAAATTGCTGATATCTTGGCACCGTCACTCTTGTTCGGTCAAGCCGTCGGACGCTGGGGTAACTTCTTCAACCAAGAAGCGCACGGTGGCGAGACGACGTGGTCGTATTTACAAGATACGCTGCACTTACCGAACTGGATCATCAATCAGATGTACATTGATGGGACGTACTACTTACCGACGTTCCTCTATGAAAGTATTTGGAACATCATCGGTGTCATTCTGTTGATCGTTTGGCGGATGAAGTTCAATCCACGTCGTGGGTATGTCTTCCTCGGTTATCTTGTCTGGTATTCAATCGGACGTTTTTATATCGAAGGACTCCGGACGGATAGTTTGATGATGGGCGATGGACTCCGGACGGCACAAATCGTCTCGATCTGTCTAATCATCTTCGGTGTCATCATGATGGTCGTTCGCCGCAACGCCGTTCGTTACTTGGACGGTTCGAAAAAGGAGGCGAAGTAATCGATGATTCGCACACTACTGTTTGATTTAGATGGAACGTTGATCGACACGAATCCTTTGATCTTAAAAAGCTTCGAGCATACACTCAGTTACTATTATCCGGACCGGACGTTCACGGAAGCGGAATTGCTTCCGTTCATCGGTCCGACGCTAGAAAAATCATTCTCAGCATTGAACGCAGAAGAATGGAAAGAGATGGTTGCGTTTTACCGCAGCTATAACATCGCCATGCATGACGCGCTCGTGCTCGAGTATCCGGGTGTGCTCGACGGCTTACGTCGCCTGCATGAAGCAGGCTACAAGATGGCGGTCGTCACGTCGAAGAGCCGTCGTGTCGCCCTACGCGGCATCGAGTTGTTCGGTTTGACGTCACTGTTTGACGCCGTCATCGCAGCCGACGACGTAACAGAAGAAAAGCCAGCGGTCGAACCGTTCGAAAAAGCGATGCAGTTGCTTGGGGCAACGGCAGACGAGACGATCATGGTCGGAGACAACGATACGGACATTCTCGGTGGTAAGAACGCGGGACTGAAGACGGTCGCAGTCGGCTGGGCAATCAAAGGACGCGCGTACTTAGAGGCACTCGAGCCGGATGTCATCATCGACTCGATGGATCATCTCGCTACGTGGCTGGAGGAACAAAATGGCTCGGCGAACTGATCGCTTTCAGGTCGGAACGACGAATCCGCTCTGGCACATGTACCGGACCGTGTCGTTCTTTAAAGTGATGTGGTGCTTTACGATCGTTACGATTGGTCGGTTTACGCCATCGCTACGTTTCAAGAACGCGCTCTACCGGACCTGTCTTCGGATGAAGATCGGTGAGAAGACGGCACTTGCCTTGATGGTGATGCCAGATACAATGTTCCCAGAACGGATCACGATTGGTGACAATACGATCATCGGCTTCAATACGACGATTCTCTGTCACGAATATTTGACGACGGAGTACCGCTTAGGCGATGTCGTCATCGGAAGCAACGTTTTGATTGGTGCGAACGTCACGATCCTACCGGGTGTAACGATCGGAGATGGCGCCGTTGTCGGTGCTGGGTCCGTCGTTCACCGGGACATCGCACCGAACGAACGCGTCTCGAGTCAGCCACTTCGTCGGCACGAAATGTGACAAAACTGTGAGAAGGAAGAAGGAAAAAAGATGACGCACATCCGCTTTACGTATAAGACAGGAAAGTATTTCGGAAGATTATTCGCCGAACGTCCACAAGGTCTCGTCGTTGAGGTATTGGCTGTTGAAAAGCATCCTGTTCAAGGAGATCTCCATCAACCGAATCAAGTCGATGTCCCACTCTTTCATATCCGAACTGCCTTGCATAAGCACGAAAAGATCACGGTTTCGCCCGCAGTCGTTTATGCATATGAAGGAGAGATTCCGGATTATGCGACAAGCTTACGGCAAGCATATGACAAGGACGTGGCACGTCTTGAGGGACTGAATCCGGAAACGGATGCTTTTGTACGAAAATGCTTAGAGAATTACAAAGAACTGGAATCGATTTATGCGAAACGCTGGGGATGAACTCCGGCGTTTTTTTCTGTTGCATGCCTCCTAGAGATAGGGTATTCTTGTGTCTGCAACTACGAAACCAGTTTACTATTTATGGGGGCTTGAATCATGATGGAATTAACCAAATACAAAGCAGACCCCTTTGCGATAACAGCGCGCCAAGCGGAACTTTTTTATTTCCGCGGACGGAAGGCGCACCGGGAAGGGCGACTGGACGAAGCCGTCTATCATTTAGATGAGGCGACGACACTTCAGCCAGCGGACATCCGCTATTTGCTCCGTTATGCCCGTGTCTTATTCGAGACAGGAGAAATCAATCATGCGAATGATGTCTTGAAACAGATTCGTGCACTCGACGCATCAAATACGGAAGCACTCTTTTATTTAGCGAATAACTACGCACACGTCTCACTTTATGAAGAAGCGCGACAACATGCGATGGAATATTTAGAGCAAGCACCAAACGGTAAACACGCGGAGGCATCGGCCGCACTCGTGGAATTGATTGATCTCGAACAAGAGATGGAAGACGATGAAGAAGACGAATTGATTCGTCTGCACGGTCAGGCACAGCGCCAGATCGATAAAGGGATGCTGTTCGCGGCACAGGAGACGTTGACTGGACTGATTGCTCAGTACCCGACGTTCTGGCCTGCCTACAACAACCTCGCGATCGTCAAGTTCTATTTAGGAGAGAACGATCAAGCATTCGCTTCCCTCGAACGGGTCCTTGAAGGAAACCCGGGCAATTTGCATGCCCTTTGTAACACGCTCGTCTTGTTACACGAGATGGGACAGGACGAAGAGGCGCACCGTCTCTCTCGTCAGCTCGAACACGTCCGTTCCGTGCATCTGGAGACACGGTATAAGGTTGCCTCAACGCTCGCAATCATCGGTCGTTACGATATCGCCTATGAAGAGTTGAAGTTACTCGAACGTCGCGGTTATCGCGGAGATCCGCTCTTTGGGCACTGGTTATCAATCTCTGCTTATAAAACAGGGCATGTCGAAGAAGCAGCAGCTTTCTTGAAGTCAGACGAAGCACAAGCGTTAAAGGAAGAAACGGATACGTATGACATCCGCCACAACTTACAGTTTCGTTCAGCACTTATTCAAGCGCTGAAGACAGAAGATGATGTCTCACGCATCTTTACGGCACTTCTCCTTGGCAAACTGAACGATGCTGAAGCACGGCTTGCGTTGTCGATGATGCCAGAAGTGACGGACCGCGAAGATGTCCTTTTGTTAACGGAACAAATCATCATCGAGATGGAAGGTCGGACTGATGTCGTGGATGAACGCATTCACCGGGCATTACAGACGATTCGCCTAGCGGAACGATTTGTTTCAGACGAAGAACGAATGAGTCTTGAAGGTGATTTTTACGAACGCTTCGCGCAACTCGTCTTAAGCGGCGAGTCATTTGATTCAATCGAAGCATCGGCGGCATCACTCCTCTATCTGTTCCATGATTTGCGGGACGGGATGTTGATCGAAGAATGTGCATCGCTCGTCGATTGTGCGTTTGATCATGTTGCATCGATGATCCGCACACATGAACGGATGCTGGCACCGCTACAAGCAAAGTGTTAGACGTTTAGGCGATTCTCACCTATACTCAAACTACAATGACATTTAAAAATGGGGTGGAATCATGGCGGAAACAGAACAAAAAATTTATGACGTCATCATCATCGGGGCAGGTCCTGCTGGGATGACAGCTGCACTTTACGCATCACGTGCGAACCTTTCGACATTGATGATCGAACGCGGGATTCCGGGCGGTCAGATGGCGAACACAGAAGATATCGAGAACTACCCAGGATACGATAGCATCCTCGGACCAGATCTCTCACAAAAAATGTTCGACCACTCGAAAGCATTCGGCGCAGAATATGCGTACGGAGACGTTCGGAGCATTGAAGACGGTAAAGCATACAAAACAATTCATGCACACAACAAAGATTACTACGCACGGGCGATCATCATCGCGTCTGGTGCACAATATAAAAAAATCGGCGTACCGGGTGAAGAAGAGCTCGGCGGTCGCGGTGTCTCATACTGTGCCGTTTGTGATGGTGCGTTCTTTAAAGAAAAAGAACTCTTCGTCATCGGTGGAGGCGACTCTGCGGTTGAAGAAGGCGTCTACTTGACACGCTTCGCGAAAAAAGTCACGATCGTACACCGTCGTGATGAGCTTCGTGCTCAAAAAATTCTTCAAAAACGTGCGTTCGACAACCCGAAAATCGACTTCATCTGGAACCATACGGTCAAACAGATTAACGAACAAGACGGGAAAGTCGGCGGCATCGAGCTGATTAACACAAAAACAGCTGACGTGACGACGCATCCGATCGATGGTGTCTTCATCTACATCGGGATGAACCCAATCACGGGCTACGTCCAAGATCTCGGTATCTTGAACGACCAAGGGTATGTCGTAACGAACGAAGCAATGGAAACGAACATCAAAGGAATCTTTGCTGCTGGTGACGTTCGTGAGAAAACACTTCGTCAAGTCGTTACAGCGACAAATGATGGTTCGATTGCAGCGCAAAATGCACAGCATTTCATTGAAGCGTTGCTTGAAGAATTACAAGAATCCTCACACGCATAATAACGAACCAGTTTCATTGAAGGAGACTTCAGTGAAGCTGGCTCTTTTTTTATGATATACTGAGAAAGAAGTGAAAAATACACACGGAACTGTTGTCTGGAGGGCGAAAAGATGGAACAGAATCAACCGCAACTTGTCATCATCACGGGTATGAGTGGGGCTGGGAAGACTGTCGCAATGAACAGCTTTGAGGACTTAGGCTATTTTTGTGTCGACAATCTACCCCCGACGTTATTGCCGCATCTCATCGAAGTCATTGGACAAGTGCGTCCTAAAATCGCCGTTGCCATCGATACCCGCGCGCGTGATTTCATCGACAGCTTTTTTGTCGTCTATGAGGATTTAAAGAAAACAGACTTACAAATCCGGATGCTCTATCTCGATGCACGAAACGATGTCCTTGTCCGTCGTTACAAGGAATCACGCCGTTCGCATCCACTTGCACCAACGGATTCACCGTTGATTGGGATTGAACGTGAGCGGACGTTGCTTGAAGGATTCCGTGATAAGGCACAGATGCTGATTGATACGAGTGACATTAAACCACTAGCGTTGAAAGAACGTCTTTTGAAGGAGTTCACGGAAGGCACACGGATTCCGTTCACGGTCAACGTCATGTCGTTCGGTTTCAAACATGGCTTACCGCTCGATGCTGATCTCGTGTTTGACCTGCGCTTCTTACCGAACCCGTTCTATATTCCAGAACTGCGTCCAAAGACAGGACTCGACGAGGAAGTAGCGTCGTATGTCATGCAATGGCCGGAAGCCAAGCTGTTTTATAAAAAACTTGTCGACTTGCTCGAGTTCTTGATTCCGCAATACGAGCGGGAAGGGAAGTCGCAACTTGTCATCGCCCTCGGTTGTACAGGTGGGAAGCACCGATCGATTACGTTCGCTGAAGCGATTAGTAAAGAATTCGCGACGCAGTATCATATCGAGACGAATCACCGGGATTATGTGCATGCGAAGGAGGAGAAGTGATGAAATGGGAACGCAAAGTCGTTGCCGTCGGTGGTGGAACAGGACTATCGACGCTTCTTCGTGGACTAAAACATTATCCACTCGACATCACAGCCATCGTCACAGTCGCTGATGACGGCGGAAGTTCTGGTCGTCTGCGGACAGAATTCAACATGTTGCCGCCAGGCGATATTCGAAACGTCATCGTCTCATTATCGAAATCGGAAACGTTGATGGACCGAATCATGCAATACCGGTTCGAGACAGGGGAAGGTCTGCATGGACATTCGCTTGGGAACTTGATGTTAACGGCAGCGACGCAACTCTGTAACGGTTCGTTCGTCGAAGCGATTGGTGTCATGGGTCAGCTATTGAACGCGGAAGGAAAGGTCTATCCGGCAACAGAACGGACAATTACGTTATGTGCCGAGTTCGAGGACGGGACAATCGTCAAAGGCGAGTCGCTGATTCCGAAAGTCGGTAAGAAGATTGAACGAATCTTCCTTGAGGAACAAGACGTCCGTCCGGTACCAGAAGCGATTCAGGCAATTCTCGATGCTGATGTGATCGTTCTAGGTCCAGGCAGTCTCTATACGAGTATCATCCCGAACGTCTTGATCGACGAGATCCGGGAAGCGATCCAACAATCGCTTGCTCCGGTCGTCTATATCTGTAACGTCATGACGCAACCTGGCGAGACGACAGCGTTCACAGCCAATGAACACTTGGCGGCACTCGAACGTTTCCTCGGACAAGGGGTCGTTGATACAATCATCGTCAATAATGAATCGATTGATGCGAGTTACCTGAAGAAATATCAGAAGGATCACGCAGACATCGTCACCTATAATGAAAAACAATTCGAGCTCGCAGGCGTTGAAGTGCTTGCAGACGATATCGTCGATTACAATCATCATTTCATTCGTCATGACTCGGATGCGGTCGCAAGCCTCGTCATGAGAAAAGTATTGTCGATTCGACGGATGCGTCAACTCGAAGGAAAGGAGGAGTTGACATGAGCTTTGCCTCAGAAGTCAAAAAAGAATTAACGCAGATTCCGATCACCGATCACGAGATGAAGGCGGAACTCGCAGCACTCGCTCGGATGAACGGAGCGATCTCGTTCGGTCTCGGACGTGGTCTGACACTCGATATCTCGACCGAGAATGCTTCGATTGCCCGTCGGATCTACTCGCTTTTGAAAAAAGCATATGGTGTCCATCTCGATCTGCTCGTGCGGAAAAAAATGCGTCTGAAAAAGAATAATGTCTATATCGTCCGTGTTAAACAACAAGCGGATAAGATTTTGCAAGACCTCGGGATTTTAGGGGAAGGGTTCACGATGATTCGTTCAATCAGTGATACGATCTTAAACGATGAACGGAAGGCACGCGCTTATTTAAGAGGAGCGTTCCTCGCTGGTGGTTCGCTCAACAACCCGGCGACGTCGTCGTATCACTTAGAAATCTTCAGCTTATACGAAGAACATAATGCGGCGCTACGCGGTCTATCGAACGTCTTTGATTTAAACGCGAAGGCGATTGAGCGGAAAAAAGGGCACATCCTCTACATCAAGGAGAGCGAAAAAATTTCTGATTTCCTGAAGCTCGTCGATGCGACACAATCGATGCTGCGGTTCGAGGACGTGCGGATCTTGAAAGACATGCGCAACTCGGTCAATCGTCTCGTCAATTGTGAGACAGCAAACCTCAACAAGACAGTCGGTGCGGCATTACGCCAAGTCGAAAACATCAAGTTCCTCGAGCGGACAGTCGGTCTCGACGTCTTACCCGACAAGTTGAAAGAGATTGCGATCTTGCGTGTCACGCACCAAGACGTGACGTTACAAGAGCTCGGTGAGATGGTCGAAAGCGGCTCCATCTCAAAATCAGGCATCAATCACCGGTTGCGGAAGATTGATCAAATCGCAGAAAAAATCCGAAATGGCGAGTCGATGACAGGGGCCTTATAAGAGGGTCGCTTGCGGGATGAACCATAGTCTACTATAATATATAGTCGATGCAACTAAATGTTCGAATTAAGGAGTTTTTGAAATGGCTAACGAAAAGAAACGTATTTCGCTGACTGTAGACGCGAAGTTTGATGAAGTATTAACGAAAAAAGCAAAATCAATCGGTGTACCAAAAAGCACACTCGTTGCGTTCGCAACATCTTTATTCCTGAAACAATTACAAGCAGAAGAAGAGCTTTCGCCACATGCGAACGCGATCTACTCGCTGATTCGTGAAAACCACGATATCGTTTCAGACATCACAGACTTGATCGACTGATCATCGACCTCTCGTTCTACACGGAACGGGAGGTTTTTGTATGCAACGATAAACGACAAGACTTCGCTTTATCGTAGGAGTCTTCGTCTCGTCTTTTCATCTCACTAATTATGAAAAGGCGCATTAAAAAAGTGCCTCCCGAAGGAGACACTCCAGATGACTTATGCACGTTCCATAACGCGGTCGATGAGACCGTAGTCAGCAGCAGCTTGTGCTGACATGAAGTTGTCACGCTCTGTATCGCGTTCGATGACTTCAAGTGGTTGTCCTGTGTTTTCAGCCATGATTTTGTTGAGGTGTTCACGCATTTTGATGATACGCTCTGCATGGATTTTGATATCCGATGCTTGACCTTGTGTACCACCGAGTGGTTGGTGGATCATGATTTCAGCGTTTGGTAACGCGAAACGTTTTCCTTTTGCGCCCGCTTGGAGCAAGAATGCACCCATCGATGCTGCCATACCGATACAAATCGTAGAAACTTGTGGTTTGATGAAGTTCATTGTATCGTAAATCGCCATACCAGCAGTGATCGAACCACCTGGGCTGTTGATGTAAAGCGAGATTTCTTTATCTGGATCTTCTGCTGCTAAGAACAGAAGTTGGGCAACGACTGAGTTGGCGACGTTGTCGTCAATCGCGCTCCCGAGAAGAATGATGCGGTCTTTTAGCAAACGTGAGTAGATATCGTAAGCACGTTCCCCGCGGTTTGTTTGTTCGATGACTGTTGGAATTAACATAGTCTTTGCCTCCTTATAGTTGGTATGTAGCTTCCTATTCGACTTATCCTTATCATAATCCTTTGGTCAATATTGGTCAAAAGATACGATGCGACTTTTAGGTATTTTTCCATTACAAAGGCAAATGAAACATATCAATATAGAAAAAAGGCAACGCCATTGCTGGCATTGCCTTGTAGTTGAATAAATGGTACACCCGGAGAGATTCGAACTCCCGACACCTGGTACCGGAAACCAGTGCTCTATCCCCTGAGCTACGGGTGCATCTGATGTACTGAACAATTAATAGTATATCGACATTTTTTCAGAAAAGCAATAGGGAAGCATGACTTTTCTTTTCCCTAGCCACTCAAGAAGGGTTCGCAGGATGTTTTTCAAAACGTTTCTTCTATAATAAGAAGCAGAGGAGGGGAATCGATGGATCAACGCCAGGAACAGACGCAAAAAATGACGTTATCGGCGTCACAACAGTATCAGTTACATGTACTCGAGCAACCCGCGGCTGAACTCGAGGAGGAATGGCGACGGTTGAAACGACGAATGCACCGCCATTACCCGAATCAGGTTTCGCTAGAAGTCGAGCAAGTGACGGGAAACGTGGCGTCCTATGAAGAGGAGCTTCTTGCACAAATACGTTTAGAATCAGTCAGACAGGAAATAAGATATATGGCGGAACAACTCATTGTGTATTTAGAAGCGGACGGTTTAATGCGAACATCGGACGAGCAGCTTGCTGCATCCTTCTCAACTGATGTCGCATCGATTAAAGAAGCACGAATGCTCCTCCAACAATGTGAACCGGTCGGCATCGCTGCCCGCTCGGAACGCGAGTGCCAGTGGTTACAGGCAATCGAGCTAGATGATACGGAACTGATCGAACTGACGGATCGGTTGCGACATGAATCGGCGAACCAGGTGTTCACTAGGTTCAGTGAACCGGATCGAACGCGGTTGCGAAAACGACTGACGCGACTAAGCCGGACCCCAGATCTTCGAAAGGGAGAACGAACAGTCACAGCGGAGGCGCGAATTCATGTGTTGGATGGAGAACTTCATATCGACTGGATGACACTTGACACGGATCAGACGTGGCTCGAATTAAAAGAGGCAACGCCTTTTTTGCGCGCTTACGAACGACGGCGTGTCACGTTGCATGCCATCCTCTCGGTCTTGCTTGAACAACAAGGACGCTGGTTCAAGGGCGAACTGCATCTTGAGCCACTGACCAAAAAACAAGTCGCAGAAGCAACGGGACATCATCCATCGACAATCGGTCGAGCGATTGCTTCGAAGTACGTCGAGACAGTACATGGTCTCGTTGCCCTAGAAGACTTGTTCGTCTCACGGACGACGACTGGGGATTCGAGTTTTTTAATCAAACGACGAATCGCCGAATACATTCAGCAAAGCGATCGACCGTTAAGTGATCAGCAATTGACGGAACGCCTGCAGGAAGACGGTCTAACAGTCGCGCGACGGACGGTCGCAAAATACCGGGCAGCGCTTGGATTGACCCGAAAAACGATGCAGCAAAGGAAGGCGCAATCAGAATGGGATTAAAACGACACAGACACTTAACACTCTATTCACGTCCGGGATGTACGCTATGTGAAGAGGCCGCCATCTTACTCGACTTCGTACTCGATGAGTTTCCGGAATGGACGTTCGAGGAAGTCAACATTGATCAGGATGAAGCGCTCAGTCTACGGTTCTTATACGAGATTCCCGTCGTCATGCATGACGAGGAAATCTGGAGTTATGGCAAATTCGACACGGAAACAGTAAGAAAACGCTTACTTCAAAAAACTTGAGAAACGAGACTTGCAAGGCGAGAAATGGACTGTTATGATAACGGTGTACCAAGTGGGACACGTTATGACATGCGGGACAAAAAGCGTCCAGCTACTTGAGAGGAGAGGGAAATACATGATTCGGCAGTTAGTCCAGATCCAAAAACGAATCGTGCCTGATCTGATCGAAGAAATGCAGACACGCTACGACATCCTTCATTATGTGCGACTGATGCAACCAATCGGACGACGTACGCTTGCGACAAGCCTTGGCTTGACGGAACGCGTCTTACGGCGGGAAGTCGACTTTTTGAAGCAACAAGATCTCCTAGAGGTCGCAACGCAAGGGATGTCCTTAACGGATGAAGGACGAAATGTTCTTCGCAGCATGCACAGCATCATGGGAGAACTCGCAGGAATCTCAGACATGGCGAAAGCCTTGAAAGAGAGACTCGGGGTACGGGACGTCGTCATCGTACCGGGTGATTCCGATGAGACCTTCTGGGTACAACGAGACATGGGGCGGGCGACCGTCGCACGACTCAAGCGAGAGCTTTCTTCAGACCATCACAATACGATCGCTGTCACAGGCGGTACGACGATGGCTTCCGTCGCGGCGATGATGTCGCCAGACAAGGAACACCGTCCAATGACGTTCGTTCCGGCACGCGGAGGACTAGGAGAAACGCTCGAACTACAAGCGAACACAGTATGCTCACGGATGGCGTCACGCGCTCAAAGTGATTATCATCTGCTTCACATCCCGGACATGGTCAGTACAGAGACGTTCGTCAAGATGATCGAAGAGCCGAGCATAAAAAATGTGCTTCAAATGATTAAAGGTGCTTCAATCGTGGTACATGGAATTGGTGAGGCGAAAACGATGGCAAAACGTCGTCGCGCATCTGAGGATCTCCTGACCCGACTGGAACATGAACAGGCAGTAGCGGAAGCATTCGGTTATTACTTCGACCGAGACGGGAACATCGTGCACCGGGTCAAGACAGTTGGTCTCCAACTGGATGACTTGAAGCAAGTCGAACACGTCATCGTCGTCGCAGGTGGTCATTCGAAGGCAGAAGCGATCAACGCCTATGTCAAACAGTCGCCTGACATCATCCTGATTACGGATGAAGGCGCAGCAGCTTCGATTTTGAAAGGGTAACCCCCTTTTGAATAATAGATAACTCGCTTTACATTAAAAGGAGGAAAATTATCATGGCAGTAAAAGTTGGTATTAACGGATTTGGACGTATCGGACGTTTGGCACTTCGTCAAATTCTTCAATTCGATGGAATCGAAGTAGTCGCGATCAACGACCTTACAGACACTAAAATGCTTGCACACCTTCTCAAATATGATACGACTCAAGGTCGTTTCGATGGCGAAGTTGAAGTACACGACGGTTACTTCCTCGTCAACGGTAAAGAAATCAAAACACTTGCTAACCGCAACCCAGAAGAACTCCCATGGGGCGAGCTCGGTGTTGACATCGTTCTCGAATGTACTGGTTTCTTCACAGACAAAGAAAAAGCTGAGCTTCACTTGAAAGCTGGCGCTAAAAAAGTTGTTATCTCTGCACCTGCAACTGGCGACATGAAAACAGTCGTCTTCAACACGAACCATGAAATCCTTGACGGAACTGAAACAGTTATCTCTGGTGCTTCTTGTACTACTAACTGTCTCGCGCCAATGGCTAAAGTTCTCCAAGATCAGTTCGGAATCGTTGAAGGTCTCATGACTACGATCCACGCTTACACTGGTGACCAAAACACACTCGACGCTCCACACCCTAAAGGTGACTTCCGTCGTGCACGTGCGGCAGCAGCAAACATCGTTCCTAACTCAACTGGTGCTGCAAAAGCAATCGGTCTCGTTCTTCCAGAACTTCAAGGTAAACTTGACGGATCTGCACAACGTGTACCAGTCGCTACAGGTTCACTCACTGAGCTCGTAACTGTACTTGACAAAAAAGTTTCTGTAGAAGAAATCAACGCAGCAATGAAAGCAGCTGCTAACGAGTCTTACGGTTACACTGAAGACGAAATCGTTTCTTCTGACATCGTTGGTATCTCTTACGGATCACTCTTCGATGCAACACAAACTAAAGTCATGACAGTCGGCGACAAACAACTCGTTAAAACAGTTGCTTGGTATGACAACGAAATGTCTTACACTAGCCAACTCGTTCGTACACTCAAACACTTCGCAGAAATCGCTAAGTAATTCGAGCAATTAAATAGCAATTGAATAAGAGCGGAAACGATATCAGTCTCCGCTCTTATTGCGGAAAAAAGCGGGAGGGGCATTCGCCCCTCACTATACGTAAGAGACGGAGGACGAATGTATGAATAAGAAATCGATTCGCGACATCGATGTACAAGGAAAACGCGTATTTACACGCGTGGATTTCAACGTACCGTTGGAAGACGGTAAAATCACGGATGACACACGGATCCGTGCTGCACTCCCAACGATCAAACACTTGATCGATGGCGGAGCAAAAGTCATTCTCGCTAGCCACATGGGTCGTCCAAAAGGCGAAAAGAACCCTGAGTTCTCACTTGCACCAGTCGTAGCACGCCTCAGCGAATTGCTTGGTAAAGACATCAAGCTCGTTGAAGAAGCATACGGTCCAGTTGCAGAAGAAGCAGTCAGCAAACTCGAAAACGGCGATGTCGTCGTCTTAGAGAATGTTCGCTTCTACCCTGGTGAAACGAAAAATGACGAAGAGCTCGCTAAAGGATTCGCGAAACTCGCTGACGTCTTCGTCAACGACGCGTTCGGCGCAGCACACCGTGCACACGCATCGACAGAAGGTATCGCACACCATGTCGACACAGCAGTTGCCGGTCTTCTCATCGAAAAAGAACTTCAAGTTCTCGGTAAAGCTCTTTCTAACCCGGATCGCCCGTTCACGGCAATCATCGGTGGTTCGAAAGTTGCGGATAAAATCGGTGTCATCGATCACTTACTCGACATCGTCGATACGTTGATCATCGGTGGCGGCTTATCGTACACGTTCCTCACAGCTCGTGGTATCGAAGTCGGTACTTCACTTCTTGAGGTCGACAAAATCGACCAAGCGAAGGAATTCATGAAAAAAGCAGAAGAAAAAGGCGTTAAGTTCCTCATGCCTGTCGACTGTGTCATCACGAAGGAATTCGGAGAAGAAACATATGTCGGACCACGTGACATTACAGAGATCCCAGCAGATCACATGTCACTTGATATCGGTCCAAAAACGGTTGAACTCTATGCAGAGGCAATCAAGAACTCGAAACTCGTCGTCTGGAACGGACCGATGGGCGTATTCGAACTCGATAAATACGCAAACGGTACAAAAGGTGTCGCGCAAGCTCTTGCGGACAGCGATGCGTACTCAATCATCGGCGGTGGCGACTCAGCTGCTGCGGCAGAGAAATTCGGTCTTGCTGACAAAATGAGCCACATCTCTACAGGTGGTGGAGCAAGTCTCGAATTCATGGAAGGGAAAGCTCTTCCTGGTGTCGAAGCGCTAAACGACAAGTAATCTAAGTTCACAAGGGAGTGTTTCTCAATGCGTAAACCAATTATCGCAGGTAACTGGAAGATGAATCTGACGCTCAAGGATGCAGTCGCATTCGTTGAGGAAGTCAAAGGAGCTGTACCTGCTTCGACGACAGTCGACGCAGCCGTCTGTGCGCCAGCAGTATTCTTGGCACACTTGACAGAAGCAGCAGCTGGTACGGATCTTAAGATCGGTGCTCAAAACATGTACGACAAAGAGAGCGGTGCCTTCACTGGTGAAATCAGCCCGCTCATGCTCAAAGAACTCGACGTGACATACGTCATCCTCGGTCACTCTGAGCGTCGTGAGTACTTCGGCGAAACAGATGCGTTCATCAACAGCAAAGCGAAAAAAGCGTTCGAGCACGGTCTCGTTCCAATCGTTTGTGTAGGTGAAACACTGGAAGAGCGTGAAGGCGGCAAGTTCGAAGACGTCATCCGCGAACAGACAGCAAACAGCCTCAAAGGTCTTACTGTCGACCAAGTGAAAAATCTCGTCGTCGCTTACGAGCCTGTCTGGGCAATCGGAACAGGTAAATCAGCGACAGAACAAGATGCACAAGATTCTTGTAAATTCGTCCGTGACGTCGTTGCATCTGAATTTGGTGCTGAAGCAGCAGAAGCTGTCCGCATCCAATACGGTGGTAGCGTCAAACCGGAAAACATCAAAGAATATATGGCTCAACCAGACATCGACGGCGCGCTCGTCGGCGGTGCAAGTCTTGAGACAGGATCGTTCCTCAAACTGTTGGAGGCGATTTAAATGACAAAACGTCCAGTCGCACTGATCATCCTTGATGGTTTTGGTATGCGTGACGAGGAGTTTGGAAATGCTGTTACGGCGGCAAACAAACCGAACTTCGACCGTTACTGGGGTCAATACCCGCATACGTTGTTGAATGCGAAAGGCGAATACGTCGGTTTGCCTGAAGGTCAAATGGGGAACTCAGAAGTGGGTCACCTCAACATCGGTGCAGGTCGCGTCGTCTATCAATCGCTATCCCGAATCAACAACGCAGTCAAGGATCGCTCGTTCTTCTCGCGTCAAGCGATGAACGATGCGGCAGGTCACGTGAAGAAATACGGTTCAGCGCTTCATATCTTCGGTTTGGTTTCTGACGGTGGGATCCACAGTCATATCAACCACTTATATGCGGTGCTCGAATTCGCGAAACTTCACGAAATCGAAAAAGTCTACCTCCATGCTTTCACGGACGGACGTGACTGCGACCCACAATCGGGCGCTGGTTTCCTCCGTGACGCGCAAGCGAAGATGGACGAATTGAATGTTGGACAATTCGCGAGTATTTCTGGTCGCTACTATGCGATGGATCGCGATAACCGTTGGGAGCGCGTCAAGAAAGTCTATGACGTCATCACGTTCGGTGAAGGTCCAACGACGAAGGATCCAATCGGCATGGTTGAAGCTTCGTACAAACAAGACGTAACGGATGAGTTCATCGAACCAACTGTTGTCGTGCAGGAAGACGGTACGCCAGTCGCACCGATCCACGATAACGATGCGATCGTGTTCTTCAACTATCGTCCTGACCGTGCGATTCAGCTTTCAAAAGTCTACAAAGAGAAAAAAGGCTTCGACGGATTCGAACTTCCGGACAACGCACCGAAGAACCTGCTACTCGTCTCGATGACGAAGTACTCGGATGCGCTTGATACGGACATCGTCTTCCCGCCTGAAGACATCAAAAACACGCTTGGTGAGACATTGTCAAAACAAGGTCTCAAACAGCTACGCATCGCGGAAACGGAAAAGTATCCGCACGTCACGTTCTTCTTCAACGGACAACGTGAAGAACCATACGAAGGGGAAGATCGGATCTTGATCCCTTCACCAAAAGTCGCGACATACGACTTGAAACCAGAGATGAGCGTCTATGAAGTTACAGATGCGCTCGTCGATGCAATCAACTCGGACAAACACGACGCCATCATCCTCAACTTCGCTAACCCGGATATGGTCGGTCACTCGGGTATGCTCGAGCCGACGAAAAAGGCGATCGAAGCAGTCGATGAGTGTCTTGGGAAAGTCGTTGACTTGATTCTCAGCAAAGGCGGCGCGGCAGTCATCACGGCTGACCACGGGAACGCGGATAAAGTCCTCAATGCAGACGGCAGTAAGATGACGGCGCATACGACAGAACCCGTTCCATGTATCGTGACGGTCGAGGACGTTGAACTCCTTGAACCACTTACAGGTGCACTCGCTGACCTCGCACCAACGGTCCTTGATCTCCTCGGAGCGGACCAACCAGCAGAGATGACTGGTAAATCGATCGTATTGAAAAAATAATCCCGTCGATCGAAGTAGCTACAGCACATATTTCTTACACACAAAAGGAGCGAATTTAAATGTCAATGATTACAGAGATTTACGCACGCGAGATTCTTGATTCACGCGGTAACCCAACAGTAGAAGTAGAAGTTTATACAGAAGATGGCGGTTTCGGTCGCGCACTCGTACCATCAGGTGCATCAACTGGTGAGCACGAAGCAGTCGAACTCCGTGATGGCGACAAAGCACGTTACCTCGGAAAAGGTGTTTTGAAAGCTGTTGACAACGTCAACGAAAAAATCGCACCAGAAATCATCGGTTACGATGTCTTCGACCAAACTGGAATCGACAAAAAAATGATCGATCTCGACGGTACGAAAAACAAAGGTAACTTCGGTGCTAACGCAATCCTTGGTGTTTCTATGGCTGCTGCACGTGCTGCTGCAGATGAGCTTGGTCTTCCACTTTACACGTACCTCGGTGGATTCAACGCGAAAACATTACCAACACCAATGATGAACATCATCAACGGTGGATCACACGCAGACAACAATGTGGACTTCCAAGAGTTCATGATCATGCCTGTCGGTGCTCCAACATTCAAAGAAGCACTTCGTATGGGTGCTGAAATCTTCCACGCGTTGAAATCAGTTCTTAGCGGAATGGGTCTTAACACAGCAGTTGGTGACGAGGGTGGATTCGCTCCAAACTTGAAATCAAACGAAGAAGCAATCACAGTTATCCTTGAAGCAATCGAAAAAGCTGGCTACAAAGCAGGCGAAGATGTTTACCTTGCAATGGACGTCGCTTCTTCTGAGTTCTACGATAAAGCAGCTGGAAAATACAACCTCGCTGGCGAAGGCAAAGTCCTTTCAACAGAAGAGCTTGTTGAATTCTACGCACAACTCGTTGACAAATACCCAATCATCTCAATCGAAGATGGCTGTGACGAAAACGACTGGGATGGTCACAAACTCCTTACAGATCGTATCGGACACAAAGTTCAACTCGTTGGTGATGACTTGTTCGTAACAAACACTGAGAAACTTGCTGAAGGTATCGAAAAAGGCATCGCTAACTCGATCCTCATCAAAGTTAACCAAATCGGTACGTTGACTGAAACATTCGACGCAATCGAAATGGCTAAAAAAGCTGGTTACACAGCTGTCGTTTCTCACCGTTCTGGTGAAACAGAAGATTCAACAATCGCTGACATCGCTGTTGCGACAAACGCTGGTCAAATCAAAACTGGTTCACTTTCACGTACAGACCGTATCGCGAAATACAACCAACTTCTCCGCATCGAAGACATGCTTTCAGACGTTGCTGTCTACGACGGAATCAAATCATTCTACAACCTCAAGAAGTAATTTCAGGTTGATCGTTTGAACAAGCTATAAGGAAAACCTCCTATTCGTGTGATACGTACACACGGATAGGAGGTTTTTTGTATATCATGCAATGTCAAACATGAAAACCATTTTTGTCATGAAAACTATACTGAACTGTCAAAAAATTGATTCATCCTAGTAGATGACTAAAATGTTATACTCATAAATAAGTGCAAATCAAATAGTTATAGGGATTAATAACATCTTGCTCGATGAAGGTGAAAAATACGTCTAAAGGAGATAAGATCATGTTAAGTTCAGATTTAGATATCCGTTTAGAACCACGCATTCAAGAGTTATATCGACTACACAAGGAGCGTTCAGCCAACATTGACTGGAGCTATCACGAGTTCATTCCGTGGGATAAGGCGATGTCGTTTAAACGTGTTCCTTGGGACGAAAGCCAAGTCACGCTTCCGGAAGGTGTCATCGTCGCGATCGAAACGGCATTGCTGACAGAGGTCAACTTACCTTGGTATACGTCGCACTTAGACTATACATTTAAGAACTCGATGGAAGTCATCAATGATTTCGTCCGGACGTGGACAGCAGAAGAAGATCAGCACTCGAACTTACTCGAGACGTATTTACTCGTTACGCGAAACGTCAATCCGACACGACTTCATCAGTTAAGAAGACGCGTCGTTGAAAGTGGCTGGTTCCCGGACTTTACGAATCCGTTAGCGACGATGGCGTATACGTCACTGCAAGAGTTAGCGACACTCGTCTTTTATAACAACGTCGCGAAAATCGCAGGAGCACACGACAAGGACTTAGCAACATTACTCCGTCGCCTAGCGAAGGACGAAGCGCTGCATTACGCGTTCTATCGTGACACGGTTAAAGCACACTTAGAGCTCGATCCAAACTTCATCGTCTTCTTCGAAGATGTCATCATTAACTTCTCGATGCCAGGTGCTGTCATGCCGGACTTTACAGAACGTATGAAGACGATTGCTGTTGATACGAACTATGGACCACTCCAATACTTCGACCAAGTATTAGACGTCGTCGTCAAATACTGGGGGATCGCTGACCTGGAGCCGACAACCGAAGAAGCGAAACAGTCTCAAGCGAACATCATGAAGTATCATGGACGTTTGAAGCGCATCAAGGAACGTCAGGAACGCCAAGTCGAAAAAGCGAAGCTCGACGTCTAAGGAGGCAATGAACATGAAGTGTGAAATCTGTGGAACTGAAACGAACAACCAAGTCAGTTACTTGGAACTCGACACGTGGGAATTCAACTCATTGAACAAAGAAGCAAAAGATTTTTATCCGATCTGTTTTGATTGCTTTGATAAGCATACGAACCAGTTCATTGATCAGGAAATGGATCTCGAATTACGTAAAAAGCGTTCGCAAATGGTCAACAAAGAAGTAGAAGCTGAAATCGAAGCGATTCTTGAGGTTGAAAATTAAGTACTCTTTTCATATGTGAAGAAAAGTATAACCGGTAGTGCTGCGGCTCTATCGGTTTTTTACTGTCTACAAAAAAGCAGCTATTTCTTCTTTCACGGAAATGCGTGAACGAAAAGATAGCTGCTTTTAACATACGATCAATCTTCAATGAATGTAACGAGATAATGATGGGCAGAATGAAGCGGTGCACGGGTTACGAAAAAGTCCGGGAGATCGACATCGATTCCTAATTCGCGCAGTGTATCGGGATCCAAACATTCCTGAATCAAACGTTTGATGTCTTGTAACAGTTCATCGTGCAAGTTCGCTTCCTTCGGAAAGGCACGTTTCGCGTCATCGCGCAACAATAGCACGATCGGTGGTAGACCTCGTAAGAGATCGACCTGAAGGGGTTGCTGATGACGTTCGAAATAATCATTCAGACAACTGACGACCCTCATCGAGTGTTCTTCTTTCATCCGATCCCAACTCTCTGTATGTGACTGTAACTCTCTAGCTATTCCCTAATTAAAGCGAGGATATGCAGGGAAACTGGAAATCCAGCATTACGAGAACGCTGTTCGGGGTAGAACTAGAGGGAAGGGGGAATCGACATGCTATTTCGGTTTTTGTTTTTAGGGCTTGATACGTCGATTGGTGACATCCCGTTGCGCCTCATCTATTTTACGGAACTCATACTATTCATCGGCTTGTATCAAATCACGAGCCGGTTTTCGCGTCAGAGTCTGATTTTTGGAACGGCACTTGGGATTGGCGGACTGATTGCCATCTTACCCGGTGCGCTCTATATCATCCGTTATAATCCGGAGGATGCCGTCATTGATGTCACGTTCCTATTGATTTATTTGTTTGAGCCGCTGGCAATCGTTGCGTTCGTTGTTGCTTTGATTCGACGTTTGTATACAGAGAAGAAAAATAAAAAGAATCAAAGCGAAGATATTCATTGATTTTCGTCCAAGATGTCACTTTCCGCGGGCGGAAGGCAAGCCTCCTCGTCGCGTAATGCTCCTGCGGGGTCTTACCTATTCCGCTATTCCCGCAGGAGTCTCCGTCTTTTCTGAAAATCAATCGTCTAGTGCTATCTAATCTGACAATCAATACACCGTAAGATGGCGTGACGCTGTCTTACGGTGTATTTGCGTATACCTCCAAATACTTTCTTTCAATAGTGTAAGGAAGAGTAACTGGAAGAATATTCTATAATAGAGGGAGAGCGAAATCAGATCTTAGTTGGTTTCGTAAGATCCTGGTGATTATAGGAGTGACTTGTATGCAGAAAGTATTATTTGGTTTATCCATTTTGAACAGTGTCTACATTACGAATAACTTATTTACGTATTCCGATAGTTTTTTGAATGCACCACTCGGCATCACGACCGTTATTGCTGTGACGTTGATGTTTCTAAACGACAGCGTCAAAAAAGATAAACCGTCATTGTACACGAAAGCGACGGATGGGTTAGGATTCATTAATATTTTGATTGGTCTTTCACTGATTGTCTTTATTTAAGACATGATTCAAAGTGATGATCATACGGAATGATTGTAAGTCTGACGCCGCGTCAGGCTTCTTTTTTATAGTCCAATCCGAGGACTCGAAAAAAATAAAATATATTTTATATAAAAAAGATTGATGTGTAACCGGTTACACAATATGATGATTCTTGTAAGCGTTATCAAAAGAAAGAGGTGGCGAAACATGTCGACCATCCGGGAAGTAGCGAAAGCGGCACATGTCTCCGTCGCGACGGTCTCACGCGTCATGAATGAAAAGGGTTATGTCAGCGAGAAATCGCGTAAGGCGGTGCTTCAGGCAATCAAACAATTGGATTATCGACCGAATCGGGTCGCGCGATCGTTGTTCCAAAAACGGTCCGGACTGATCGGTTTGATCGTTCCAGACATCACGAACCCGTTCTTCCCACAACTCGCTCGAGCTGTGGAAGATATGGCACATCAACATGGTTTTCAGGTCATTTTGTGTAACACAGACGAACAGTTTCAGAAAGAACGCGAATATATCAAGTCACTCGAGGCGATGCATGTCGACGGATTGATCATCACGACGAACTACTCGAATAATCCGAACTATGAAGAACTCGAAGTGCCGGTCGTAGCGTTAGACCGTGTGTTACAAGGAGCTATTCCGACGGTGACGTCAAACGGATACGAGGGCGGGAAGAAGGCGGCTTCGCTTCTACTGGAAGCTGGTGCAACTGAATTAGCCGTCATCAGTGGTCCATCGAAACTCCCGACGATCAAAAAACGACGGGACGGTTTCGAAGAGATCGCCGGAACTCATCTCGTTGCAAGCATCGAGTCACCGTTCCACTTTCAAGGGGCGCTCGACGCAGCGAACTATCTCTTTGATCACTATCATTGCAACGGGATCTTTGCTGCGAGTGATGTCATTGCCGCAGCAACGGTGCAAGTCGCTGCAGAGCGCGGGATCACGATTCCGGACGAACTACAAGTTATTGGCTATGACGGTATCGAACTCGGTCAAATGATTTCACCACCGTTGACGACGATTGCGCAGCCGATCTATCAAATGGGAGAGCTGGCCGCGAAACTCTTGATTCAACGGATTGAGGGCACACCGATTGCTGCCGTTCATCATGAGTTGACGGTTGAGATCATCGAACGGGAAACGACGAAACGGAAGGATGAGGAAGCATGAAACAAATCAGTGTCATCGGCAGTATCTCGATGGATCTCGTCGTTGAAAGTAAACGCCGCCCAGGCGCAGGTGAAACGGTCATCGGGGATGCCTTTCATACCGTACCGGGCGGAAAGGGTGCGAACCAAGCCGTAGCAGTCGCGCGTCTCGGCAGTACCGTCGAAATGATCGGTTGCGTCGGCAGTGATGCGAACGGCGAAGCGATCCGCGAAAACTTCAAGACGCAAGGGGTACAGACGACACACTTGCAAACGATTGAAGGGGAACGGACAGGAACTGCACATATCACGCTCGCTGAAGGCGACAACTCGATCGTCGTCGTCCAGTCTGCCAATCAACATGTGCAATTTACGCCTGACGTACTCGCACCGATTCTGACGGACAGTGAAATCATCTTACTCCAGCTCGAGATTCCAATCGAAACGGTCGAGACTGTGGCTCGCGAAGCACATGCAGCCGGCATTCCAGTCGTCTTGAATCCAGCACCCGCGATGTCACTCAGTCCGGAATTGATTGAACACGTGACGTACTTAACGCCAAACGAACATGAATGTGGCTTGATCTTCGGACAAGACCAGCCGATCGAACATTGGCTGATGGAATACCCGAATAAACTGATTGTGACCGAAGGCAGTCGTGGGGCACGCTTCTACGACGGAGAGTCGATCGTGACGATTCCAGCAATCGAGACGACGGTCGTCGATACGACAGGAGCAGGGGATACGTTCAATGGCGCCTTAGCCGTCGCGTTAACCGAAGGACAACCACTTGTTGAGGCAATTCGTTTCGCGAACCGGGCAGCCGGCTTATCCATCCGCGCGCTCGGCGCTCAAGGCGGCATGCCGACACGGGAACAGATGGAGGGAGACGCATGAAGAAACACGGTATCTTAAACAGTCATATTAGCAAAGTTCTGACCGATCTTGGTCATACCGATACGATCGTCATCGCCGATTGCGGCTTACCGATTCCAGACGGTGTTGCACGAATCGATTTAGCACTTGAACTTGGCACACCGTCATTTCTCGATGTCGTCCGTGTCGTTGCTGGTGACATGGCGATCGAACAACTGACACTCGCGACGGAGATCAAGGAAGCGAATCCGAACGTCCTTGAGGCACTGGAAGACATGAAGATCGAGAGAACGTTCGTCTCACACGAGGAGTTCAAGAAATTGACGCAGCAGGCGAAGGTCATCATCCGGACCGGGGAAGCGACACCGTACGCAAATGTCATCTTCCATTCCGGCGTAATCTTTTAAGGGGGTCGAGTAATGCGTATCGAGATGACAGGTATTAAAAAAGCATTCGGTCCTGTTCCCGTCCTCAAAGGCGTTGACTTCGACCTCGCAGCGGGTGAGATTCATGCCTTGATGGGAGAGAACGGTGCCGGGAAATCGACATTGATGAAGATTTTGACCGGTGTCCATAAAGCGGACGCGGGGACGATTCGCGTCGATGGACAGGACGTCGAGTATAAGAACCCGAAGCTTGCCGAAGAGGCGGGGATTGCCTTCATCCACCAGGAGCTGAACATCCTCCCGGATTTGACGGTGACGGAGAACTTGTTCCTCGGACGGGAACTGAAGTCACGCTTCGGGATTCTCAAGCAAGGGGAGATGAAGCGCCAGGCAGAACGGGAACTCGCCGAATTGAACGTCTTCATGGACGTCGATCAGCTCGCCCGGACGTTATCGGTCGGTCAACAACAGATGATCGAAATCGCGAAAGCCTTGATGACGGACGCGAAGGTCATCATCATGGATGAACCGACAGCCGCACTGACAGAGCGGGAAATTCGCGCTTTATTCAGCGTCGCGACGGCACTGCGTAATCAAGGCGTCTCGATCGTCTATATCTCGCACCGGATGGAGGAAATCTTCGAGCTTTGCGACCGGATCACGGTCTTACGGGACGGGATTTCCGTCTCGACGCACGCGATTCCCGATACATCGTTCGAACAGATCGTCCGAGAGATGGTTGGTCGTGAGATGGGAGAACGTTATCCGGATCGTGACGTTTCGATTGGTGCGACCGTCCTTGAGGTCAAACAGGCGAGCGGGAAACGGTTTGACGATGTTTCGTTCTCCGTCAAGGCGGGTGAAATCATCGGCTTCTCAGGTTTGATGGGTGCTGGGCGGACGGAAGTGATGCGCGGATTGTTCGGGGTCGATCGCCTGAAAGAGGGGACGATCGAACTGAACGGACAGTCGCTGAAGATTAAGACACCGTACGACGCGATCCGACAGGGCATCGGCTTTTTGACTGAAGACCGCAAAGGCGAAGGGTTGTTCCTCGACTTTTCACTGCGTGAGAACATTTCGCTGCCGACGATTCGTTCGTTATCAAGATCTGGTGTCATCAAAGATCAGGCAGAACGTGATTTTGCGGAAGGGTACTTGAAGTCGCTCTCGGTCCGCCACAGCTCGATGGACCAACCGGCGAAGTCACTGTCCGGGGGGAACCAACAGAAGGTCGTCCTCGCGAAATGGCTCGGGACACAACCGAAAGTCTTGATTCTCGACGAACCGACACGTGGTGTCGACGTCGGGGCGAAGAAAGAGATTTACCTCATCATGAACGAACTCGCTGCGGCGGGGGTCGCAATCATTATGGTCAGCTCGGACCTCCCGGAGATTCTCGGGATGAGCGACCGGGTCTACGTCATGCGCGAAGGCAAGATGAGCGGCATGTTGACACGACAGGAAGCGACGCAAGAAAGCATCATGACACTTGCGACAGGAGGACAATGATATGGAATTGATGCAAGGCAAGGTAACGGAAGCAAAACCGAGACGTCTTGGGATCGGACAAAAGCTTGGACCACTCGCAGGATTGTTCGCGATCGTCCTCGTCGTCTCGATCATGGAACCGGACTTTTTAACATTGAATAATTTATTTAACATCTTACGGCAAGTCTCGATCAATGCCTTGATTGCCTTCGGGATGACGTTCGTCATTCTGACGGGTGGGATTGATTTATCGGTCGGCTCGATTCTTGCGCTCTCGTCCGCCTTCGTCGCGGGTCTGATGACGGACGGAACGTCAGCGTTGATCGCTGTTCTTGCCGGATTGATCGTCGGAGCTGTCATGGGTGCGTTGAACGGAATGGTCATCTCACTCGGGAAAGTCGCACCGTTCATCGCAACACTTGCGACGATGACGATCTTCCGAGGCTTGACGCTCGTCTATACGGACGGGAAACCGATCACCGGACTTAGCCAAGGTGGCTGGTTCGAACTGTTTGGACGCGGCTACTTCTGGATCTTCCCAGTACCGGTCCTAACGATGTTGCTTGCCTTTGCGGTTCTCTACTTCATCTTGAAAAAGACGACGTTTGGTCGCTATACGTATGCGATCGGCGGTAACGAAGAAGCAGCGAAGTTGATGGGGATTCAAGTCAATAAAGTCAAAATCATGATTTACTCACTCTCTGGCTTGATGGCAGCACTTGCCGGAATCATCCTGACGTCTCGTCTGAACTCGGCGCAGCCGACGGCAGGGACATCGTACGAACTCGACGCCATCGCAGCGGTCGTCCTTGGCGGGACGAGCCTCTCAGGTGGTCGTGGCTGGATTGTCGGTACCTTGATTGGTGCCTTGATCATCGGAACACTGAACAACGGACTCAACTTGCTAGGTGTCTCCTCGTTCTTCCAACTCGTCGTCAAAGGTTTAGTCATTTTGTTCGCGGTACTCGCGGACCGGAAACAAGCAGCGTAACCCACACTCAAAAAGGAGGAATTACAGATGAAAAAACTACTTGCAGTCGTCATGATGGCATTAATGGTCTTCGCAGCAGCCTGTTCGACGGAACAGCCAGGCAGCAGCAACGGCGAAACGAAGAAGAAGACGAAGGACTTCAAGATTGGTCTTTCGATTTCAACCCTCAACAATCCATTCTTCGTCTCGTTAAAAGAAGGGGCAGAACAAGAAGCCAAAGCACAAGGCGCAACACTTCAAGTCGCCGATGCACAAGATGATGCAGCAAAACAAGCAAGCGACATCGAAGACATGGTGCAAAAGAAAGTCGATCTCATTTTGATCAACCCAACGGACTCAGCAGCAGTCGGTGCAGCCGTCCAAACAGCAAATGATGCAAACATCCCCGTCATCACAGTTGACCGGAACGCAGAAGCAGGCGATGTCGTCGCACACATCGCGTCGGATAACGTCGCGGGTGGGAAACAAGCTGGTGAGTACATGATCGAACTCGTTGGCGATAAAGCGAAAGTCGTTGAACTTGAAGGAATTCCAGGAGCATCCGCAACACGCGACCGCGGTAAAGGGTTCCATGAAGCGGTCGACGGTAAACTTGACGTCGTCGCAAAACAAGCAGCAAACTTCGACCGGGCAAAAGGATTGTCGGTCATGGAGAACATCCTCCAAAACAACAAAGACATCAAAGCCGTCTTCGCGCACAACGATGAGATGGCACTCGGTGCGGTTGAAGCGTTAAAAGCAGCGGGTCTGAATGATGTGAAAGTCATCGGCTTCGATGCAACGGATGATGCGGTCAAAGCCGTCAAAGACGGAAAAATGGCAGGAACGATCGCTCAAAAACCGACTGAAATCGGCAAGATGGGTGTCGAAACAGCAATCAAGCACTTAAAAGGCGACAAAGTCGAGAAGAACATCCCAGTCGATCTCGAATTGATCAAACAATAAGGAGATGAGACACCTGAGTCGACGATTCAGGTGTCTCTTTTCGTCAGGCAGAGAAGGCAGGAAAAAGTTCCTAAATCTATTCCTTGTTCCCGTACTTGTTTTTCTCTATAATGAAAGAAGCGTATATTACTGAAGGAGGATCATCGATGATCATTCATAACGTGGCTCTTGTCGGCCTCATCGTCGTTTCCGTTCTTCTCATCATCGTCGTTCTATTGATGTCGGGTCGTACGACCGGACTCGGAGCATTGACGGGTGGAGCAGAACAATTATTTGGTCGCCAAAAAGCTCGTGGCTTGGATGCGGTCCTAAATCGTGTGGCGTCTATCTTAGGAGCATTACTCTTCATCTTGGCGTTACTCGTCGCTTTTTATAAGTGAGCATTGAAACGACAGCCGTATGATCGCGCTGTCGTTTTTTGTATTTCTCGATATTCATTTTTTTCGGATATGGGGTATAGAGTTAGAGGGGGAATCATTTTATGAAAATCACTTTACCGAAACCATTCTTTTTCGAAGCCGGCCCACGTGCCGTTTTACTATTACACGGATTCACGGGATCGAGCGCGGATGTCCGCATCCTCGGTCGCTACTTGCAAAAGCAGGGCTATACGTCCCTCGCACCACAATATAAAGGGCACGCTGCCCCACCCGAAGAGCTGACGAAGACCGGGCCAGCCGACTGGTGGCAGGATGTCCTTGCCGGATATCAGGAACTCGTCGATAAAGGCTATGACGAAATCGCCGTTTGCGGACTGTCGCTTGGTGGCGTCATGTCGCTAAAGTTATCGATGAACCGTCCGGTCAAAGCGGTCATCCCGATGTGTGCACCCGCCTACATCAAAAGTGAAGAAGTCATGTATGCAGGAGTCACCGAGTACGCACGAGAATTCAAGAAGCGAGAAGGCAAATCGCAAGAAGAGATCGACCAAGAGATGGCGTCCTTTGAACCGATGCCGACCTTGAAGGACTTGCAGGAACTGCTGCGTGAGACACGCGATTCGCTAGAGGACGTCTACGCACCGACGCTCGTCGTCCAAGCGCGCAATGATCACATGATCAACACCGACTCTGCGAACATCATTCATGATGGAGTCAGTGCCTTCCAAAAAGAACTGATCTGGTATGAGAACTCAGGTCACGTCATTACGCTCGACAAAGAAAAAGACCAGCTCCACTCTGACATCTTGGACTTCCTAGAGTCATTGAACTGGAGCAAGTAACTGGAGGTGTCACGTTGGAATTACGTGAACGAATACTAACGGTCATCACGACGGAAGAACGTCCGTTGTCGATTGATCAATTAACGAAAAAACTAGAACTAGCGGATACGGAAGCATTCAAGGAATTGATTCGGACGCTAAACGCGATGGAAGACGAAGCGTTGATCGCCCGGACACGCTCGAACAAATACGGAACGCTTGCGCAAATCGGTCAAGTCGCAGGGAAGATTTCCGTTCACCAACGCGGATTCGGCTTCGTCTCACCGGAAGACGGCTCAGAAGGTGATATCTTCTTGCCGGCACCGGAACTGAAGAACGTCTATAACGGCGACCGTGTCCTCGTCAAAGTGTTTGCCGAGTCAAACGGCGGCGACCGTCGCGAGGGGAAACTACTCAAGATTCTCTCACGCGGACCAGCCGATTTCGTCGGAACGTTCGTCAGTCCAAAAGGACGGATCGAATCGATCGCCTACATCGAACCGGATGATACGAAATTGACGTTCTTACCGGTCGTTGCGAACGAAGATACACTCGGTGCCGTCGATGGCCATAAAGTCCTCGCCCGAATTACGAAGTATCCCGATGGTCGCTACGCGGGAACGGCGAAAGTCTTGAAAATCATCGGTCACAAGAATGACCCAGGCGTCGACATCTTGTCGATCGTCCATAAGCACGGCATCAACGTCGACTTCTCACCGGAAGCGATCGCTGAGGCGAACGCTGTACCGGATCAGATCGATGAGAAAGATTTAGTCGGACGCGTTGATCTACGGAACGAATTGACGGTGACGATTGATGGGGCGGACGCGAAAGACCTCGATGATGCGGTTCACGTTAAGAAATTAGCGAACGGCAACTTCGAGCTCGGTGTCCATATCGCTGACGTCTCGCATTACGTCAAAGAAGATTCAGCACTCGACGAAGAAGCGCGTGAGCGCGGAACGAGTGTTTATCTCGTCGACCGCGTCATCCCGATGATTCCGCACCGGTTATCGAACGGGATCTGCTCGCTCAATCCGCACGTCGATCGCCTGACGCTCAGCTGTATCATGGAAATCGATGCGAACGGTGCTGTCGTTAACCATGAGATTTTCCAGAGTGTCATCAAGACGACAGAACGGATGACGTATACGGACGTCCGGAAAATCGTCGAACGCGAAGACGAAGAAGTGATCGCGAAGTACCAAGATCTCGTCGAGTACTTCGACAAGATGGCGGAACTCGCAGCAATCCTGCGCGAACGTCGCTCGCGTCGTGGGGCGATCAACTTCGACTTCCCAGAAGCGAAGGTTCTCGTCAACGAAGAAGGCAAGACGAGTGAGATCATTCTTCGTGAACGGTCGGTCGCAGAGAAGCTGATCGAAGAGTTCATGCTTGCAGCAAACGAAACGGTCGCCGAGCACATTCAGCGTCAAAAACTGCCGTTCATGTACCGGATTCACGATGAGCCAAAAGCAGAACGTCTCGATACGTTCTTCAAGTTCATCGGTAACTTCGGCATCAACGTCGAACGCAAGGGTGAGTCAGTTGCACCGAAAACGTTACAATCGATCCTCAACGCTGTTGAAGGCGAGCCGGAAGAAGCCGTCGTCAGTACGGTCATGCTCCGTTCGCTCCAACAAGCGAAATACGACATCGAACCGATCGGTCACTTCGGTCTGTCGACGGACTACTACACGCACTTCACGTCACCGATCCGTCGTTACCCAGACTTAATGGTCCACCGTTTGTTGCGTGAATATGTCATCTACAATGACAAGTCGCAGAAGACGCAAGACCGTTACTCAGAGATCCTCCCGGAAATCGCGGATCATTCGTCAAAACGCGAGCGTCGTGCGGTTGATGCGGAGCGGGAAACAAATGCGTTGAAGAAAGCCGAGTATATGGAGCAACACATCGGCGAGACGTTTGAAGGTGTCGTCAGTGGCGTCACGAACTTCGGGATGTTCGTCGAATTGCCGAACACGATCGAAGGACTCGTCCACATCCAAGCGATGACAGATGACTTCTACCGCTATGATGAAGCGAACTATCAGCTGATCGGTGAGCGGACGAAGCAACAGTTCCGGATTGGTGATGTCGTCGAGATTAAGGTTACGAACGTCAACATCGATGAACGTACGATCGACTTCAGCGTCGTCGGGATGCCAGAACGGCAACCGAAGAAACGGTTCGAGTCGAAGACGATTCGCTCAAGCGGCGGACGTCCGGGACAAAAACGCGACGATAAGAAGAAAGATGACCGTCGCGGCAAGTCAAAACGTCCGGGCAAGTCGAAAGACCAGTCAAAAGGCAAAGGCTTCGCGCTGAAAGATAAAAAGGATAAGCCGCCATTCCATAAGGCGGTCTCGAATAAGAAACGGAAGCGCAAATAAGCGCTTCCGCATCGGAAATGTGGTGAATGAACATGCCAAAGGGAACAGATTCGAAAGTCTTAGCGAATAACAAACGGGCCTCGTTCGATTACGCGATCGAGGATACGATCGAAGCCGGTCTCGTCTTGACGGGAACGGAGATCAAATCGGTCCGTAAAGGAAAAATCAGTATCGGGGACGCGTTCGTCCGGTTCGACGGGGGAGAAGCGATTCTTTGGAACTCAAACATCGCCCACTTCGAACAGGGGAACCGCTACAACCATGAGCAGCTCCGCCCTCGGAAGCTGTTGTTGCACAAGAAACAGATAGCAAACTTGATCGGAGCGGTCTCACGGGACGGTTACACGATCGTACCGCTGAAGGTCTACATCAAGAACGGTTACGCAAAATGCTTGATTGGACTCGGACGCGGGAAGAAGAAATTTGATAAACGCGACGACCTGAAGAAGAAGGATGCGAAGCGTGATATCGACCGGGCACTGCGCGATAAGCAAAAGTATTGAACCCGTAACACTTTTCTGCTAGAATATTAGTATTCGGAAAGCCCCAATTTTATATCTTGGGGACGTTACGGATTCGACGGGGGTAGTTCGGTCTTCTGTGGCGTGTCGAGGGGTCGGCCTCGTTAAAACGCACCAGCCATAACTGGCAAAACTAACACACAACTCGCAGCAGCTTAATTGCCGCTACGGATCCTAGCAGCCGTCGCCTGGTCGGCTGATTTCTAGGGTCTCACTTTAAACAGGCTACGCTTGGACCCTTCCGTCTGGAGGGAAAGAGAAGAGATGGAATCAGACTGGTCGGACGGACGCCTGTCAATTGGCAGCCTGACGACGAGATCCCAATAAATTGACTACACACGTAGAAGCTTAAGTATACGATGCCTTCGGACGTGGGTTCGACTCCCACCGTCTCCATACGACGAAATCAGCGGATTTCAAAAAAAGTGTCAAAATCCCTAAAAGGATTTTGACACTTTTTGTTACTATTTTAATGTATAAAATTCTTAATAAATTATTTTTAATTTAAATTGAATTTTTTTTGTAAATTTTTTATTCTTTTATTTACTGATGGGTGTGTAGAAAATAGCTCTAACCATTTTCTTCTTCCGTTGAATTGAGAAGTCGCGAATTTTCTTTGGGATGGTAACAAATCCGGTTCGCCATGTAGTTGTTGAAGAGCTGACATCATTTTTTGAGGGTTTGTTAACCGAGCTGCCAGAAAGTCAGCTCCAAATTCTCTTTTTCGTGAATACATTTTTAAGATTAGATTAGCAAAAAATAAAAGTACTAAAGTTACGACGGCTTCCAAAAGCCAAATTAACCAAACAAATGGTTCAGTATCTCTATCTGAAATTAAAATTGAAGCCCATTTATAAAATGTGATTGGTAGTAAGATTGTAGCTAATAAAATATTTATAAAAGCTTGAAGAAGTGTTTGTGTCACCATATCTCCGTTTTTAATGTGAGCAATTTCATGCGCAATAACTGCTTCAATACCACTTGAATCCATTTTATGTAGTAATCCAGATGAAATAGCAATTAAACTACTATTTTTTGATCTTCCTGTTGCGAAAGCATTCATATCAGAGGATTCATAAATTGCTACTTCAGGCATTTTTTTAAACCCTGCTTTTGTAGCAAGTTGATGTGTAGTTTGGAAATACCACTCATATTCTGGGCTGTAATGTTGATCATCTTGAAAAACAAATAAATTAAATGCCTTTTTGGCAGATCTTTTTGAAAAAAGTAAACTTACAAAAGGCATTGTACACGAATAAATGAGTAAAAAAGGTAATAATCCAATAATATCGCCATTAGTAATAAATAATAATGTAACTATAAGAGAGATGTTTAAAAAACTAAATAGAAATAATCTTTTCCATAATCCACTATTTATTTTTATTGAATCCATAAAATTCCTCCTAATTGGTTTTAGATAGTAATATGATAATGCTAATTATAAAATTTTACAATTTATTATTTTTATATGTAAATCATTTCTCTTAGGATTACTTATTAACTTATGTACTTATAAAAATTCTGATTTAAAATTTTACTTAGCAAAAAAATACACGGAAGAGTATTGTAAAAATATAGATTAGGAATGGAGCTGAAACCTATGATACGACGTGCCACGTTAATGGACGGAAAGTCCTTATCGGACTTGATGCGACGAATTGATCGGGAAACGAAATATATGCTGTATGAGCCAGAGGAACGTGTTCTCTCGACGGAACAGGCAGAGGCGTTCATCGAGAAATTCGGTCAGGCTGCGAACTCAGATATTTTCGTCGTGGATGTTGACGAACAACTTGTCGGGTATGTGCTTGTCGTTGGTGGTGAGCCGAGTCGGATCCGTCACCGGGCGAATCTTGTCATCGGTTTGCTCGATGCCTATACGGGTCGTGGACTCGGTGCGGGTCTACTTGAAGCGGTTGATACCTTTGCCATTGAAGCAGGTCTTATCCGACTCGAGTTGACGGTTCGAAAGGACAACTTGCGAGCAATCGAGCTCTATCATAAGTTTGGCTTCAACATCGAAGGCACACGGATCGCATCACTCTTCATCGATGGCGAATACGTCGATGAACTGGCGATGTCGAAGATCTATACGACGGAAGAACACTAAAAAAAGATGCTCAGTGGACTTATCTCTAAAAAGAGACGAGACCATGAGCATCTTTTTTATTGCGATATTTTATGTTGTTCGAAATCGATCTCAAGAACATTTTTCGCATAATCCTTACCCCAGTCATACATCGCGTCTAAAATCGGCATTAAGCTATGTCCGTGCGATGTCAACGAGTATTCGACCTTAGGTGGTACGACCGGATAGACTTCTCGGTGAATGATATGGTGGTCTTCGAGTTCCCGTAGTTGATTGACGAGCATCCGTTGCGTGATGCCGGGCATCAGACTTTTCAGTTCTCCGAAGCGTTTCGTTCCTTCCTTGCCTAAGTGCCAAAGAATGAGCATCTTCCATTTTCCCCCAATGATTGAGAGGGTTAGTTCCTTCTCACAATTAAACTGACGGTCTTCAAAATGTGGCATCGATCCACCTCCTGCTCCAGTATAGACTTTCTTCCGGTCGACAGTATACTTTTCCGCACTATGTATGAAAAACCGCACTATGTAAATTAAAAGTGCGTACTTCTCAAGAATGCTCCTGCGGATTATATTTAGTCCTGTTCCTTCTTGAACGTCGGAAGGAAGTGTCAGGTACGACAATACAGAGAAGAATGGGAGAGATACAAAATGAAATTACAACTCGCAATTGATTTAGTCGATACAGCAGGTGCAATCGCTTTAGTCAAAGAAATCGGGGAAGACAATTTAGATATCGTTGAGATCGGCACACCGGTTGTCATCAACGAAGGGCTTCGCGCCGTCAAAGAAATGAAAGAGGCGTTCCCGAACTTAACGGTTCTCGCTGACTTGAAGATCATGGATGCTGCTGGCTATGAAGTCAGCCAAGCTGTCGCACACGGTGCTGACATCGTGACGATCCTTGGCGCTGCTGAAGACATGTCGATCAAAGGGGCAGTCGAAGAAGCAAAAAAATCAGGCAAACAGATTCTCGTCGATATGATTGCTGTGAAAGATATCGCAACACGTGCAAAAGAACTTGATGCGTTAGGCGTCGACTACATCTGTGTCCACACAGGTTACGATCTCCAGGCGGTCGGTCAAAACTCATTTGAGGATCTTGCGACAATCAAGTCGGTTGTGACGAACGCAAAAACAGCTGTTGCGGGTGGCATTAAGATGGAGACGTTACCGGAAGTCATCGCTGCACGTCCTGATCTGATCATCGTCGGTGGAGGAATCACAGGACAAGACGATAAACAAGAAACAGCGTCAACGATGCACCGGATGCTGCAAGAGGCGTAAATGACACACATTCAAACAATTATCGAAGAACTGACTTCGACAGTTGAAGCAATCGATGCGACGGAGACAAAAGAACTGGCAGACACTGTGCTGCAAGCGAACCGAATTTTTCTCGCAGGAGCTGGTCGCTCCGGCTTGATGGGGAAAGCGTTCGTCATGCGGCTGATGCACATGGGACTCGACGCGTATGTCGTCGGCGAGACGGTCACGGCGAATTTACGCAAGGGTGACTTGTTGATCGTCGGTTCCGGATCAGGTGAGACGAAAACATTGATTCCAATCGTCGAAAAAGCACAGCAACTCGGGGGAACCGTTGCCGTCGTCACGATCAATCCAACGTCGACGTTAGCACGATTAGCCGACTTGATCGTCAAACTGCCTGGAGTTTCAAAAGAACGAACGGCATCAGCGGACGAGACGGTTCAACCGATGGGATCGTTGTTCGAACAGACGATGTTGTTGTTCTATGATGCCTTGATTCTGCAAATCATGGAAGACAAACAGCTCGATTCGCAGACGATGTACGGGAAACACGCCAATCTAGAATGATGCACACGAAACAGACTAGTTCTCTTCAATAGAAGGGAGCTAGTTTGTTTTTTGTATGTAGAAATTTATACATTCGAAGATTTTTCTTCCCCTCTTTTCGCAGTTTCTTTAAAAGCTTAATCCATAAGCATGCGATACTAAAAGAAAGGAAAAAAGAGGAAAAGGAGATTGTCATGCGATTTCAATCGATTGGTGTAATCAGTGCCTTACTCGCTGCAAGTATCTTGACGGGTTGTACGGAACCAGACCAAAGTCCACCAGTGAATCAGCTTAGATCACACTGGATCGAGGATAATACTGCTGAAGATGTAGATAATCCCGATGCCATCGTGCAACGCATCAAAGCGAAGGACTTTTCAGAAAAGGATTCGTTTGAAGCGGATTTTCGTCGTCACGTGACGATTTACTTTAAAGATGGAACGAAAGCGTACCCGACTGAACGCGATATTTGGAGCAGTATCGCCCTCGGGAATCGTGCTTACGTGACGCTGCATTACCCAAAAGGCGCGAACCGTCTTGCTGTATTAGAGTATACCAAGCAAGAGACGAACTGGATTTTAGGAGGCGTCGTATATGACGACGTTCAAAATATTAAGAAGAGTAGTTCTGCTCGCGGTTTGAATTTACCGTTCTCAACATTCCAAGCGATTGCCAGTAGTTCAACTCCTAATGGAGACGATAGGACTTGGTTTTTCCACACGAAGTCTCAAATGATTCTTCTAACCGTTGTTCCGAAGCAAGATGTTCGAGGCGAGGACTGGAAGGAAACGACGCTTGCAAACGGACAGACGGCTTACTTCCAGCAAAAACAAAAGAGAGCGAACCTTTATTACGTCGAGGACAATCAAATCGTTCTCCTGTCCGGTAACGTATCGTTAGCACAATTAAAAAAATTAGCACGATCGATTGCTCCTGTCGACTCTACTGATTTTCCGTATTCCTAAATAAAAATCCGGACGCTGCGGCATCCGGATTTTTGTTTACCATTTGAAGTCGAAATCAGCACCGACATCTTTTGCAAGGTGGGCATCTGATCCATAGACGAGCGGAATCGATAACGACTGCGTGACTTGCAGGAGTTCCGGGTAAGGATAGGAAAGACCACATAACGGCTTACGAAGTCCGGCCGTGTTGACGTCGAGTGTGAAGTTCGCCTGACGAATCTTCCGTAACGTGTCGTCGAGGTTCGACGGATTCGACTCAAGCGGATAGGCTTGGATGAACTTCGTCGGTAACGTCAAGTGACCGAGGCGCTTCGGCTGGTGTGCACCGAGGTCCGTCATGACGAGGGCTTGGATACCTTCATAATACCGTTCGTGGACGGCTGTGACGCTCCCTAGTTTCGTGACGATCTCACCGAAGCTTTCCTTGCTGAAGTCGACGCCATAGTACTGCTCATCGATATATAAGTAGTGCAGTGAGAGAATGCCGTCGGTCAAGACGTCAGCGTAGCGGGCGATGATGTCACGTGTGCCATCGACATGCCCTTCCCAGTAGTCGAACTCCATCCCGATCCGGATATCGATCTCGTTCTTATATGTCTCGCGTAGTTGCGTCAATTCCTTCAGGTAGGCATCGGCTGTCGCGAACGACATTCCGGAATCGTTATCCGGCGCGGGATCCGTCAGACCTTCTGGTAAAGGGGCATGTTCCGTGAAGCTGATTCGTTCTAAGCCTTGCTCTAAGGCACGCTCGATGTAGGCTTCGAGTGGATCCTTCGTACCGTGTGGACAATATGGACTGTGGACGTGACCGTCCCATTTCAATAATTGCATGATAAACCCTCCGATTTTTTAGAATTGGCAAGCAAAGCGATTGACAATGTGCCCGAAACGCGGTATCTTATCGTTAAATAATTTAGCGTGGTACAGTGATAATAAGATAAAGGAGTGGGAGTATGCAATCATTTTCTACGATTCGACTCAAGGATGGAGCGACTGACTACGTCGGTGCCTCGGCAACGCGGCTTCAACGGGTTATCCGTCAGCTCGAAGATGGACTCGAACAATCTAACTATACCCGATTAATCACCCCTTTAATTGAGGAAATCGGTGGACGGGAACAGATTCGGATGGACTTTACGACGAGTGTCGCGCGTGCCCTTAGCGAACGCGGTCGCGAACAATATAAACGTGTCTTCTACAGTGGCTCGGTCTTTCAACCGGAAGAGAAGTTCCAAGTCGGGTTTGAGGAACGGGGACAAATCGCAGAAGTCGAAGCGATCCAGCTTGCGGTCCGACTCGTTGAGGAACTGACAGGAAAAGAAGTCACACTCTCAATCGGCGATGCCGGGTTGATCGAGCATTTGATTGAGACGCGCGTCGGTGATCACCACTTACGTGACCAAGTGACACAGATGCTCCGTTTACGTAACGTCATCGAACTGAAGCGGATTGCGGGTCAACTCGATGATGCGTTGCTTGCAAAACTTCCTTTATTATTCGGACGTGAAGGAGCAGAGACGATTCTACCGTATGTTGACGAGACACGACTCAATGCCGTGCTTGATCTTTCGGAAGCCGTCAATGCCGATCTCGACTTCGGTCAAATGGGCTTACAGACGTACTATGACGGGATCACGATCCACGGTTTCATCGAAGGTGTAACAGAACCGGTCCTCGTCGGTGGACGCTACGACCGGCTTTATGAACAATTCGGACAAGAACAACAGGCGTTCGGCATCGGATTCTCGGTCGAACGGTTGGCGGAGGTGCTCTAAATGCGAATCGGAATTACGAAAGGACGGCTGTCGAAAGCGACAGAACGTTATCTAAAAGAAGCTGGCGTCGAGACATGGGGAGCCATTGAACGTGAACTGATCGTCAAACGGGGCGAGCACGAATTCGTCTTTATGAAAGGATCGGACTTGATCCCGTACGTTGCCCAAGGTGTTCTTGATGTCGCGATCACGGGGAGTGACATCTTACTTGAATCGGATCAAGAACTATCGGAACTGACAGAATTGCCGTTCGGTGTCTGCCGAATGTCCGTCTGTGCGAAGGAGCCCTTGCAATTTGAAGGTGGGCGCCGCGTCCGGATCGCGACGAAGTATCCGGTCATCGCGAAACGTTACTTCAGCGAACTTGGTGTCGACGTCGACATCGTACCGTTGAACGGATCCGTCGAACTAGCACCATTGCTCGGACTTGCTGACGCGATCGTCGATATCGTCGAGACAGGTGAGACGTTACGCGCGAACGGACTAAACGAATACGAGAAAATCATCGATATCAGCGCTCGATTCTTTACGAGCGAATGGACGTTAAAACGGAAGCGGGTTGAAGTTATCCGCTTGCTTGAGCAATTGACAGAAGGAGTGACACGATCATGACACCGACAAAACCTTTCAGCATCGATCGCGACACGGAGCTCGCGGTCCGCGCGATTCTTGAACGCGTCGCAACAGACGGTGACGCTGCTGTCCGCGATTACACGAAGCAATTCGATCAGGTCGATCTTGAGGATTTCCGTCTCAGTGAGACACGAATCACACAAGCGTTCGAACAGGCAGACGCGAACTTGATCGACTCGTTGAAGTTGATGGCAACACGACTCGTCGAGTGGCACGAGCAGGAGCTACCGTCGGACATCGAACTCGTCGAAGCAGACGTGACACGACGCCAACGCTTCGTTCCCGTTGATTCAGTCGGGATCTACGTACCGGGTGGGGCAGCAAGTTATCCGTCGACCGTCTTGATGAACGCCATTCCAGCGAAAGTTGCTGGTGTTGAACGCGTCGTCATGGTGACACCGATGACGAACTTAAGTGACGAGGTTCTCGTTGCAGCACGCATCGCTGGTGTGACAGAAATCTATACAATCGGTGGAGCGCAAGCCGTCGCCGCTTTGACATTCGGAACAGAAAGCATCCAAGCCATCGATTTGATCGTCGGACCGGGAAACCGCTTCGTTGCCGAAGCGAAACGCCAAGTCTACGGCATCGTCGGCATCGACTCGGTCGCCGGTCCGTCGGAAGTCGTCGTCATTGCTGACGAAACGGCGCATCCGGACCGGATCGCAGCTGACTTACTTGCCCAAGCTGAACACGACCGTGACGCTGTCGCTATCGCCTTCGTGCCGACAGAAGAGATGAAACAAGCCGTTGATGCAGAGATCGAGCGGCGCTTACAACAATTGCCGCGTCAAGAGATTGCCCGTCGAGCAATGGAAAACGGTGGCGTCTTTGTCGCCCCACTCGAGACAGCGATTGAAGAAGCGAACCGTCTCGCAGCGGAACACTTGGAACTCGCGGTTGCTAATCCGCAAGAGGTCGTCAAGTCGATCCGTCACGCCGGGATGATCTTCCTCGGTCATGAGACACCGGAAACGCTCGGCGATTACGTCGCCGGAACGAACCACGTCTTACCGACATCCGGGACAGCTCGTTTTGCGTCTGGATTATCAGCGCGGACGTTCCTACGTCACCAAACGATGCTCGAAGCAACACGCGCAGGCGTACAACGTCTCGCGAACGCAGCGAAGACCGTTGCTCGAGTTGAAGGACTTGAAGCACACGCACAAGCTATCGAAGTGAGGGAAGACTAATGCGATTACACCAAAACGAACGATTTACGACCCACAGTCCAGCTGGGATCGAAGCGATTCAGGAATTGATCGCAACGTTCCCATTAAACGAATATCCTGTTGAGATCATCGATCAAGTCAAGGCATCGTACGCGACGTACGCTGGTGTCCGTCCGACGCAACTCGTCGCCGGAAACGGCTCGGATGAGTTGATCGGCTACTTATGTGCCCGTTACGGGGGACCCGGTATGCCAGTCATTGCCTCAGAACCGGACTTCGTCATGTACCAGTTCTACGCTGACCGGGCACGGGCACCGTTCGAACGGGTACCGTTACTCGACGAGATGGCGCTTGACGTCGACGGATTGATCGAAGCACCCGGTGAGATCATCTTCTTGAGTCACCCGCATAATCCGTCCGGTGTCCTCCGCAAGGAAGCAGACATCCGTCGTTTGCTCGACAGTGGTAAATACGTCGTCATCGATGAGGCGTATATCGACTTCGCGCTCGAACAGTCGATGCTTCATCTACTAGAAGAGTATCCGAAAGCGATCATCTTACGGACACTCTCAAAAGCGTTCGGACTCGCATCGCTTCGACTTGGTTTCGTCATCGCGAGCGAACAAATCATCGAAGAAATCGAACAGATCAAATCACCTTATAACGTCTCTGGTCTATCAGCAGCTGTCGGCATCGCCATCATGGCAGAACCAGAACTCGATCGGGTCTTAGACGAGACTTATGCGAGTCGCGAAGCGATCGAGCGGATTCTCGCTCCAATCGGGAAGACGTATCCGAGTGCAGCGAACTTCGTCTACGTCGAGTATCCAGAAGCTGAACGCTTTACGCAGCGTTGTGCAGACGCCGGATTACGGATCCGCTTGTTTGACCAAGCATTCCGTGTCAGTTGTGGATCACCGGAAGCAATGCAAGTATTAGAAACGTGTGTAGAGGAGGAATTACGATGCGGCGTGGCGCAAGCGAACGAGTAAGTGCAGAGTCAGACATCAAGGTTGAGGTTGATCTCGCAGGAGGTCCGGTTGAGATTAAGACCGGTGTCGGATTCTTTGATCATATGTTGACATTATTCGCCTTTCAGGCACGAATCGGTCTGAAGGTAACGGCAAAAGGCGATACGTGGATCGATGCGCACCACACGGTCGAAGATACGGCGATCGTCCTTGGGGCAGCGTTGACGGAAGCGCTCGGTGATAAAGCTGGGATCGAACGTTACGGCGAATCACGTGTACCGATGGATGAAACACTCGCGTCGGTCGTGCTTGATTTCAGTGGTCGTCCGTTTACAGTCTTCCGTGCTAGTTTCAAGAATCCGAAGCTCGGTGATTTTGATACAGAACTTGCAGAAGAGTTCTTCCAAGGGTTATCACGGAGTGCCCGGATGACGATTCATGCCGAAGTCTTGTATGGCTCGAACACACATCACATGATCGAAGGGTTGTTCAAAGCACTTGGTCGGGCCGTCCGTCAGGCAGTTGCCGTGACGAGTGAAGGCGTACCGTCTACGAAAGGGTTGATTGATCAATGATAGCAATCGTCGATTATGGCGTCGGGAATATCGCGAACGTCGAGCGGGCGTTAAAAGAACTCGGCGAAGCGGTCATCGTTACGAGTGACACAGAGTTGCTCGACCAAGCAGAGGCACTCGTCTTACCGGGTGTCGGCGCCTATGCGCCAGCAATGGAGCGCCTAAAGGAAACGGGACTCGTCGACTTCTTAAAAGAACAAGCCGAAAAGAAACCGTTCCTCGGGATTTGTCTCGGAATGCAGTTACTCTTTGAATCCAGTGACGAAGATGGACTGACGGAAGGACTCGGGATTTTACCGGGAACGATTGAAAAATTACCGAGCGATGTTCGCTTACCACACATGGGGTGGCACCAATTGACGAACCACGGCGAAGCCGTCTATTTCGTCCACTCGTATGGTGCCGTCTGTGACCCAGAATGGATCGTTGACGCGGTTGAATACGGACGTCTCGTCCCAGCGATCGTTCAAAAAGGACAAGTCACGGGAATGCAGTTCCACCCGGAAAAGAGTGGCGAAGTCGGACTGAAACTACTGAAGGAATGGAGAGAGACGACATGCAACTCTACCCAGCAATCGATTTAATGAGCGGACAGGCGGTACGCCTGAAGCAAGGAGATTTTGACCAACAAACATTCTTCGGTGATGCGTTGACAATCGCGAAGCGTTTCAAGGAAGACGGGGCGACTGCGATTCACTTGATCGATCTTGACGGTGCAAAAGCCGGCGAACCGTTACATTTGAGCTTGATCGCCGACATAAAAAAAGAGACCGGGTTGTTTGTTGAAGCGGGTGGTGGTGTCCGCAATATCGAGACGGTTGAAGCATACGTCGGTGCCGGGATCGACCGGATTCTCGTCGGCACGGTTGCCCTTGAGGATGAAGCGTTACTCGAGCAGATGATCGCCCTCGCTGGTGATAAACTGGCTGTTGCGTTAGATGCCAAAGAAGGCATCGTTCAGACACGAGGTTGGCTCGAAGCGAGCGGTTGGACGCTCGAAGAAGCGATGACGCACTTGATCGGTAAAGGCATCAAGACGTTCCTCTATACAGACATTTCGCGCGACGGGATGATGATGGGACCGGACGTTGATGGACTTGATCGTTTAAAACGGGAAGGGGTCGAATTGATTGCTTCCGGTGGGGTGACGACAGTTGACGATGTTGCGCGTCTCAAAGAGATTGGGATGGACGGAGCAGTCGTCGGTCGGGCATTGCTTGATGGATCACTCGCCTTAAAAGAGGTGTTACGCGTATGTTGATGAAACGGATCATTCCCTGTCTTGACGTCAAAGAAGGACGTGTCGTCAAAGGGGTTAAATTCCAGAACTTACGTGATCTTGGTGACCCGGTCGCCGTCGCAAAATACTATTATGAGCAAGGGGCAGACGAACTTGTCCTGCTCGATATCTCAGCAACGCAAGAAGGACGCGAGACGATGCTTGATATCGTCGAACGAGTCGCAGAAGTCATCTATATGCCGTTTACGGTTGGTGGCGGAATCAAAACAATTGAAGACGCAAAACGCTTGATTCGTGCCGGTGCCGATAAAGTATCACTCAACTCGTCAGCGCTTCAAAACCCACAACTGATTCAAGAAGTTAGCCGCCTGTTCGGTGTCCAAGCGACGGTCGTCGCGATCGATGCGAAACAGACGGGCGACTCATGGGGGGTCTTCTCACACGGGGGAACACAACCGGTCGGACGTGACGTGATCGAGTGGGCGCAGGAAGCGGTTGCCCTCGGTGCCGGGGAGTTACTCGTTACGTCAATGGATGCTGATGGAACAAAAGACGGCTATGATCTCGCCTTGATCCGTCGTTTACGTGAAGTCGTCAACGTACCAATCATCGCTTCCGGTGGTGTCGGGACACTCGATCACTTAGCGGAAGGACTAGAGGCAGGGGCTGACGCGGCTCTAGCTGCTTCGATTTTCCATGAAGCGACGTACACGATGCCGGAAACGAAAGCCTACCTCAAAGAACGAGGAGTCGAAGTCCGATGACGACATTGAATTTTTCAAAAGGACTCGTCGCTGCCGTCGTCGTCGACGAGCAGACGAACGATGTCTTGATGGTCGGGTTTATGGACCAAGCCGCGTATGATAAGACGCTTGCGACCGGTCTCGTCACCTTCTTCTCGCGGACGAAGAATCGTCTCTGGACGAAAGGCGAGACGAGCGGAAACACGCTTGAACTCAAACGGATGTGGATCGACTGTGATCAGGATAGTCTCTTGATCACGGTCAAAGCGAACGGTCCAACATGCCATACCGGAAATCGCAGTTGTTTCTATACGGAAGTGGAGGTGCCCAATGTTATACGAACTGGAACAGACCGTCAAAGCGAAGATTGATGCAAAGGAAGCAGAATCCTATACCAACTATTTGATTGCTTCCGGGTACGAGAAGATCGCGAAGAAATTCGGCGAAGAGGCGTTTGAAGTTGTCCTCGCTGGCGACGATACATTAGCAGAAGAGACAGCAGACTTGCTGTATCACTTAACGGTCTTGCTTGCTGACCGTGGTGTCTCATTTAAAGAAGTCGAAGCTGTCCTCAATGAACGTCACGGAACAAAATCGACGTTTAAGGATCGCCCAGATATTGAACAGTGGTAAGACATATCCACATCGCATAGGCGGTGTGGATTTTTGTATAAGCGGGAAAAGACAAACAGATGACATATGTCATCAAATCGACAGAATCTTTCGATAGGCATGTCGTCACCTTAGGGCGTATAATCAAACACATAGTCGTATGTTTTTCAGTCAGAAAGTAGGTGTTCGGTTGGTTACCAAAAAAGAACTTAAGCAAACGATCAAGCAACAATCGAAAGAAACGATCGAAGAGCTACTCGCAAAAGGTGACTCCTTGAAAGAGGAGATCGCTAGTGCCATTACACACGGATTGGGTGTCATTTTCAGTATCGTCGCGCTTGTCCTATTAATCTTGCAGGCGACGAAATCCGGCAGCGCTTGGAACGTCACTGCTGTCAGTATCTTCGGGGCAACGATGATTCTCCTTTATCTGTTCTCGACCTTGATGCATTCACTGATGCACACGAAAGCGAATAAGGTCTTACAAATTTTAGATCATGCTGGTATCTATCTCTTGATTGCCGGTAGTTATACACCGTTCGCCTTAATCACGCTCCGTGGTCCGCTCGGCTGGACGTTGCTTGGCATCGTCTGGGGTGTCGGAACGCTCGGCATCATCTGGAAGCTCTATTCGACAGGTAAATACGTCTGGATCTCGAATGCGTCTTATCTGATTCTCGGCTGGTGCTGTCTATTTGCGATTAAGCCGATCTATGAAGCACTCGGGTTACAAGGATTCTTACTCCTTCTCGGTGGTGGACTCGCGTATTCCCTCGGCGTCATCTTCTACGTCTGGGCACGCTTGCCGTATAACCACGCGATTTGGCATCTGTTCGTCCTTGCCGGCAGTGTCTTGATCTTCCTCTCGATTTTCTATTACGTTGCTCCGGCGACGATGTCATGAAGAAACTACGGCTTCGGGACTGGCTCCCGCTCACGCTGTATTTTATGTTTGGTCTTGGGTTGCTCCTGTACTTCCGGCTGTCTGGAATGCTGGAGCAATTCGACATTCAAGCATTGTCTGATTGGGTACGGGATCAAGGTCTGACCGGGATGTTGCTTTATGTGCTCGCGTACACGGTGCGACCACTCGTCTTTTTCCCGGCTAGTTTACTAACGTTGTTCGGTGGCTATACGTATGGTCCGTGGCTCGGCACATTACTCGACGTCATTGGTGCCGGTACTGGTGGCTTGCTCAGCTTTTGGATCGCCCGGCTGCTCGGTCGCCGTGGTGTCGAAAAGTTGATCGGGAAAGGGAAGATACAGGGACTTGACGAACGGATTGCAACGAACGGCTTTCTCGTTGTCTTAGTCGTCCGGTTGATTCCATTGTTTCCGTTTGATGCGATCAGTTACGCGTCAGGTCTCTCGAAAATCCGCTTCAAACAGTTCGCCATCGCCAATTATCTCGGGATCATTCCCGGTGCGTTCGTTTACAACAATATCGGTTCAAGCCTTCGTGATCCATTCTCTTGGCAATTTTTCGTTGCGATTGGATTGTATGTCTTATTCTTTACCGTAGGACTTGTTGCCCAACGGATTCTCAAAAATAAACGAAATAAAGAGCGTATGTAAGCGCTTTATGGCATAATATGAGTGCAGAGATGTGAACCGATACGGTAAAACAGCCTAGCATTTATTTAGGGGGAATCATGAGTGATGGAAAAAGTACTACGGGATGGTTTTATCTTCTTATCGCAAAACAAGACATTGAACGGTCTCGCCAAGCGATACGGGCTTAAATTCGGAGCAAGTCGCTTCGTGGCAGGGGATTCATTGGAAGCATCAAAACGGGCGATCCAGGAATTGAACGCAAAAGGATTATGCGTCACGATGGACCATTTAGGGGAGTTCATCTCCACGGTAGCAGAAGCAGAGATGATGACACAAGAATGTATTCGTGCGGTAGAGATGATTGCGGAAGAAAAATTAGACTCGCAACTCTCGTTGAAACTGACATCACTTGGACTCGATATCTCGGACGACTTGATTCGCTCGAACATGGAGCGGATCTTAACACGGGCGAAAGAACTTGGTGTCTTTGTCACGATCGATATGGAAGATGAGCCACGTTGTGAAAAGACGATTCAATTGTTTGAAGAATTGCGCCAATCTTTCGATAACATCGGAACAGTCATCCAGTCATACCTGTACCGTTCGGAAGATGATATCAAACGTGTCGGACGTTTCGAGACGAATCTCCGGATCGTCAAAGGGGCATACAAAGAGCCGGCAACGGTGGCGTTCCCAGAAAAAGAAGACGTCGACCACAACTACATCAAGCTCGTGAAATTACAATTATCACTCGGAAACTATGCTGCGGTCGCAACGCATGACGATGCGATGATCGAGCAAATCATCCGTTACGCTAAAGAAAACGGAATCGAAAAAGACCAGTTCGAATTCCAGATGTTATTCGGCATTCGGGTCGAGCGTCAACTCGAACTCGTCAAACAAGGCTATAAAGTCCGTGTCTACGTTCCTTACGGACGTGACTGGTACGGTTACTTCATGCGCCGCTTAGCAGAACGACCGGCAAACGTTGCTTTCGTTCTTAAAGGAATGGTTAAAGGATAAGTGTAGAAGGCGATGCAGCGCTGCATCGTCTTTTTTGATTCAGGAAGGAGAGAACAAGATGGCTCGAACGGAACAACAGCTAAAAGAACTGCTTCAACAAGACGTGAGCGTAACACCTGCGTTACTCGATGAGTTACTTTTACATATTGGTTCGACGGATCCTGAGTTGCGGGATGGATTGGTCTATCCGCAGTTAGCGACCTACATCGCATTAGAGTCATTTACGATAGAAGAGGCCAATCGGATTTTCGATTTTCTTTTAAGCGGGCATGGATTGATGTATCGGATGGGAACGTCGGATACAACCGCTGTTCTGACGCGATCGTTTTCAGCTTTGGCACTTGCTGAGCTGTTAGTGATGGATAAAACCCGGCACGTCCTGACGCAAGATCAGCTGGATCGGCTGTCCACTTACTTACAAACCTATTTGGAGCAAGAAAGAGATGTCCGCGGATTCATTGACGGGTCTGGATGGGCACATAGTATGGCGTATATCGCCGATGTTTATACGGTCTGGTTTACGCATCCAGCCAGTCGTCCGCAGGAGGAAATCGGAGCGATCGATGCGATGATTCGTCAATTGACGCGATCTGATTATCTCTACATCGATGAAGAAGCAGACCGGATGGTGACGGCATGGTTGCAAGCTTGTCGTCATGGACTGTCGGAAGACCTCCTATTGCAACGAATCGAACGTAATATTAAGGAATGGCTTGAGAGTGACGTGACATGGGGTGATGCGGAGTGGACGACGTATCGTAACGTCAAACAGATGCTACAGACACTCTATTTCCGACTGAAATGGGAAGAAATGACGGGAAGTACACGTGTAGAGGACTGGTTAAGAAAAGTGCATCAGCGAACGCACGGAGGATGAAGATACATAGTATACCGGACGTTCCCAACGTCTTCGCTTTCCTCAGGCGGGAAGTAAGCCGCGGCATCTCGCATTCCATGCGATTTGCCGGGTCTTCCCATTCCCTGACGGAAGCATATAGCATGCTTCCTTTTCCTGTAGGAGTCGAAGATGACTGGTTCCGTCCTAGATGAACTAAACTCAAAAGCGATCGATTCCATTGACAGAAATCGATCGCTTTTGAGTTCTTTGGATAACAAATGATTGCATTCTCCTCACATGTCTTCACCCGACTCCTACAGGAAAAAGCGCGGTGTTTTATCGCGCTGTCAGAGACAAACAAGACCCGTATTCATCATCCGAAGGGTGAGGAAGACTGGCTTGTGTCTCGCCTGAGGAAAGCGGGTGAGAAGACAGTGAGGTTAGCAACATTGTAGTACGGCTCGATCTATATCAAGGATACAAGGCATTCGCTACGAAAATAATTCCAGCAAACAGTAGCACAATCAGAAAAACAGCCGTCTGTGGATGGAATCGTTTTTCTTCAAAGCGACGGAATAAGCGACTTGCAAAAGCTTGCAGTACAACGAAAAGAACAATGGCGACCACGAAGAACTGCCATCTTTCAAGTATGCCGAGATTTTGTAAGTAGAATAAAAAGAAGATACCGACAACGTTCAATATGGAAGTGAAAAAATAGCTATATGACATATTTATCGCTCTCTCACAGTCGTCGTTTGAAAGGCAAACAAACACGAGAAAGCATGTGCTTGATCAAGTAAGCGATGCCCTGTCATGACGGCGCCTTCTTTTTGGATGACTGCTTCATCAAGTAACGTCCAGCCCCGTTCTTTCGCTAGCTGTAGCAATTCCCACGGCATCATCGTATTCCCCATTGCGACTTCCTCGCCATACAGACGACGATAAGCGAGTTGCCGTGGTGCGGCTGTCGGACCGAGTAGACTGATGACGACAAGTGGGGCAACGCGTTCGATTTCTTGCAGTACTTGGACGGGACGTGTCGACCATTCGAGTGAGTTGACGGCAAGAACGACGTCAAACGCATAATCACCGAATGGTAATGCTTCGCCCGTTCCGACGATGAACGTCTGCTCGGGTGATTTCTGACGTGCAATTCGAATCATCTCGTCAGAGACATCGAGTCCGACTGTTTGAAAGTCCGGTGTCAGTAGTCGACAGGCGGCACCATCGCCACAACCGAGATCAAGCAACCGACCACCGGTGATCATTTTTCGTAAGAACGGTAAAACGGTTTTGCGGCTGCCATTCGTCCACATATCATCAGCGCGCTCCGCCCAGTCAGCGGCTTTTTGATTCCATACGTGCTCAGTTTGACTCATTTTCAACCACCCCTTTATATCAGTCTAACAGGAAAATTTGTCCATTGACTGATTTTTTATTGCTACTGAATCATTATTCATTTATGATGAAGATGTAGAAGAAGCAAACGAAAACCGATTGGCTTCTTTTTTTGTCAGTATAATGAATGGTTGTTCATTCAATTTAAACTCAGGGGGTATATCATGGCGAGTCAAATCGGTCAGCCGACCACAATCCAGTTGACGAAACACATCCAATTCGCCGTCATCATCGGTTCAGGGGTGATGGGTGCAGGCATCGCGGCACATCTTGCGAATGCTGGCATACGGACATTGATGCTTGATATCGTACCAAAAGAACTTACAGCACAAGAAGAGAAGCAGGGCTTGACGCTGAGTGATCCGCGCGTCCGTTCCCGCATCGCGCGCGATAACCGCGAAAAACTCTTGAAACAAAACCCAGCACCACTGGCGTCGAAGAAATTGATCGACTTCATCGAGGTCGGAAACTTAGAAGACGACTTAGAGCGTTTGAAAGAAGCAGACTGGATCGTTGAAGTCGTTGTCGAACGACTCGATGTCAAACAGCAATTGTTTGAAACGATCGAACCGTTCATTCGGGAAGACGCAATCGTCAGCTCGAACACATCGGGCATTTCGATTGAAGCAATGCGCGAAGGGCGCTCGGAATCGTTCAACCGTCGTTTCCTCGGGACACACTTCTTTAACCCACCACGTTATCTGAAGTTACTCGAGTTGATTCCAACGTCAGACACGGATCCAAGTGTCGTCGACTTCATGAAACAATTCGCAGAAGAACGACTCGGGAAAGGCGTCGTCATCGCGAAGGACACACCGAACTTCATCGGTAACCGAATCGGGACATACGGTCTCCTCGTGACGATGGACGAGATGAAAAAAGGTGGTTATTCGATCGGGGAGGTCGATTCCGTCACCGGTCCATTACTCGGACGTCCAGGGTCAGCGACGTTCCGAACACTCGACGTCGTCGGCATCGACACGTTCGTTCATGTCGCGAACAACGTCTATGACTTGTTGCCAGAAGGCGAAGAGAAGGAGACGTTCGCGGTTCCGGCTGAAATGCGTCGCCTTGTCGAACAAGGGTCGCTCGGTGCGAAGACCGGTCAAGGCTTCTATAAGAAAGTCGGAAAACAGATCCTTGAACTTGATCTTGAGACATTCGAGTACGTTGAAAAGAAAGCGCTTACTGAACCGTCGATCGGACAAGCAAAAGCACTTCCGGGCGCAAAAAACAAACTGAAGGCCGTCGTCTTCGCACAAGATCGTGTCGGTGCGTTACTCTGGCCAATCCACGCGAAAACATTGCTCTATTCGGCACAACTGACAGGCGAGATCGCAGACGACATCAAAGCGATCGACGAAGCAATGAAATGGGGCTTCGGCTGGAAGATGGGACCGTTCGAGACATGGGATGCACTTGGCGTCGAGAAAACGGTCGCGAAGATGAAACAAGATGGATACGCGGTACCGGCATGGGTCGATGAGATGCTCGCAGCAGGAAAGACGAGTTTCTATGATGCATCGGGTCGTCATTATGACGTTGCAACAAAAGACTACGTCGGAGCGACAGTCAATCCGAAGGAAATCCGACTCCGTGATGTTCGGAAGTCAAACGGTGTCTTACTCGAGAATAACGGAGCACGCCTGCTTGATATCGGCGACGATGTCGCAGTCCTCGAGTTTACATCGAAGAGCAACGCGATTGGCGTCGACATCATGCAGATGATCGAACAGTCAGTCGATTTAGTTGAGAAAAACCACCGTGGTCTCGTCATCGCAAACGATGGCAAAAACTTCTGTGTCGGTGCGAACTTAGCGATGATGCTGATGGAAGCAGAAGATGAGAACTGGTTCGAACTCGACTGGATCATCAACAAATTCCAACAATCGATTCAAAAGATTCGTTACGCATCGCGCCCAATCGTCGCTGCACCACAAGGGATGACGCTTGGTGGTGGTACGGAGATCTCGCTTCCGGCAGCTCGTCTGCAAGCTGGTCTTGAAACGTACATGGGACTCGTCGAAGTCGGTGTCGGTCTGATTCCAGGAGGCGGCGGAAACGTCAACACGTATCGTCGACTGTTAGAAAACACACCAGACGGACTCGTCAACATCGAGAAAGCAGCGCAAAAGACATTTGAAAACGTCGCGATGGCAAAAGTCTCAAAATCAGCCTTTGAAGCACGGGAACTCGGATATGTTCGCTCCATTGATCAAATCTCAATGAACCGCGATCACTTGACGTATGATGCGAAACAACTTGTCTTGGAACTTGACCGGATTGGCTACACGGCACCAGCGAAAGCGAAAATTCCAGTCGTTGGTCGCGCCGGTAAAGCGACGCTTGAACTCGCAACACGCGAAATGTTCTACGGCGGTTATATCTCAGAACATGATTTGAAAATCGCAAGTAAACTCGCACACGTCATCGCCGGTGGGAACGTCGCCTTCGGTAGCCACGTCGATGAACAATATATGCTCGACATCGAACGGGAAGCCTTCTTGAGCCTGATCGGTGAGATGAAAACACAACAACGGATGCAGCACATGCTCGTCAAAGGCAAGCCGCTTCGTAACTGAGGACTGGGGGGATTCGGATGAAGGAAGCAGTAATCGTCGCCGGTGCACGAACACCGGTCGGAAAAGCAAAAAAGGGCGCATTCAAGTCAATGCGCTCGGATGAATTAGCAGGCATCGCCATCCAGGAAACGTTGAAACGGTCCGGTTACACGGGAGCGGTCGATGACGTCATCCTCGGATGTGCCTTACCGGAAGCAGAGCAAGGGATGAACATCGCCCGGTACGCTTCAGTCCTTGGTGGATTATCACACGAGGTACCGGCAATCACAATAAACCGGTACTGCTCAAGTGGTTTACAATCGATTGCTGACGCGGCAATGAAAATCATGACGGGTCAAGCAACCGCTGTCGTCGCCGGTGGACTCGAATCTATGAGTCAAGTCCCGATGCCGGGTCACGTCGTCCGACCTAATCCGTCGATCGTCGATACGGCACCGGAGTACTACATGAGCATGGGGCATACAGCGGAGCAAGTCGCTGCAACCTACAATGTCTCACGAGAAGATCAAGATGCCTTTGCACTAAAGAGTCACCAAAAGGCAGCAGCCGCAATCGCAGCTGGTAAGTTTGCTGAAGAAATCGTCCCAGTGACGGTGACGGAACAATTCGTCAACGATGAACTGAAAATCGAAGAGAAGACATTCGTCGTCGAGCACGATGAAGGCGTTCGTCCAGATTCGTCTCCTGAAGGTCTTGCGAAACTTCGCCCAGCATTCCGCCTTGGCGGAAGCGTCACGGCAGGAAACTCTTCGCAGACGTCAGACGGCGCAGCTGCCGTCCTCGTCATGGAACGGGAAGAGGCAGAACGCCAAGGCTTACCGATTCTCGGCAAGTTCAAATCGTTCGCTGTCGGTGGTGTCCGTCCGGAAGTCATGGGTATCGGACCGGTTGTCGCGATTCCGAAGGCGCTCGAACTCGCAGGCATCACGCTTGAGGACGTCGGTTTAATCGAGTTGAACGAAGCGTTCGCTTCGCAGTCGCTCGGAGTCATCCGTGAGCTTGGACTAAATGAAGACATCGTCAACGTCAACGGTGGAGCAATTGCCCTCGGTCATCCACTCGGTTGTACAGGAACGAAATTGACATTAACGCTCTTGCATGAAATGAAACGCCGGAATGTCCAGTATGGTGTCGTCTCGATGTGTATCGGTGGCGGAATGGGCGCAGCAGGTGTATTCGAACTAGTTGAAGGAGGAACAGGACAATGAGCCAAACGACAAACGAATTAATCAAAGGTGGCAGTTTTGTATTAGATGAGTTAGCACCAGAACGTCTTTTCACACCAGAGGATTTCTCAGAAGAACACAAAATGGTTGGTGATATGACAGCGAAGTTCGTCGAAGATCGTGTCGTTCCTGTCCTTGACCGGATCGAAAAACACGAGTTCGAACTGTCGGTCGGTCTACTCCGTGAAGCAGGCGAGCTTGGTTTACTCGGTGCAGATGTTCCGGAAGCATACGGCGGCTATCAGATGGATAAGATTTCGTCTTCGATCATCACGGAGAAGTTCGCGCGTGGTCGTTCATTCGCCCTCAGCTACGGCGCACACGTCGGAATCGGTTCGTTGCCAATCGTCTTCTTCGGTAACGAAGAGCAAAAGCATAAATATTTGCCGAAACTCGCTTCAGGGGAGTGGATCGCTTCGTACGCATTGACAGAGCCAGGCTCTGGTTCGGATGCCCTCGGTGCTAAAACGACAGCTGTCTTGAATGAAGCAGGAACGCACTACATCCTAAACGGTGAAAAACAATGGATCACGAACGCTGGTTTCGCAAGCTTGTTCGTCGTCTACGCAAAAATCGACGGTGACAAGTTCACAGCCTTCCTCGTTGAAGGATCATATCCAGGCGTCTCGACAGGCGTCGAGGAGCAGAAGATGGGAATCAAAGGGTCATCGACACGGACGTTGATCTTACAAGATGCAGAAGTACCAGTCGATAACGTCCTTGGTGAGATTGGACGCGGCCACGTCATCGCCTTTAACATCTTGAACGTCGGTCGTTATAAATTAGCTGTTGGTGCTGTTGGTTCGTCAAAACGGGCGATCGATCTCGCCGTTCAGTACTCGAACGAACGTAAGCAGTTCAAAACACCAATCAGCTCGTTCCCATTGATTCAAGAAAAACTCGCGACGATGGCAGCACAGACGTATGCGATGGAAAGTTCAGTCTATCGGACAGGTGGTCTGTTCCAAGATAGCCTTGATCAGCTGTCGGAAGAAGAGAGCAAAGACGGTAAGAAAATCGCCGATGCCATCGCTGAGTATGCGATTGAATGCTCGATGAACAAAGTCTTTGCTTCGGAAACATTTGATTACGTTATCGACGAAGCAGTTCAGATTCACGGTGGTTACGGCTTCATGGCAGAATATGAAGTCGAGAACATGTACCGCGATTCACGGATCAACCGGATCTTCGAAGGAACGAACGAAATCAACCGTCTCCTCGTACCAGGAACATTGCTGAAGAAAGCGATGAAAGGCGAGTTGCCATTGCTTGCGGAAGCACAGCGTCTGCAACAAGAAGTGATGAGCTTCATGCCGACAGAAATCGGAACAGCACCACTTGATCGCGAACGTCATTTACTTGCGATGATGAAAAAAATCTTCTTGTTGACTGCCGGAACAGCGGTCCAGAAATACCAGGACAAACTCCAAGGCGAGCAAGAGATCTTAGCGAATACAGCCGACATCATGAGTGCAATCTATGCGCTTGAGTCAGCGATCGTCCGGACGGACAAAGCGATTGCCGATAAAGGCATCGAGAAGAGCGAACTGAAAGTCCGTTATACGGAAGTCTTCGCGCAACAAGCATTCGAAGCTGTCGAGCGTGACGCGAAAGAGACTCTTTACGCGGCAGCAAGCGGCGACGAACTTCGGATGTTGCTCTCAGCGCTCAAAAAATTCAGCCGTTACCAGCCGATCAACGTCATCGGTACAAAACGCGACATCGCAAAACGTCTCATCGAGTCAAACAAATATACGGTCTAAGTCAGGTTTACCGCTTCGCCTTTGCAGGGAAAATCTCTGTAAAGGCGAAGTTTTTGGTTGAGGAGGGAAAACGAGATGCGCCAAGAATTGGTTGAACTGCAATTTGCGATTGCCTACTATCAATCCCTTGAACGTTTGTCGCCAGAAGAATGGAATCTGCCGCTTGCCCTTAACAAGTGGACCGTCCTTGAATGTGTCAGCCACCTCTATTTATGGGACCGTTTTTATTATGATCATGCTATCTCGAAGTTACCGGACGAACCGCTGACGCTTGTCGAGACGGATTTCGATCAGTTCAATCGACTGGCGGTCGAGTATGCGCATCATATCGATCCGCTTGCCTTACTGAAGAAAGCGATTAGTGTCCGGCGTGATATCGTCGATCACCTCGATCGTCTGTCTGACGCGCAATTTGAAGCGACCTATGATGATTTTCGACCGTTAGAATTCGTCGAGTCGTTCGTTGCCCATGACGCCCATCATCAAGATCAGATCGACGGGGCGCTCGCACGCTTGAAGCAGAAGTGATCCATCTGCTACTCTTGGAAGTGAGGTGATGAACATGACAACAACAGTCACGATGTACGGCTATCCGAAATGTAGTACGTGCGTCAAAGCAAAAAAAGCACTCGAACAGCACGGTGTCGAAGTCGATTACAAACATATCGTCGAGGAGACACCGTCTGCAGCAACGATTCAGGAGCTCCATCAAAAAAGTGGGGAGCCGTTGAAGAAATTCTTCAACACGAGCGGTCAATCGTATCGTTCGCAAGGTATTAAGGACAAACTTCCTACGTTATCGGAAGACGAGCAATACAAGTTGCTCGCAAGTGACGGCATGTTGCTGAAACGTCCAATCGTTACCGACGGGAAAGACGTCACGATTGGCTTCAAAGAAGAATTGTATCAAGGAAAATGGTATTAAGTTCAGAGTCGATTTTGGTATACTGAACACGTTAGTCCAAATTAGTCCACAGGGGGAATCGGAAATGAGTCAAGTAAAAGACAACTTACGCTATTCGGAAGAACATGAATGGGTCGAAGTATCAGGAAACAAAGCGCGCATCGGAATCACGGATTTCGCGCAACACGAACTCGGGGATATCGTCTTCGTCGAATTGCCTGAAGTCGGGGATACAATCTCAGCAAACGAGCCATTCGGTTCAGTCGAGTCGGTCAAGACGGTTTCGGAACTATACGCACCGATCTCTGGTAAAGTCGTTGCCATCAATGAAAACCTTTCGGATTCCCCAGAACTCGTCAACGAGTCACCATTTGAAGGCGCTTGGATGGTCGACATCGAAATCGAAGATGCTTCACAAGTCGAAGCATTGATGGACGCTGCAGCGTACAAATCGATGATCAACGAGTAATACTTAACGAAAAGAGAGTGAACGAGGCGCATGCGTTTCGTCCGCTCTCTTTTTTTTGTATACTGACGACAGATACCACGAAGAAAGGAGCGATCCCGATGCAAGAGGTCACGACTGTCCCGGAAAGCGGGTTGTTGTATGTCTATGCACCGATGTGCGGGACATGCGCCATCGCAGAACGCATGCTTGATATCGTCGAAGCTACGGATTCAGGTCAATCGATTCAGAAGGCGAATGGGAATTTCATCCCGGACTTCTTAGAAGAAGCCCGTGTCATGAGCGTGCCCGCTTTATTACGAATTGAGGAAAATCAAGTCGTAGAGCGACTTTATGCCTTCCAGTCCGTCCAAAACGTCTTCGCTTTCTGTCAAGAACGTTAAGAAAAGTCCAACTGGATTTTTCTTTTTGTTAAATTGTCGGAATATTTACAATAATCCGTTGACAACGCAGAAATATGAATGGTATATTCATAACAACTTCTAGAAATGCATTATAGGAAGTCTAGCAGAGGTGATCGTTCAATACGCTTCAAGTCTTGAACCCTTTCTCCCATCCTAAGCCCGTGTATTGTCTCCCCTTAAGTCGTCCCCCAAAGACGAAGCGGTGCAATAGATAGGTGGTGGATCGAAAGGACCGATCAAGAAGTGAACGTAAGCTGGCGATCATGTCGAACAGGCGCCGTCCTCCACGCGGAAGAGCGAACAATTCCGAATGGAGCTGGGTTTTCCTTCGTAGCGTTTCTAACCACATTATTCGTGTTGTCGGTTCGCCGGCAACGCCTTTTTTTGTTTTCTGGAAGTTTTTTCGAGCCGGTCGCTTGCCAGGATAGGATCTCCTTGCTACAATGCGAATAAGGAAAATTACTTTAATTCATATCCGATTACTCGGAATTAACTGGTGAGATGGAGGACGACAAGGCATGACAGTACGTTTTATGGATGTTTTCACAGAATGGGCATCGACGTATGACGAGACAGTAACCGGGCACGATCCGGAGTATAAGGAAGTCTTTCGTCGATACGATGAAATTTTGGATACAGTAGCGGATAAAGCGCAGTCGCCGGTCATTGAATTCGGAGCAGGCACAGGGAACCTGACACAACGTCTTCTGACACGTCATGACGCCGTACTTGCCGTCGAACCAAGTCCGGAGATGCGGGCGATTTTGACGGAAAAGATTCCATCGCTTGATGTACAGGACGGTCACTTCCTCTCGTTCGAAGCGAAGGAAGCAAGCAGTTTCGTCTCCACTTATGCGTTTCATCATCTAACGGATGAGGAAAAGGGAGAAGCAATCGATCTGATGGCGTCACATTTACCGAAAGACGGAAAAATCGTCTACGCGGATACGATGTTCGTCTCAGAAGAGGCACGCCTGCAAACAATCCGCGAAGCGCGCGCACAAGGGTTTGATGCGTTAGCAGAAGATCTCGAACGCGAGTTTTACCCGTTGATTCCAGTCATGGAAGAATTGTTTACAGCACGGGGATTCACTGTTAAATTTATACAATACAATCACTTCGTCTGGCTCGTAGAAGCCGAGAAAATGGGGGAATAAATCATGGCACTTCAAAAAATGAACGTCGAAAGCTTTAACCTGGATCACACGAAAGTCAAAGCACCTTACATCCGCGTCGCAGGATATAAAGAAGGTAAAGTGGACCAAGTCGTAAAATACGACATCCGTTTCACACAACCAAACGTTGAGCAAATGCCGATGCGTGCGATGCACACACTCGAGCACTTACTTGCTGAAAACATCCGCAACTACTCGGATGATGTCATCGATGTTTCGCCAATGGGATGCCAAACAGGTTTCTACATGGCGATGATGAACTTCGACTCGGTCGAAAAAATGAGCGAACTCGTTGAGAAGACGTTAAATGACGTCCTCGCAGCAGAAGAGATTCCAGCGCAAAACGAAGTCCAATGTGGATTTGCAAGCGCACATGACCTCAAAGGAGCGAAGCACTATGCCGAGAAAATGCTTGCCGGTCGTGATGAATGGGACATCGTCTTCGGATGATTGCGAACAACGTCCGCGACCTCGTCGGAAACACACCACTCTACGAGATCACTTCATTCGATTTGCCTGCTGGTACGCACATTTTGGCGAAGCTCGAATGGATGAACCCTGGGGGCAGCGTCAAAGACCGCCTTGGCATTCAACTCGTTGATGCAGCAATCGAAAACGGACATGTGACACCAGGCGGTACGATCATCGAGCCGACAGCCGGGAATACCGGCATCGGCTTGGCGCTCGCCGCTAAGAAATACGATCTACAAGTCATTTGTGTCGTTCCAGAAAAATTCAGTCAGGAAAAGCAGACGTTGATGCGGGCACTCGGCGCAACCGTCGTCAACACGCCGACTGAACTTGATATGCAAGGGGCAATCGACCGGGCAAAAGAACTCGGTCAAGAAATTCCGAACAGTTACGTTCCGTTACAATTCGAAAACGAAGAGAACCCAGTCACGTATCAGCGGACACTCGGTCCTGAGCTGATTGCGGACTTACCGCACATCGACTGGTTCGTTGCCGGTTGTGGTTCAGGTGGCACGTTTGCCGGAACAGCGGACTTCTTAAAACAACGTCTCGGTACAAAAGCGGCAATCGTTGAACCGGAAGGCTCCGTCTTAAACGGTGGTCCAGCCGGTCCGCACAAGACAGAAGGCATCGGTACAGCAAAATGGCCAAGTCTCGTGCCGCGTGAGCTCGTCGACGAGATTCATACGATCTCTGATCGCGATGCGTTTGACGCGGTCCATACACTTGCCGCTCGTGAAGGACTACTCGTCGGTAGTTCAGCAGGTGCAGCGCTCGTTGCTGCGCTTGATATCGCGAAGCGTCACCCCGGCAGTACGATCGTCACGGTCTTCGCAGACAGTGCCGAACGTTACTTAAGCCAACAAATCTTTGAAAAGGTGGACGAAACTCATGCGTAAGAAGACAGCATTGATTCATGGAGGAACAGGTGTCGACCGGGCAACAGGTGCCGTCACACCACCGATCTATCAAACAAGCACATATAAGCAAGATAAAATCGGTCAACTCAAAGACGGATACGAATACTCGCGGACAGCGAACCCAACACGGACGAGCATCGAACGTTTGATTGCAGATCTTGAAGGCGGCGCACGTGGTTTTGCATTCGGTTCTGGAATGGCAGCGATCCATGCCGTCTTCCATTTGCTTGAGTCTGGTGACCACATCGTCATGACAGATGACGTCTACGGTGGAACGTTCCGCTTAATGCAACGCGTCTTACCGAAATTCAACATCCAAGTGACATTCGTGGATACGACGGATCTTGCGGCAACGGAAGCAGCGATTCAAGACAACACGAAGATCGTCTACGTCGAAACACCGACGAATCCATTGTTGAAAGTAACAGACATCGAGGCAATCGCAACGATTGCAAAACGTCACGATCTCAAACTCGTCGTCGACAATACGTTCGCAACACCATACCATCAACAACCACTCGCACTCGGTGCAGATATTGTCTTGCACAGTGCAACAAAATACATCGGCGGACACTCGGACGTCGTCGCTGGACTTGTCGTCGTCAAAGATGATGCGCTCGGCGAAGAACTGCACTTCATCCAAAACTCGACAGGCGGCGTGCTTGGACCGCAAGATAGCTTCTTGCTCGTCCGTGGTCTTCGGACACTCGGTATCCGGATGGATGCGATCGAAGAAACAGCACATGATCTCGTTTCGTTCTTACAAGCACAAGACATCGTCTCGAACATCTTCTACCCAGGACTTGCATCGCATCCTGGACATGACATTCAAGCAAAACAAGCGACTGGATTCGGTGGAATGATCAGCTTTGATGTCGGTTCAGCAGCGAACGCAGAAAAACTCGTCGAGGCAACACACTTCTTCACACTTGCTGAGAGTCTTGGCGCCGTCGAGAGTCTGATTTCCGTTCCGGCACGGATGACGCACGCGTCAATTCCAGCAGAACGTCGGGCAGAGCTCGGGATCACAGACGGTCTCGTTCGGATTTCAGTTGGACTTGAGGATGCGGAAGATTTGAAAGAAGACTTAACACGTGCTTTCACGTTCCTCGAAAAAGTTTCTGAAAAAACTGTTTGACAACAAAAATAACCCCTGCTAATATTCAGAATATATTCTACAAACTTAATACCGAAACTCTTATCGAGAGTGGTGGAGGGACTGGCCCGATGAAACCCGGCAACCGCGGATCTAATCCGAAGTGGTGCTAATTCCAGCAGACAAAAGTCTGGGAGATGAGAGCAAATGGTTTTGTGTACTGAAAAGTGCGCGCGTTTGCTCTAAAACGCGCGCACTTTTTTTATTTAGGAGGGACAGTTGTGATTCGTTTACAAGACGTAGGAAAGATTTATCGCTCAAAGCGCGGAGCGGTCGAAGCCGTCGCGAATGTCGATCTGACAATCGAGCGCGGTGAAATTTTTGGAATAATCGGTTATTCCGGTGCAGGGAAATCAACCTTGATCCGGTTGCTGAATATGCTTGAAGCACCAACGAGTGGTTCAATCCAAATCGATGGTGTCGAAATGACATCGCTGAAACCTAAAGAATTACGAGGCGTCCGCAAGAATGTCTCGATGGTTTTCCAGCACTTCAACTTACTCTGGTCACGGACTGTTGAAGAAAACATCATGTTCCCACTCGAACTCGGTGGTTTCCCGAAGGCTCGCCGTAAGGAACGAGTCGCTGAGTTGATCAAACTCGTTGGGCTTGACGGACGAGAAGGGGCTTACCCGTCTCAGTTATCCGGTGGTCAAAAGCAACGTGTCGGTATCGCTCGGGCACTGGCATCGAATCCGGACGTTCTCTTATGTGACGAGGCAACGAGTGCACTCGATCCAAAAACGACGGACTCGATCCTTGAGTTACTCGTCGACATCAACGAAAAACTGAAATTGACGATCGTCTTGATCACACACGAGATGCACGTCATTCAAAAAATCTGTCATCGGGTCGCCGTTATGGAAGCCGGTAAAATCGTCGAGCAAGGACCGGTCGCAGAAGTCTTCCGTCATCCGAAGCAAGCGATGACGAAGGAATTCGTCAAACAATTGACGTCACCATCAGAAAACGAGTTGACGTTCGCAAAACTCCGCGAACGGTACCCAACCGGTAAAATCGTTCAGTTGACGTTCGTCGGATCGACAGCGGAAAGCCCGATCCTTGCGGAAGTCATGAAGGATTCACCAGTCCTGTTCAATATCATCGGCGGAAACGTCGGTCAGTCACAGGAAGGGGCACTCGGTACACTGTTCATTCAGTTGATCGGGGAAACAGACGCAACACAAGCGGTCATCACGAAGCTTCAAGCCAGTGATGTTGAAGTGGAGGTGGATCACCGATGATTTCATTCTTTGACAACCTAGATTGGGACATGGTGTGGGAAGCAACAGGCAGCACCGTCTATATGACGGCAATCGCTGGTGTTTCGACATTCGTTCTTGGTTTAATCATTGGTTTACTATTATTTGCGACAAACGAAGAGTTGTTATTCAAGAACCGAGCGTTCTATTCGATCTTGAGCTTAGTCGTCAACGTCTTCCGTTCGATTCCGTTCATCATCTTACTGATCTTATTGATTCCGTTCACGACGGCAATCGTCGGTTCGTTCCTCGGACCAACGGCAGCACTACCCGCACTGATTTTCGGTGCCGCACCGTTTTACGGTCGGATGGTTGAACTTGCGTTACGCGAAGTCGATAAAGGTGTCATCGAGGCAGCTGAATCGATGGGCGCGACGAAGTTCCAGATCATCTATAAAGTCTTAATCCCGGAAGCATTGCCTGCGATCGTTTCGGGAATCACAGTCACACTCGTTTCACTTGTCGGTTATACGGCAATGGCCGGAGTAGTCGGCGGAGGTGGACTTGGGGACATGGCCTTCATCGAAGGATTCCAGCGTTCTCAAAACGATGTCATCGTCATTGCGACACTCTTAATCTTAGCAATCGTCTTCGTCATCCAAATCATTGGTGACTTGCTGATCCGAGCGATCGATAAACGTTAATTCAAATTTTATTCATATTGGAGGAATCATTCATGAAAGTTTGGAAAAAATTCGTAGGTACTGCCGCTGTATCCGTTTTAGCAATCAGCCTTGCTGCATGTGGCGAAGAATCATCAGGATCAGGTAGCGACGATAAGACACTCGTCGTTGGTGCATCGAATGTACCGCACGCTGAGATTCTTGAGCACGTTAAAAAAGAGTATGAAGCAAAAGGCTATAAGCTCGAAATCCAAAAGTTCCAAGATTACGTACTTCCGAACAAAGCGCTCGCAGCGAAAGAAATCGATGCGAACTACTTCCAGCACGTACCGTACCTTGAGCAACAAGAGAAAGAAAACAAATCGTATAAGTTCGCGAACGCAGGTGGCGTCCACGTTGAACCACTCGGTATCTATTCGAAGAAATACAAGTCACTCGATAAGTTACCAAACGGTGCAACGATCTTAACGAGCTCAAACGTTGCGGAACGCGGTCGTGTCTTGACGTTCCTTCAAAACGAAGGGTTGATCAAACTTAAAGATGGTAAAACGACAGACGCGCAACTTGGTGACATCGCGGAGAACCCGAAGAAACTCAAGTTCAAGACGAACATCGAAGCATCACTTCTTCCACAAGCTTACAAAAACAATGAAGGCGACGCAGTCCTCATCAACACGAACTATGCGATCGATAACGGTCTGAACCCATTGAAAGACGCAATCGCATCAGAAGATGAGTCTTCACCGTACGTCAACATCATCGTTACACGTGATGGCGATGAAAAAGACAAGCGTGTCACAGCACTTCTTGACGTGCTACACGAAAAGAAAAACCAAGATTGGATTCTCGACAAGTACAAAGGTGCGGTCGTTCCAGTCAGCAAATAAATTCACCGAAGCCGGCATCCTTCCTATATAATGGAAGGATGCTTTTCATTTGTCTGAAACAGGGGTTAGGGGGAATCACATGCAACGCATTCGTCAACTGCATCCGTTGACACTCGGGGTCTTGTTCGGGACGTTTTTCTCGCGTCTTGGAACGTTCATCACGATGCCGTTCTTCGCCATCTACATGACGACCGTATTGAAGTTTGATCCGGTCGATGTCGGCTGGGTCCTCAGTATCTCAGCGATCGCCAGTCTCGTCATGAGCTTCATCGGCGGTACATTGTCGGACCGCTACGGTCGCCGGGCGATGATGCTCGCCGGAACGATTGGGTTTGCGATCGTCTTCATCGCACTCGCCCAAGTCGAGACGTTTTGGGCATTCTTTACGCTCAGTGCCTTGAACGGGGTCTGTCGCTCGATCTTCGAACCATCCGCTCGTGCCTTGATCAGTGATACGACGGATGAAGCTAACCGGTTGTTCGTCTTCAACATCCGTTATGCGATGATCAATATCGCTGCAGCGATCGGTCCGGGAATCGCCTTACTGCTGAGTGCGGGGAACACGTCAGCGACGTTTTACATCACGGCGTTCGTCTATATCGCGTACGGGGTGATGATCGGTATCTTGTTCAAACGCCATCCGATTACTGAAACACACGGTGGAAAAAAGGTCTCGTTCGGTGCAACGATTCGTCTGTTGCGGACGGATATCGCCTTTACGCTCGCACTCGCCGGTATCATCTTCGGTGTCTTCGGTTACAGTCAGTTCAACTCGACCTTGCCACAGTTCTTAACGGAGACGTCACTGCTTGAAGGCGGGAAGACGCTTTATGCAATTTTGATTACGATCAATGCAATCACCGTTTTGATCGTGCAGTATCCGATCATGAAGTTTGGTGTTAAGACGTCACCACTCGTCTCGATCACGACCGGGATTGCGACCGTCGCTGTCGGTTTGTTCATCATCGGTAATGCGAGTTCGATTTGGTTGATGGTCGTCGCGATGGTCATCTTCACATGTGGCGAAGTCATGATGTTCACGATGACTGACATCTTGACCGATCGCTTTGCGAAGCCAGAACTACGAGGCAGTTATTTCGGAGCGATGGGGTTAACATCGATTGGTCAATCGATTGGTCCGATTGCCGGTGGTCATTTATTAAGTTTATATGGAGCGGACCGTCCATTACCGATTTTCGGGATATTAGCGGGCTTGACATTATTCGGAATACCACTGCTCTTACTGTCACAACGGATTCATCGGGCTTCGACGATCAAGGAACTAGAAGAACCGGTCACACTTTCGAATGATTCTCAACAAAACGCATGATTTTGAGAAAAAACAACGAGCGATGACGCTTGAATAATACGCCATGTTTCTTTAAGATTAGAATGATACTAAATTAGTAACGCTCGTGTTCTGAATCGTCAGTCACGAAATGAATAGATGGAGGGATTCTAACATGAAGGCTTCACACTTGAAGATTGAAGATCTACACGTCGCGATCGACGGCAAGGAAATCTTGAAAGGCGTCAACTTGGAAATCAAAGGCGGGGAAATCCACGCGGTCATGGGACCAAACGGGACAGGTAAATCAACACTCGCATCAGCATTGATGGGTCATCCATCGTACGAAGTAACATCTGGTTCGGTCACACTCGACGGCGAAGACGTCCTCGACATGGAAGTCGATGAGCGCGCACAAGCGGGTATGTTCCTCGCAATGCAGTACCCGAGCGAAATTAGTGGTGTTACAAACTCAGACTTCCTTCGTTCAGCGATCAACTCGCGTCGTGAAGAAGGCGATGAAATCTCACTCATGAAGTTCATCCGTGAGCTTGATTCACAAATGGGTCTTCTCGAGATGCCTTCAGAAATGGCACACCGTTACCTCAACGAAGGTTTCTCTGGTGGAGAAAAGAAACGTAACGAAATTCTTCAAATGATGATGCTCAAACCAGCGATTGCAATTCTTGATGAAATCGATTCAGGTCTTGATATCGATGCACTTAAAGTCGTTGCAAAAGGTGTCAACGAAATGCGTTCACCTGAATTCGGCTGCTTGATCATCACGCACTACCAACGTCTCTTGAACTATATCGAGCCAGACTTCATCCACATCATGATGGGCGGAAAAATCGTCATGTCTGGTGGTAAAGAACTCGCACACCGTCTCGAAGCAGAAGGTTATGACTGGGTTAAAAAAGAACTCGGCATCGAAGACGTCGAAATCGAAACAAAAGCGTAAGACGAGGGAGGAAGCATGATGACTGTAGAACTGAATCTTGCAGTAAATCGCGAGGCAGTGGCAGAACGTGCGACTCGCTTAGGGGAACCATCTTGGATGGTCGCAAAGCGTCAAGACGCGCTTGATCTTGCCCCAACGCTCGCATTGCCAAAAGTAGAAAAAATCAAGATTGAAGGCTGGAACTTCACAGAAGGTACGACGGAACTTGAAACCGTCACTGGTCTTTCTTCAGATATCGAAGCATTGATCGGTGAAAACCGTGATCACATGCTCGTCACGCGTAACGGACAACTCGTCCACGCGCAAAACAGTGAAGCGGCGAACGGCGTCATCTTCACGACGCTCGAAGACGCATTAAAACAACACCCGGAACTCGTCGAGAAGTACTTCATGACGGAAGGTGTTCAAGTCAACGAAGATCGTCTTGCGGCATTAAACGCAGCACTTCGTAACGGTGGTACGTTCCTTTATGTACCAAAAGGCGTCAAGCTTTCTGTACCGATGCAAGCGATCTACACGCTTGAGCAATCAGGCGCAGCCCTTTACCACCACGCAATCATCGTCGCAGATGCTGACAGCGAATTGACGTATATCGAGAACTTCGTCTCTTACGGTGACGAAGCACATAACGTCAACGTCGTCACAGAAGTATTCGTCGAAGATAACGCAAAAGTCCTCTTTGGTGGTGTTGATACACTATCTAAGGGTGCCATCACGTATATGAACCGTCGTGGTGTCGTCAAACAAGGCGCGAAGCTCGAATGGGCACTCGGCCACATGAATGACGGTCACACGGTCACAGAAACAAAAACACACCTTGTCGGAAACGATTCTTTCTCAGATACGAAAGCCGTTACGGTCGGTCGTGGAGAGCAAAAACAAAACTTCAACGTCCGTACGGACCACTTCGGTAAAGGATCAGAAGGTTTCATCTTGATCCACGGTGTCCAAAAAGACGCAGCAACATCGATCTTCAACGGAACGTCGATGATCCATCACGGCGCTTCAAAATCAAACGGCGTTCAAACGGAACGTGTCCTCATGTTGTCTGAAAAGGCACGTGGTGATGCGAATCCGATCCTCTTGATCGATGAGGATGACGTCATGGCAGGACACGCGGCATCTGTCGGTCGTGTCGATGAATTACAACTCTACTACTTGATGAGCCGTGGCCTTTCACGGAAGGAAGCAGAACGCCTCGTCGTTCACGGTTTCCTCCAGCCAGTCGTCTCGGAACTTGCGATTGACTCGGTGAAAGAACGTCTCGTTCAAGTCATCGAAGGGAAAGTAAACTAATATGGGAATCGATGCATCCATCCGCAATCAGTTTCCGATCCTCGACCAACAGGTCAACGACCGGAAACTCGTCTATCTCGATAGTGCGGCCTCGTCGCAGAAGCCGCTCGTCGTCATCAATGCGATTGACGACTACTATAAGACGATTCATTCGAATGTGCACCGTGGCGTCCATACGCTCGGAACACGAGCGACGGATGCGTACGAAGGTGCGCGTGAGAACGTTCGTCGTTTCATCCAGGCGCAACACCATGAAGAAATTATCTTTACCCGCGGTACGACGACGGCGATTAACATCGTCGCGTCAAGCTACGGGATGGAGCATGTCGAAGAAGGCGACGAAATCGTCGTCACGTACCTCGAACACCATGCGAATCTCATTCCGTGGCAACAAGTCGCTAAACGCAAAAAAGCGAAGTTGAAATACGTTGATTTGACAGCAGATGGTCGCGTGACGATTGAAGCGGTCGAAGCACAACTGTCCGACCGGACGAAGATCGTCGCGATGGCACATGTCTCGAACGTCCTCGGTACGATCAATCCAATCAAAGAAGTCGCTCGTCTTGCGCACGCTCGAGGAGCCGTCATGGTCGTCGATGCCGCGCAAAGTGCACCGCATCAGCGAATTAATGTTACGGATCTCGATTGTGACTTCCTCGCCTTCTCTGCACATAAGATGTGTGGTCCAACAGGCGTTGGTGTCCTTTACGGGAAAAAGGCATTACTCAATGCGATGGAGCCGGTCGAGTTCGGTGGCGAGATGATTGATTACGTCGGTCTTGAAGAGTCGACGTTCAAACCATCGCCATACCGTTTCGAAGCGGGTACACCAATCATCGCGGGTGCTGTTGGTCTATCAGCAGCGATTGATTTCTTAGAAGAGATTGGTCTTGAGAACGTCGAAGCACACGAACGTGAACTCGCGCAGTACGCGATGGCACAAATGCGTGACATCGACGGACTAACGATTTACGGTCCGGAAGAACGCGTTGGGCTCGTCACGTTCAATCTCGGTGATGTCCATGCACATGACGTCGCAACCGTCCTTGATATGCAAGGAATCGCGGTTCGTGCCGGTCACCATTGTGCACAGCCATTGATGCGTTGGCTCGGAGCGAGCTCGACGGCTCGCGCTAGCTTCTATCTGTACAACACGAAAGAAGAGGTTGACGCACTCGTGACAGGACTTCGCCAAACGAAGGAGTATTTCAGTCATGGATTTTAACAATCTCGATCACTTGTATCGTCAAGTGATCATGGATCACTATAAAACTCCCCGAAATCGCGGTGCGATCGAGGGGGGCGTCACGATCGACATGAACAACCCGACGTGCGGCGATACGATTCGTCTCCAGCTCGCGATTGAAGACGATGTCGTCCGTGATGCAAAATTTGACGGGGAGGGCTGTTCCATCAGCATGGCGTCTGCTTCAATGATGACGCAACTCGTCAAAGGTAAGACTATCGAAGAAGCCTTACGACTCGCGGATATCTTTTCGGACATGGTCCAAGGAAAAGACTATGACGACGAATCGTTCGACCTCGGGGACGTCGAGGCACTCTCGGGTGTCACGAAATTCCCGGCACGGATCAAATGTGCGACACTTGCCTGGAAGGCGCTCGAACGCGGCGTAGAAGAAGGGAAGTAAACTTCGGTCACAAGCAAGTAAGAGGAGGAAATGAACATGGCAAAGAACATGCCGGAAATTGGCGATTATAAATATGGTTTCCACGATCGCGATATCTCGATCTTCCGTTCTGGACGCGGCTTGACGACTGAAGTCGTCGAAACGATCTCGAAAATGAAGGAAGAACCACAATGGATGCTTGATTTCCGTTTGAAATCACTCAAGATCTTTAACGAACAAGCAATGCCAGCGTGGGGTGGCGATCTCTCAGAATTGAACTTCGACGACATCACGTACTACGTCAAGCCGTCTGAACGTGCAGAGAAATCGTGGGATGAAGTACCAGAAGAAATCAAACGTACGTTTGATAAGCTCGGTATCCCTGAAGCAGAGCAAAAATATTTGGCAGGTGTCTCGGCTCAGTACGAGTCAGAGGTCGTCTACCACAACATGAAGGAAGACCTCGAAGAAATCGGTGTCGTCTTCAAAGATACAGATACAGCATTAAAAGAGAACGAAGATATTTTCCGTGAGTACTTCGGAAAATTGATCCCGCCAACAGACAACAAGTTCGCAGCATTGAACACAGCAGTCTGGTCAGGTGGATCGTTCATCTACGTACCAAAAGGTGTTAAAGTCGACACGCCGCTTCAAGCCTACTTCCGAATCAACTCGGAAAACATGGGTCAATTCGAGCGGACATTGATCATCGTTGACGAAGAAGCATCGGTTCACTACGTCGAAGGATGTACAGCACCGGTCTACACGACGAACTCGCTTCACTCAGCGGTCGTTGAGATCTTCATCAACAAAAACGCTTACTGCCGTTATACAACGATCCAAAACTGGGCGAACAACGTCTACAACCTCGTTACGAAGCGTGCGATCTGTGAAGCTGGCGCAACGATGGAATGGGTCGATGGTAACATCGGTTCGAAACTGACGATGAAATACCCAGCCGTCATCCTCAAAGGTGAAGGTTCACGTGGTATGACATTGTCAATCGCAATCGCTGGTAAAGGTCAACACCAAGATGCGGGTGCGAAAATGATTCACTTAGCACCGAACACATCGTCGACGATCGTCTCGAAGTCGATCTCAAAACACGGTGGTAAAGTCACGTATCGCGGTATCGTTCACTTCGGACGTAAAGCAACAGGCGCACGTTCGAACATCGAATGTGACACGCTCATCATGGATAACCAATCGACGTCGGATACGATTCCGTACAACGAAATCCTCAACGATAATATTTCGCTCGAGCACGAAGCGAAAGTCTCGAAGGTCTCGGAAGAGCAATTGTTCTACCTCATGAGCCGCGGGATCTCACAAGAGGAAGCAACGGAAATGATCGTCATGGGCTTCATCGAGCCATTCACAAAAGAACTCCCAATGGAATATGCGGTCGAAATGAACCGTCTCATCAAGTTCGAGATGGAAGGTTCAATCGGATAATTCGTCTTACTCTCTCATCTGCGGATGAGGGAGTTTTTTTCATGAAATGGTTATTGGGGTAAAGAGTGAAAAAGGAGGGATTACTATGCGTGACATCGTCTATTCCTTTCAAGTCTCGCTCGACGGTTATATCGAAGATGCGTCAGGTAGGATTGATTTCGCTTCACCAGACGCAGAATTACATCAGTATTTCAATGACTACGAGAAAGCGTTCGATACCCATGTCTATGGACGTCGTTTGTACGAGATGATGCAATACTGGGAGACAGCGGATCAGGAAGACGAGCCGATTGTCGTTGAGTATGCGAAAACCTGGCAATCGCTTGAGAAGGTCGTCTTCTCGCGGACGCTCGACGCTGTCGAAGGAAAGGCGTGTCTAGCGAATCAGTCGCTTGCCGAGGAACTTCAAGCACTAAAAGCCTTGCCTGGAAAACAGATTGCGATCGGTGGGGCGACGCTTGCTGCTGAAGCAATTGAGCTTGGACTCGTCGATCGCTATCATGTCGTGATCTACCCCGTTCTGCTAGGTAGTGGAAAACGGATGTTTCCGGTATTTGATCAACCACAGACGCTACGGTTAGTCGAAACACGCGTCTTTGCTTCCGGATGTATCGCGTTATCTTACGAAAAAATCTAGTCTTCACAAAAAAGAGTCTCTTATTTCAAAAGGGATTCTTTCAGATTAAAGACAAAGTGCAATTTTTCTCTAAAGAGAAGGATCGCGCTTTTTTTGTTCATTTCGAATCGTTTTCCTGGGACAAGCATCACGCCGCTTCGCTTCGCTGCAGGGTCGCTCTTGCTTGTTTTTCCCTAGGAAGCGATTTTGAGCGAACAAAAACACTTCTCTCTTTTTCCTTCAAGCTATTAAGAACAGAAAAGCAGTATGACATTTTAGCAGATGTGTATAAGACGAATCCTCATTTCAAAATAGATTCTTTTTCGTTACATCCGATAAAATTTGGATATTATCATTTAATTTGGACGAAAATAGATTATAATAACTTTTGTGAAAAAATCTATAAACATGATTAAGGTGTGAAAAAATGAAATTTTATCAAGAAATTCCTGTCATTCGATCAATTGCGGCAATTATGGTCGTCGCTGTCCATGTCATCGCCGGTCTTTACCATTCGAAAGGGGAATTTGAAAATGAAGCGATTGGTTACATCGATCAATTTTCCCGGATTGGTACGCCGATCTTTGCCATCATCAGTGCGTTTCTTTTGATGTCGATGGTCCAGCGCAAAGGATTTGATTTTGTAACATTCGTCAAGTCCCGTTTCTCTAAAATTTTCATTCCTTATTTGATTTGGAGCACGATTTACCTCGTGTATCGTTATCATGTAGAAGATAGTCTAAAGCCGGGTATGCCACTATCGGATTACTTCCTTTATGGAACGGCAAACTTCCATCTGTACTTCATTTTGACGGTGCTTCAGTTTTATGTCGTATTTCCGGTACTTGCACGACTTAAGAAAGGAACATTGCTACTTGTCGCGACAGTGGTGTCGATGGGTGTCAACTACTTCTGGCTGACTTCAGGAAGCTTAACGACGGACATCGAGTTTCTGGATCGACTCGTCAATAGCCGCTCCTTCTTACTTAACTGGATTGCCTATTTCATGATGGGGATTACATATGCCGTCTATTATGAAGAGATTCAGCAGATTTTAAAACGTCATCGGACGATCTTGTTATTGATCAGTGGACTGATCATCCTTGATATCTGGGTCAGCATCGATTTAGAGCGAACGTACACGTCGACGAATCTCGCAAATCTTGTCTACATCCCGTTCGTGCTCGTCGTCTTGAACTACGTCTTCCGCCGTGTGCAGACGGATCGTACAGCGATGCGAGTCTTTCAAACAATCGGAACGCACTCGATGGGCATCTACTTGATTCATCCGCTCGTCATTCGCGGAATTGGTCGGACGGATCTCTTTGCCTACTTCGACTCTGCGAGCATGTTCGTTTGTGCGATGATCGTCACGCTTGCGGCTTCGATTTCTGTATCGTATGTGATTAGTTTATTGCCGTATGGAAACTACATCGTTCCGGTTCCAAAACGAAGAGCTCCGGCTCCGAAAATCGTTGAGGCACAGTCTACTGCTTCATGATGAAAACAGTCTACTAGGCATCATCTTCGTTCCTACATGAGTAGGGAGGAAGGGGATGTCTTTTTTCTGAAAAAAGAGTGTTTGCTTAGGAAGCATTGAAGAAGAAATCCCCGATTCTGCTATGCTATGATAAACAAGTAGAAAAGAACATACGAGGGGGAAGAGAGCATGATATATATCGGTGTCACGGGCTGGGGAGATCATGATAGCCTCTACTTGACCCCGCAAGATCGAAAAGAAAAACTAGCTGCTTATGCCGGTCACTTTCCAGCAGTTGAGGTCGACTCGACGTTCTATGCGATTCAACCGGAACGCAACTATGAGAAATGGGTATCTGAGACACCGGACGGATTCCGCTTCATCGTTAAGGTGCACCGGGCGATGAGTGGACACGACCGGGAAAACAAAGATCCGCTCGGACCGATTTTTGAACAATATATCGCGTCAATCGAACCGATGCGAAAGAGTGGAAAAATTGCGGCAATCCTTGTCCAACTTCCACCATGGTTCGATGTCAGTAAAGTGCACTTAGAATACTTGCAAACGATCCGGAAATCACTTGCCGGACTCCCGGTTGCGATTGAATTCCGAAATCCATCGTGGTATTCAGAAATCTATCGTGAGCGGACACTTCGTTTTCTAAAGGAACATCAGTTCATTCATACGATTTGTGACGAACCGCAAACGGAAGATGGTTCCGTTCCGTTCGTACCTGTTGTGACGCAGGAGACGGCATTTATTCGATTACATGGACGCAACAAGGCCGGTTGGCTAAAGAAACCGGGTCAAAGTAGTGACGATTGGCGCAAGGTCCGCTGTCTCTATCGTTATTCTGAAGACGAGCTACAGGAACTTGCAAGTCACGTCCGCGACGTTGCAGCGCAAGCAAAGGATGTCTATGTCTTCTTTAACAACAACTCAGCAGGAGATGCTGCCCCGAATGCGAAACGATTAATCGAGATTCTTGATCTCGACTACGAACTCGCGCCGCGACAAATCTCTTTGTTTTAAATCATCAAGGGGGGCTTCTGCATGAAGTTACACATCATTCACTATAATGATTTGCACTCACACTTCGACATGTGGCCTCGCTACATGTCATTCGTCAAAGAACACCGGACGTATGATTCGCTCGTTTTTGATCTCGGCGATCATGCTGACCGTGTCGACCCAGCGACGGAAGCGACAAAAGGAAAAATCAATACGCATCTATTGAATGCGTTGATGCCAACCGCCGTGACAATCGGGAACAATGAAGGCATCACGTTTCCCCATGATTGGTTAGCGGATCTCTACACGGAAGCAGACTTTTCGGTTCTCGTCTCGAATTTAGAAGCACCATTCGCGAAGCAAGGTGTCATTCACGAATTACCGACCGGGAAAGTCGGTGTCTTTGGTCTGACGGCGCCTTATATCGAGCTATACGGTCTGCTTGGCTGGACGATCGAAGAACCGTTTGAGGTCGCAGCACGTGAAATCGAGCGGTTGCGTCAAGAGGTCGACGTCTTGATTTGCTTAAGTCACCTCGGCTTTTATCAGGACGAAGAACTAGCGATGCGTTTTCCAGAGCTCGATTTGATCATCGGTGCGCATACACATCATGTCCTCGATGACGGTGTCGTCAAGAACGGCGTCTTAATCACGCAAGCGGGAAAACATGGTCAGTATGCAGGTGAGATTTATATGAATACGGATACGGGTGAGAAAGAAGCAGTGCTTCATTCCTTACACGATTATGTCGAGGATGAAGCGACGGCAAAATTACTCGACCGGGAACAGTATCTGGCAGAACAACAGATGAAGGAGCCGATTGGCGAGACAGCGGGTCTAGCCAATGATTGGTTCAGTGAGTCGTCGTTTTCGCAGTTGCTCGTCGAGACGATGCGTGATTGGTGTGATGCGGATATCGCTTGTGTCCCGGCAGGTATTCTGCTTGGGTCACTTCCCCCAGGTCCTGTCTCTGCCTTTGATTTACATCGACTCTGCCCGCATCCGATCAATCCGTGTAAAGTGACGATGACGGGAGTGGAATTACAAACATTCCTCGATGAAGTCAACACAGAGCAATTCGAACACTTAAAGGTTCGTGGTCTCGGTTTCCGTGGTAAGTTAATGGGGCGGATGCATTATGCTGGTTTGACAGCACATCAACCGCTTGAGTCAACGCGAAACTATACGGTCGTCTTGCCGGATATGTTCACGTTCGGTCCACTCTTCCCAGCAATCAAAGAGATGCCAAAAGAATACTTCATGCCCGAATTGTTGCGTGATTTGTTATTCGAACGCTTATCGGAGAAGTCGGAATATAATGAATTGCATGTTCGCAAACGCTGATTGTTTGTTATACTAAAGCAGACATTAATTGACTTTTTGGGGATGAAGGGGGAAGCGAAACCATGGGACGCGGAGAAATCCAACGTAAACCGGAATGGTTGAAAATCAAGCTGAATACGAATGAGACCTACACAGAATTAAAGAGTATGATGCGCGAGAAAAAGCTACATACTGTCTGTGAGGAAGCAAAGTGTCCGAATATCCACGAGTGTTGGGCAGTACGCCGGACAGCGACTTTCATGATTCTCGGAAGTATCTGTACACGTGCGTGCCGTTTTTGCGCCGTGACGACAGGACGTCCGAACGAACTCGATCTTGAAGAACCAAAACGGGTTGCAGAATCCGTTCGTTTGATGAACTTGAAACACGCGGTCATCACAGCGGTCGCACGCGATGATCTAAATGATTTTGGAGCAGGCGTTTATGCTGAGACGGTTCGTGAAGTTCGTCGAATGAATCCAGAGACATCAATCGAAGTCTTGCCTTCAGACATGGGTGGGAATTTCGAAGCATTGAAAACCTTGATTGACGCACAACCAGACATCATGAACCATAACATCGAGACGGTCCGCCGTCTGACACCGACCGTCCGTGCAAAAGCTACTTACGACCGGACGCTTGAATTCCTTCGTCGTTCGAAGGAACTCGCACCTGAAATTCCAACGAAGTCGAGCTTGATGCTTGGTCTTGGTGAGACATGGGAAGAGATTCTTGAAACGATGGATGATCTTCGTGCAAACAACGTCGACATCATGACGATCGGTCAGTATCTCCAACCGACGAAAAAGCACCTCGACGTCATCAAATACTATACACCACAAGAGTTCGCTGAACTGAAGCAGATCGCGCTCAGCAAAGGGTTCTCGCATTGTGAGGCAGGTCCACTCGTTCGTTCGTCGTATCACGCGGATGAGCAAGTCAACGCAGCGAAAAAGAATAAAACAGCACTTCCGATCGACTAACGATCAAAAACCGTTCGAGCAACTGCTCGGACGGTTTTTCGTCTGCCAGGCGAAATGGAATATGCTATGATAAGAGCAGCAGGAGGTGGGAATAATGATACAAGTCAATCGGGAACGTTATGAGGTCGTTGAAGAGAAACGGGAAGGCTTTCATGAGGAAGCGTTCATCGGTCGCTTCAGTGACGTCCTTGAGAAATATGATTATATCGTGGGCGACTGGGGGCACGGTCAATTACGACTACGTGGCTTCTATGAGGATCAACATGAGAAAGCAACATTCGATACGAAGATTTCGCATGTCGCCGACTATCTCTACGAATACTGTAACTTCGGATGTGCCTATTTCATCGTCAAGAAGGTCGGATTGGTAGAAGGAGAAGAAGCACCACCTCGCTTCGACGGTTCTTCATCCAATACGTTGAAGTTGAAACGGAAGTTCGCACCTGCACCAGAGAAGACGGAAGGCGAGTAATCAAACTGTCATACAGAAAAGCGTTTCCAGTGGACGGAATTCGGCTATTACTATAAGTATCACGTACCTATAGGGGGAACTATCCATGCGAATCGTTGGAATTTACTCATCCGTACCAGAAGTCGTTAGTGCCGTGCACGATCTCCGTGTTGCCGGTGTCGTCTCGACTGATCTAAAAGTCTTGGCGCACGACAAATACGATCTCGAACAGATTGAGGAGCTTGCGGATTTAAACAATCAACAGACATCAACACGTTTGTCGCAGGAAGATCATCGTAATCTCTGGCAGGAAATCAAGAGCATCTTCAAAAAAGATGACACAGCTTCTCATGGAGATGCGATTCATGGAAGTGGCTTAACGAAAGAAGATGTCGATCGTGCGAACCATGCGGTCGAAAGTGGTCAGTTCGTATTACTCGTCGGTGATGAAGCGGATCAGCATTCAGAACGCCGTGCCCATGACGAGTCAGACAATACGAATGTCTTTAGTGGACCAAACACGCTAAATGAACGAAACGATCGTCTCTTATAAGAAAAAGCCTTCGTCCACGGACGAAGGCTTTTTTCATAGACCGATATAAGCGCGCAGGTACATCTCGAGTTCCGTTGCCGCATCGTCTTCGACGTCAAACGCCGTGGCGATGTAGCCAGGTTCATCAAAATCATCCGCGCCGATGATCGCAAAGCGATTCGATAAGAGATTCAAGACGAGAATCTTACCGTAAAAATGCTCTGAGTGGGTGATGGCGAGATCAAACCGACTGGCTTCTCCAATCCAACTGACGAAGCGTGTCTTCGTTTGTTCGACATCATCATATAAAAAATCACGTTCTTCCATCATTTAGCTTCCCTCATTTCCCTAACATCAGTTTCAGATTAAAGGGTTTGGGGGACTTTTTGCAAGTATGGTTTACGCGATAAGCTATGCTCGGCGATGACTTTTCGAATCGTCCGTGTCTTTGAACGCATGACGAGGGATGTCGTTTCGACGATATCATCCGTCAAGAACTTGACGCCGTCGAGCATTTCACCCGTTGTGACGCCTGTCGCGGCAAAAATACAATCGTCGCTTTTAATAAGGTCATCAAGCGTCAAGAGTTGGAGCGGATCTTCAAGCCCCATCCGGATGACACGAGCGGTTTCTTCTTCGTTCATCGGATGTAAACGTGCCTGCATGTCGCCGCCCATCGCTTTGACGGCAGCAGCCGTGATGACGCCTTCAGGAGCACCGCCTGTGCCGATGAAGATATCGATTCCCGTCGCAGGAGAGAGTGGTGCGATTCCAGCGGAGACATCACCGTCTTCAAACAGACGGACGCGTGCGCCCATCCGCATCGCTGCTTCACGGAAATGATCATGACGTGGACGGTCTTGCATGATGACCGTGACGTCCTCAATCCGTTTATTGTTGTATTGAGCTGCTTTTTCAATGATGACTTCAAGTGGATCGTCAAGCGAGACATGCCCTTTTAAGTTCGGTCCAACTGTTAATTTATCCATATACATATCGGGTGCGTGGAGCAGGGCACCTTGATCGGCGACGGCGATGACGACCATCGCATTGCCGAGTCCTTTAGCGACGATGTTCGTACCTTCAAGCGGATCGACGGCGATATCAACGATTGGACCGTTTGCTGTTCCGACACGTTCGCCGATGAAGAGCATCGGTGCTTCGTCGAGTTCGCCTTCACCGATGACGACCGTTCCGTTCATGTTGACCGTGTTCAAGACTTCGCGCATCGCAGTTGTTGCTGCATCATCCGCTTCATTTTTCTTACCGCGACCAATCCATTGAGCAGAAGCTAGTGCTGCTGCTTCCGTAGCGCGTACGATTTCCAGTGCGAGTTCCCGTTCCATGTATATAACCTCCACGTCACCAATGTGACATACTATTTTCAGCAAAAATCTAAATTGAGGATAACACATTGGGTAATGTGATGCAAATGACCTTTCTACTTTTCAGGATTGCTCGATAGCGATAAAATGGAGGATGTGAGGGGGAATGAAGATGTATTTCGTCAATCGTCAAAAAATCGAAGAGACGGTCGTCTGTTATGAGACGGCACTTCGACAAAGTAAAGAAGTTACGGGGGATCCGGTGACGACAGCACTGGCTATAGAACGGATTGGTTTTTTAGTCATTGAGAGTGTCATTGACATCGGAAACAGTATGATTGATGGATTCATCATGCGGGATCCGGGAAGTTATGAAGATATCATCCTTATCTTAGAAGATGAGAAGGTCATTGATGGACCGCTTGCGACGAGTCTAAAGAAGCTCGTTGCGTTACGTACGTTGATCGTCCGGTCATTCACAGAGTCAAGTATGGCGGAGATTCGGGCGGTACTAGAGACAGAGGAAGCAGAACTACGTCGTTTCCCGGAAGCGATTCGTCGGTATATCGAGACAGAACTCGGACCGGTGTCTGCATTTTTACCAAACGAGGAGTGAGTCAGGATGAAGGCAAAAGGCTATTTATTTGATTTAGATGGAACGATGTATAACGGAACGGAACCGGTAAAAGAAGCGGTCGATTTCGTCAATCGTCTGCAAGCAGAAGGAATTCCGTACTTGTTCGTGACGAATAATGCGTCGATGACGGCAGAAGCCGTGGCGGAGAAGTTACGCGGGATGGGTGTTCATTCCGATGCGAAACACGTCTTGACGAGCGCGATGGCGACCGGTCGTTATATCGCTGATTTGTCACCGAAAGCGCGCGTCTATGCGATCGGAGAAACAGGACTGATTGATGCGCTTGAACGAGAAGGGTTAGACGTCGTCGCAACCGAAGCAGCAGACTACGTCGTCATCGGTCTCGATCGTCAAATCACGTATGAAAAACTTGCTGTTGGTGCGCTTGCGATTCGTGCCGGTGCGCGGTTCATCTCAACGAATGGTGATATCGCGATTCCGACAGAACGTGGTTTCTTACCAGGAAACGGTGCCTTGACAGCAGTCCTACGCGTGACGACGGAGAAGGAACCGTTCTTTATCGGTAAACCGGAACCGGTCATGGTTGATATCGCGACAGAAATGATTGGTCTGTCAAAAGAAGATGTCATCATGGTCGGGGATAACTACCATACGGACATTCTGTTCGGAATCAATGGAGGCATCCGGACGATGCACGTCAATTCTGGTGTCCATACACCAGTCTTCATTCAAGGGCAGGACCGTCAACCGACATATATGGTCGATACGTTAGCTGAATGGATTCTGTGAATCAAAAAATCCCGAACGAGAATTCGTTCGGGATTTCATGTATTAGAAGACTTGTTCGACTTCGACGACGCCAGCGACTTCTTCAAGAAGGGCACGTTCGATACCGGCCTTCAATGTGATTGTTGAACTTGGGCAGCTACCACAAGCTCCCATCAAACGGAGTTTTACGATTCCGTCTTCTACATCTACGAGTTCAACGTCTCCTCCATCACGAAGAAGGAACGGACGCAATTTTTCAAGAACTTCATTCACTTGATCAAACATTTCCATGCGTAAACACATCCTTTCGTATAGTTTCATTGTAACAGGGTTGAAAAATGTTCTCAATCTGGAAAACTTGTATACTAAAGAGGAGTGAATTGAAAAGGGGGACTTCAAGATGGAAATCACGGTCTACGGAACAGCGGTCACTTGTCCGAGTTGTGTCGGGGCACCCAGCTCGGAAGAGACGTTCAGTTGGCTACAAGCCGTCCTCGGACGGAAATATGAGCAAGCGATGACGTTACGCTATATCGATTTCGAGACAGCCGCATCGGATCAATGGACAGAAGCCTTGAAAGAGGATGTCTATTTTTATCCGTTGATTGTTCTCGATGACGAGATGATTGACGAGGGGTACGTCAAGCTGAAAACGATTACGGCGGCAATCGATGCAAAGTTGAGTCAGACGGGGTGAACGAAAAAGAGGTATCCCAAAGATCGGGACACCTCTTTTTGCTCATTTAATTTTTTTATGTTTCCATAAGACACCGGACTTCAGGAGACGTGGGACTTTTCCTGTCAGCGCCTGTTTGCCCATGACGATTCCGAACCCATCTGATTTTCCGAGTGATCCGAGCATCCCGCGCAGTTTGATTTCTGGCAACTTCGGTAACTTTTTACCTTGCCACTTCGCTTGCAGGACATCGACAACTTGTTCTGCCTGATGTTCTGCAAGTTGACCACTTGGTGCATACGGTAGACTTGCGCAATCACCGATGACGAATAGATTATCGTATTCCGGTACATGATGGTGTTCTGTTAATTTGATTCGACCACCGCTGTCCGCAGCAAAGCCGAGATCGCGAACGACTTTGACCGGTTGTGTACCCGCCGTCCAAATCGTTAAGTCGGATGGGTACGTATCGTCGCCGTTACGAACGTCGTCCGCTGTGACGAGCGTGACGTTCGAATTGTTGATGACTTCAACATCGTGCTCCTCGAACCATTCCTGAACGTAAGACGAGACTTTGTCCGATAAGAACGACAAGACAGATGGTCCGCGGTCGAACAAACGAATCGTCAAATCTTTCCGGCTCTCGTGCAGCTCACTGGCAAGTTCGACACCAGATAGACCAGCACCGACGATTGAGACGACAGACCCTGGTGAGAGTCCACAAATCGCTTGTTGTGTCTTCCGTGATTCCTCAAGTGTCTGGATGCTATATGTAAACTCTTGAGCACCCGGAATGTTGTGGTATTTATCCTCACAACCGAGGGCGATGATCAAGTCATCATAGAATAGTTCTGACCCATCTTGCAGATGGACCGTATTCGTCTCGGGTGAAATTTTGATGACATGTCCATATTTATAGGTAAGATGTTTCCCCTCCGGAAATTCAATCCGGACATCTCGATCTGATAATGTACCTGCTGCGAGTGCGTAATATTCGGTTTTGAGTGCGTGGTACGGTAGACGGTCAACGAGCGTGACGGCAACTTCCTCGTCCTTGAATCGCTCACAAATCCTCATTCCACCATATCCTCCGCCGAGTACGACCAATTGCTTCATAACGTAAAATCCCCCTTAGTTCCCCTAAATCAGTCTGACCTTGTATAATACGACATGAGGCAGGTCGTTTCCTGCTTGAAGGAGGAAAAAAAGTGAATCCGATTATTGAATTTTGTATTAGTAACTTAGCGGCTGGGACACAGGTCGTCATGGAGCAACTCGAACGTGACCCGAACGTTGACGTCGTCGAATACGGTTGCCTCGGCTATTGTGGCATTTGTTCGCTCGATCATTTTTGTCTCGTTGATGGTGAGACCGTCGTAGGCGAAACACCGGAAGAGTTGCTCGAGAAGATCTACCTGAAAATCGAAGAGAATGAGCTGTGAACGCAGCAAAAAAATCCCCTCGTTCGTTTGAACGAGGGGATTCGTGTCCGTCAGCGGGCGCAGCTTTTCGGATTAAGCAGATTGTTGACGGCGCATCATCCATGGTCGTAGTTTCAAGAACAATGGAATGAAGAGTGCCGAGATAAACAGTGCCTTGATGACGTTAAACGGTAAGATACCGGCTGTGATCGCTGTCCATTTGACAGCTGGATCCGCCATATAGTCCATACCGAGGAACCATGCATACGCTGGAAGGATTAAGATATAGTTGAGGATCGCAAGACCAAGTGCCATCGTGATCGTACCAGCGACGAGACCTGTTGCGAGACCTTGTGTTGATTTCTTTTTGTGGTAGAACCAGCTGACAGGTAGTACGAATGCAACGCCTGCAGCAAAGTTAGCGAATTCTCCGACCGGAACACCACTTCCGCGGAAGATATAGTACAACACGTTCTTCAATGCTTCGACGATGACACCTGCGACCGGTGAGAACATGATCGCTGCGACGAGAGCCGGAACATCACTGAAGTCGATCTTCAGATAGTTCGGTAAGAACGGTAGTGGAAAGTTGATAAGCATAAGAACAAACGAAATTGAACCTAACATTGACAGAGTGACCATTTTTTGTGTGCGTTTCATACGAGTATTGTCTCCTTTTGCTCGTTCCTCTCGATGAAGTATTGGCATGACTGCGACCATAAAGAAACCCCTATTGATGAGATCAACAGGGGAGAAGTCCGCATTAAATAAACCTAATCGATTATTGCAAAAATCGATCAAATTCAAACTCATGCCGCCATCTTCTCCCATCCAGACTATACTGTCGGCTCCTGAATTACACAGAATCAGCAAATAGCGCCCTATTCGCTCGCGGGCTTCAACTCATATGAGTTGTTTACCGCCGGTCGGGAATTTCACCCTGCCCTGAAGATGGAACGATTATTTTATTGTACATACCATTTATACAACGAATTCAAGATGGTTTCAAGCAACTAGGTTTCGATTCGCTCAAAAGTTGCGTATACTAAAGAAAAGGAAGGTGATGACATGATCCATTTAACGGAGGCAGCAGCGTTACAAGTCCAGGACATGATGGCGCAGGCACCAGCAGATGAACGAAATCTTCGGATGCTCGTCCAAGGTGGTGGATGTAGTGGTCTGTCGTACGGAATGGGATTCGATCAACAAAAAGAAACGGATCTCGTTTTCGAGCAGCACGGCGTGACCGTCATCGTGGACGAAAAAGATTATCCGGTCGTCAAAGGACTGGAAGTCGATTATAAACAGTCAATGCTTGGCGGTGGATTCACGATCACGAATCCGAATGCCATCGCAACATGTGGTTGCGGAACTTCATTCCGTACGGCAACGAATGCCGGTACACCGGGTGGTTGTTGATTGATGCAATCGTGGACATCGTCCACGATTTTTTTATTGCTTTCATACAGGAGACCTGTTCCGTTGACTCGAAATATTACAGAGAGTGAATGCTACTACGAACAGGGAGGGCTTCAGGATGAGAAAAGTATTGATCTTCGGGGGAACACGTTATTTCGGACGCCGGTTAGCGATTCGCTTAGCCGATTCGGGGGATGATGTGACGATCGTCACACGTGGCGAGCATACTCCACCAGTCGCGAAGGGCTTGACATTTTTCAAAGGGGACCGGACGTCGAGTAGTACGATGAAGGACTTGAGTCAACAGCACTGGGATGTCATCTATGACAACATCTGCTTCACACCGTATCAAGCAAAGCTCGCAATCGACGCGTTTGAAGGAAAAGTCGGACGCTATGTGTTGACGTCGACGATGTCTGTTTATGAAGACGGTGGTGCGAATATCACGGAACGCGCCTACAATCCGTTTCCCGGGAAATATGACCTCGAGAAGGAACATGGATATGGTGAAGGGAAGCGCCAAGCGGAGAGTTATTTCTTCCAACGGGCGACGTTCCCAGTCGTTGCTGTCCGTTTCCCGGTCGTTCTCGGACCAGATGACTACACGGAGCGACTCGTCTTTCATATCAAGCGGGCGCTTGACGGACGCCCGACCGTTGCCGAAAACACGTATGCGAAGATGGGCTATATCTCAAGTTATGAAGCAGCAGCCTTTCTTGAGTGGTGTGGCCGTTCCGAGATGACAGGACCGATCAACGCTGCGAGTGACGGGGTCATATCGATTCAAGACCTGATGGATAAAATCGACCGAGTCGCGGGAACGACGAGCCAACTCGTCGCAAAAGGAGAGGATGAATCGCCTCTTGCGCCGGAACGTGATTTTTATATGGATACGACAGCCGCAAAACAAGCGGGCTATCTGTTCCAACATGTCGATGACTGGCTCGATCGTTTGATTGAAGAGGAGGTGCGCAATCACCAATGATGCAGTTGATGAAACCAACTCTTGCATGGGAGACAGAATACCGCGCCTTTTTAGAAGACTGGCGAGAGTCGGGCGAAACGATCGTGCCGGAAGCAGTCGGAGACACATATGAGCCGCTCGGCGCTTATTTTGCGGAACTGAAGGAAATGGAGACAACGGTCAGACCGGGGCTCGTCACCCATTCGACGTACTGGATGGTCGACGGGGAACGGATCGTTGGAGCATTGAACTTCCGGCATGATTTGACGGAGAACTTAAAATTGTACGGTGGACACATCGGATACGGCATCCGACCATCCGAGCGTCAGAAAGGGTATGCGACGACAGGTCTTCAGCTTGCGCTTGAAGAAGCGCGTAAACGGGGACTGGATCAAGTGCTATTGACCTGTGGTGTGGATAATCTCGCATCACGTCGCGTCATCTTAGCTAACGGCGGACAGGAAATCGAACCGACTGTTCGCAATGGACGTGAGACACGTCGTTTCATCATTGCGTTATGAAGATTCGTGAAGCACGTCTAGCAGATGCGTCAGCGATCGCTCGCGTTCATATTGATGCCTGGAGGGAGACGTATCAAGGTATCATTCCAGATCCGTATTTAGCACAGTTGTCGCATGCGAAACGGACGAAACAATGGGGACAGACGTTAATTGATCAGCGCGTGTATGTTGCCCTGTCAGGAGAAGAAGTCGTTGGTTTCGCGCAAGGCGGACCGAGTCGAAGTGATGCGCGTGAAGGGGAGTTATACGCGATTTATGTCTTGCGAGCGTCTCAAGGGCAGGGACTCGGGAAAGCGTTGTTTCAACGCATCGCTGATGACTTAGCGGAGTATGAGACGATGCAGGTCGCTGTTTTGCGAGATAATCCAGCATGTCGGTTTTATGAGCGATTCGGTGGTCAGATTATTGAGGAATCGATGATTGAGCGTGGTGGGGTGGAACTCTTTCAACGAGTTTACCGGATGCCAGTTCGGATGGACTAAGAGAGCGCGTGTGAAATCGGATGTTCTCAACATCTTCACTTTCCTCAGGCGGGATGTAAGCCGCGCTAGTTCCCATTTCATGTGATCTGTCGGGTCTTACCTATCCCTGACGGAAGCACGAATCGTGCTTCCTTTTCCTGTAGGAGTCGAAGCTGTTTGGGCACGTCCTATCGTAATTCCATGAAAATAAGAGGTCGGACTCCGGTATGTCATCCGGAATCCGACCTCTTATCATTTACAGTCACTCATATATATCTTAAGAATGATTTGTTACTTTTTCGAACAAGCTTGTCGAGTGTTGCGGATGACGAGCAGATGGATCAACGAGAAGTTTCGCTTGGTTGACGGCGATTGGTGCTTCACCGAAGCCTGTTGCGATCAATTTGACACGTCCTTCGTAAGTCGCGATATCACCACAAGCGAAGACACCTGGAATCGCTGTCTCCATCTTCGAGTTGACGCGAATCGAGTTCCGTTCGAATTCGACTTCCCATTCTTTTAATGGTCCGAGTGACGAGACGAAACCGAAGTTACAGACGACATCGTCAGCAGCAACGACAACGACTTCACCACTTTCAGCATGTTTGAACGTCAGCGTCTCGATGTGTGTCTCACCTGTGACGGATTCAAGTGTGTATGGCGTCATGACGTTGACGGACGAATCATGTAAAAGTTCGACTGAATGTTCATGGGCACGGAACTTGTCGCGACGATGGACGAGCGTGACGGATTTAGCAATCGGCTCAAGCATCAATGACCAGTCGACTGCAGAATCGCCGCCACCAAGTAAGACGACTTGACGATCCTTGAAACGTTCCATGTCGTTGACGAAATAGTGGAGGTTTGTTTCTTCGAAGCGTTCCGCGTCAGCGACGCCGAGTGGGCGCGCGGCGAACGAACCGTTTCCTGCTGTTAAGATAACAGTCTTCGTGTAATGTTCGCCTTTATTCGTGACGAGGCGGATGATGCCGTCGTCCATCCGTTCGTAAGCGATGACCGTTTCTCCGAGCACGTAGGTCGGATCGAATTCATTTGCTTGTTCGAGCAGACGATCGACCAGTTCCTGTGCTTTTACTTTCGGAAAACCGGCGATATCGTATATATATTTTTCAGGATAAAGCGTAGCGAGTTGCCCACCTAATTGGGGTAGACTCTCGATGACCTTCGTCTTCATCTGGCGCATTCCTGAATAAAACGCGGTGAACAGTCCGACTGGACCGCCGCCGATGATCGTGACATCATATGGTTGGTGCATCTGATTCCCTCCTAGCGTTGGATAGGTCTATTATATAGGAAATAGGGGGTTCAGGTGCAAGTGCGGGACATCTCACATTTTTTTAGGGAATTTACATTTTTCTTTTGCAATCACTTCTAAAAAGTGTTTCAATAGGCTTATAGACATGTGAACATTATTTGAACAAAATTTTTGAGCATTCGTCTGTAATTGAATGTGAAGAAAATCACAACAAAACTACGATTCGTAAGGAGTATCAGAACATGAACACACCTAACATTGTCATTCTTGGAGCGGGCTACGGTGGATTGATCACAGCAGTCAACCTTCAAAAGAAACTCGGCGTCGATCAAGCGAACATCACGTTGATCAACAAACACGACTATCATTACCAAACGACTTGGTTGCACGAACCAGCAGCAGGTACGATGTCTGCGGAGCAAGCGCGCATCTACATCAATGATGTCATTAACCCGTCACGCGTCAAACTTGTCAAAGGTATCGTTGAAAAAGTCGACACGGCTGCTAAAACGGTTCTCTTACAAGATGGCGGAACAGTTCCTTACGATTACGTCGTCGTTGCTCTCGGTGGCGTTCCTGAAACATTCGGTATCAAAGGATTGAAGGAACACGCGCTGACGATCAGCTCGTTGAACAGCGTCCGTAAAATCAAGGAACATATCGATTACTCATTCGCACAGTACAAAACAACAGGATCACAAGATCGTTCACTCTTGACGATCGTCGTTGGTGGTGCTGGATTCACAGGAATCGAGTTCATGGGTGAGCTCGTCAACCGTATTCCAGAACTGTGCAAACAATATGATATCCCACGCGAACTCGTCCGTGTCGTTAACATCGAGGCAGCACCAACAGTCCTTCCAGGATTCGATGCAGATCTCGTCAACTACGCACACAAATGGCTTGAGCGCCAAGGTATCGAGTTCAAACTTGGTAACGGCATCAAGGAATGTGGACCAGGAAGCGTCACATTCGGTCCGCTTCAAGGCGATACAACAGAAACAATCGAAGCAAACACAATCATCTGGACAGGTGGCGTCAGTGGTAACCCTGTCGTTGCAGCATCTGGATTCGAAGCGATGCGTAACCGTGTCGTCGTCGAAGAAGATCTTCGTGTTCCAGGATACGATAACGTCTTCATGATCGGTGACTGTTCAGCAGTCATGGATCCAAGCTCGAACCGTCCGTACCCACCAACTGCACAAATCGCGACACAACAAGCACACAAAGTCGCTGAGAACATCGCAGCACTCATCGCAGGTCGTCAAACATCGACGTTCACGTATGAGAACAAAGGAACGGTTGCTTCACTTGGTCATAAAGACGGTATCGGCATGGTCTTCGGTAAGAAGATCTACGGTCGTAACGCATCGTTCATGAAAAAAGTCATCGACAACAAACACTTCTTCGAACTGAAAAAACTTGGTCTTGCGATCAAAAAAGGGAAGTTCTAAGTTCACGTTTTAGGCAAATGTACACTCGTGCATTTGCCTTTTTTGTCGGTTATACTAAAAGAGATTCAAAGGGGGAACAGTATGCATATCATTCAAGCCGTGATCGGGAGTGTCCTTTATCTCGTCATGTTCTTTAGTATCGGATTCATCTTAAACATGTTGTTGCGGAGTACATGGGTGATGCTAGTACTCTATCCGGTCATCATCATCATGATGATCGACAACCAATCGACGCTCGAATACTTCACGAATGCTCGTGAAGCGATTCCGAATCTTGGCGACCGGATTGCTGGTCTACAGACGGCGGATATCACGATGTTCGCGGCAGGTCTTGCTGGAATCATCATCGCCGGTCTATCGATTCGCTTCTTGCGTAAGAGCGGTTACCAAATGTTTTAAAGTCTACTTGAGTAAGTAGGCTTTTTTCGTGTCTGAAAAACCGTTATAATAAAAACAATGTCTTTAAATAAATGTGTAAGAGCAGATTGGGTTGAGAGCGAATGGATAAACAAATGTACCACGTTATCAAGGTATTGAATAATAATGTTGTCATTTGTTCGACTGGTGCGAATCAGGAAGTCATTATCCTCGCGAAAGGGATTGGCTTCGGTCGGAAGCCAGGCGATCAACTGACAGATCTCGACAAGTTGGAAAAAGTCTACACGTTGAAGGATAAAGAAGAACAGGATCAATATAAGGCACTCGTCGGTCATCTCGATGAGAACTTCATCGCGTTGATGAACGAGATCGTCTCGATGATCGAGACACGCTTCGGAAAAAAGGTCGACGAACATATCCATATCGGATTGACGGATCATTTGACGTTCACGTTCAAGCGATTAGAACAAGGAATGGAAGTCACGAATCCGTTTCTTGCCGAAACGGAAGCCTTATATCCGGAAGAGTATGCCCTTGCAGAAGAAATCGTCGAGTTCATCAGTGCCGAGATGAATTTTTACCTGCCTCCAGCTGAGACAGGATTTATCGCACTTCATATTCATTCAGCGACGAACTTCAAAGACGTACTCGAAGTCAACCGCCATCATCAACTCGTCGGTTTAATTGCCAGTCATATCGAACAGCGACTGGAGATTAAAATCGATCGAAAATCGCTTGATTACAAGCGTCTGATTCGGCATCTTCGTTCAGCGATTGAAAGGGTTTCCAATGGGGAGTATCTAGAGGCTCCAGAAAAAGTAGAAAAGCTATTGCGTGAAGAATATCCGCTATGCTATGATACTGCTTGGGAGCTGATGTCCATCATGGAACGTCAGTTGAAGAAAGCGGTACCGCGCGGTGAGGCGACGTATCTTACGATGCATCTGCAACGCTTAGTGCAGTACGATTCAGGTAAATGACCGCACGGACTACGTGTTACTGATACGATCAGGCATGAGTGGGATGTCGGGCAAGAAGCTTTATTTCCGTTATTCAACGGGATAAGTCTATTGTCTACAATCCGCTCGTGCCTGATTTTTTTCTGTAAAAAATCGGTCAGATGTCTGACTTTTTTCGTCTCAATCATTGGCATTATTCATCATACTTCGCTCTTAACAGGAAAAGGAGGAAACACACATGTTCAAACAGATTTTTGCTGTTCTTCAACGTGTCGGTAAAGCGTTGATGCTTCCTGTAGCGATTTTGCCAGCTGCCGGTATCCTACTCGGATTCGGTAACGCGATGCAAAATCCGAACTTGACGTCAAAACTCGAGTTCTTAAAAAATGATGCAATCATCAAGGTTGCAAAATTGATGGAAGCAGCCGGGGATATCATCTTCGGTAACTTAGCACTCTTATTCGCGGTCGGTGTCGCGATTGGTCTTGCAGGGGACGGCGCAGCCGGACTTGCGGCAATCGTCGGATTCTTGATCATGAACAAAACAATGAGCGTTTGGCTCGGCGTTACACCTGAAATGGTTGCTAACGGTCAAGGATATGCAAACGTACTCGGTATCCCAACACTTCAAACAGGGGTATTCGGTGGTATCATCATCGGTCTGATCGCAGCCTGGGCGTACGGGAAGTATCATAATCTCGAATTGCCGCAGTTCCTCGGATTCTTTGCTGGTAAACGTTTCGTTCCAATCGTCACAGCTGTTGTCTCATTATTCGCAGGTCTTGTACTTGTATTCGTTTGGCCGTTCGCACAGGACGGATTAAACACATTCTCCCACTTTATGATGGAGAAAAACCCAACACTCGCAGCATTCGTCTTCGGTCTCATCGAACGTTCGTTGATTCCATTTGGTCTTCACCACATCTTCTACGCTCCATTCTGGTTCGAATTCGGTTCGTACACGAATGCAGCAGGTGATGTCGTTCGTGGTGACCAAGCGATCTTCTTCGCTCAATTGAAAGATAACGTTGAATTGACTGCTGGTACATTCATGACTGGTAAATTCCCGTTCATGATGTTCGGTCTTCCAGCAGCAGCACTCGCAATGTACCACGAAGCTCGTCCTGAGCGCCGTGCAGTCGTTGGTGGTCTTCTTGGATCAGCAGCACTTACAGCATTCTTGACAGGTATCACAGAGCCAATCGAATTCGCATTCTTGTTCGTAGCTCCAATCTTGTTCGCAGTTCACGCGGTCTTCGCAGGTCTTTCGTTCATGACAATGCAATTGTTGAACGTTAAGATCGGTATGACGTTCTCTGGTGGTTTGATTGACTTCCTTCTCTTCGGTGTTCTTCCAGGACGCACGCAGTGGTGGCTCGTCATCGTCGTTGGTCTTGCACTTTCTGTCATCTACTACGTTGGATTCCGTTTCGCAATCCGTAAATTCAACCTGAAAACGCCAGGTCGTGAAGATGAAGCGCAAGAGACTTCTTCTGTTCAAGGTTCTGAACTCGCTGAAGGTATCCTTGACGCACTCGGTTCAGAGTCGAACATCAAACACTTGGATGCATGTATTACACGTCTTCGTGTCGAAGTTCTCGACAAGTCAAAAGTCAACAAAGATGAGTTGAAAAAATTAGGTGCTGCTGGTGTCCTTGAAGTTGGTAACAACGTTCAAGCGATCTACGGACCGAAATCAGACAACATTAAGTCTGAAATCCAAGCCGTCATCGCATCACGTAAACAAGAAAAATCAGTCTAATGTTCTTTAAAATGAGTCCTTCTACGGAAGGGCTCATTTTTTTTTATGGAAAAATCTCTTAGAATCGTTTTGCGATAGAATATTTTAGGGTATGAATTAAATAGTTTGTTTAAAAAAGGAGGGGAAATACGCATGTGGAAAAACGTGTTTGGTGTCTTACAGCGGATTGGTAAGGCCCTGATGTTACCGGTAGCGATTTTACCGGCAGCGGGGTTATTGCTCGCGTTCGGGACGGCGTTTCAGAACCCGAACTTGACGCAATATTTACCGTTCCTCGAGAACGATTCGCTAGTCGTCATCTGGCGAGTCATGCAGGATGCAGGTGATATCATCTTTGCGAACCTCGGATTACTGTTTGCCGTCGGGGTCGCGATCGGTCTTGCGAATGGTGAAGGAGTCGCCGGTCTAGCAGCGATCGTTGGTTTCTTGATCATGAACAAGGTCATCAGTTCGTTTTTGCAGATTACACCAGAAAAAATCACGGAAGCCCAGAAGGCGAGTGACTTGTCGTATGCGACGGTCCTCGGGATACCGACCTTGCAGATGGGGGTATTCGGAGGGATCATTGCCGGTTTGATAGCAGCGTACAGTTATAATAAATTCTTTAAAATCAAACTGCCTGATTTCCTCGGATTCTTTGCAGGGAAACGTTTTGTTCCGATTGCAACCGCCTTATTCAGTCTCGTCGCAGGTTTTGCCCTATCGTACATTTGGCCACCGATCGGTAGTGGGATCAACACATTCTCAAAAACAATTATCGAAGCGAACGAACCGTTGTCTGCCTTCATTTTTGGACTCGTCGAACGTTCGTTGATTCCGTTTGGTCTTCACCATATCTGGTACTCAAGCTTCTGGTTCCAGTTCGGAGAATATACGGATAAAGCCGGAACGATCATCAACGGGGATCAGCGGATCTTCTTCGCACAGTTGAAGGATGGTGTACCATTTACAGCAGGAACATATATGACCGGGAAATATCCGTTCATGATGTTCGGTCTTCCAGCAGCCTGTCTTGCAATGTACCATACGGTTGCGAAGGATCGTCGTAAAGCTGTTGAAGGTCTTTACTTCTCAGCAGCGCTAACTTCTTTCCTGACTGGTATTACTGAGCCAGTCGAGTTCTCCTTCGTATTCGTCGCACCACTCTTGTTTGCCGTTCACGCCGTCTTTGCCGGACTTTCATTCATGATCATGGATTTACTGAACGTCAAGATCGGGATGACGTTCTCGGGTGGACTGATTGACTACACGTTATTCGGGATTCTACCGAACCGCACCTCGTGGTGGCTCGTCATTCCAGTCGGTCTAGCCTTCGCTGTCATCTATTACTTCGGCTTCCGCTTCGTTATTACGAAGTTTGATTTGAAGATTCCTGGACGCGAAGCGATTAAAGAAGGTGCCGCGACATCAACGGCACAAGCTGGCGATCTACCGTATGAGATTCTACAAGCATTCGGTGGTCCGTCGAATATCAAACATCTCGATGCCTGTATCACACGTCTTCGGATTACGGTTAATGATAAGTCCGGAGTCAATAAAGATCGTTTGAAAGAACTCGGTGCTGCCGGCGTCCTTGAAGTCGGAGATAACGTCCAGGCAATCTTTGGACCAAAATCCGACGGCATTAAGACCGAGATGGCAGATATCATGAAAGATCCAAATTATAAACCGAAAGAGACACCAGAAGCAGATCCAATCCCGCAAGTTCCAACGGGAGACGAAGCACGAACTTCTGGATCAAATGCAACCGATACGAGTCCACTTGCAGGAGATCGTGGTGGTGCTTATGTTCCTGAAGATGGTTATGTCGCACCGCTGAGCGGTATCATCCGTTCACTTGATGATGTGCCGGATCAAGTCTTCTCCGGACGCATGATGGGTGACGGATACGCGATTGAACCAACGGAAGGATATGTCGTCTCTCCAGTCTCTGGTGAGATCACGACCTTCTTCCCGACGAAACACGCGATTGGTATTCTTGCTGATAATGGAGATGAAATCTTGATTCATATCGGTATTGATACCGTTTCTCTCGAAGGAAAAGGATTTGAGGCGTTGGCGAAAGCTGGCGATCGTGTGGAACCAGGTACGCCACTTCTCAACGTTGATCTTGAACAAGTGCGACCACTCGTTCCATCATTACTGACACCAATCATCGTCACGAACAGCGGCGATCGAAAAGTCGACGTTGATGTTGGACGGACGGTCGAAGCAGGAGAAGCGATTTCGTATCGTGTAGAATAAGAAATCAAAGCGGCGGATCGTCATGAGCGATCCGTCTTTTTTGTGTGAAAATATAGTAGAACACATTTGATAATGAGATTTTGCACATATGATGATACAATGAGTTAGCTATTATAAGAGTTAGCTAATTTTTTTAGAAATGAGGTGCGTCGATGTCTTCGACTACAACAAAAACGAATACGACACCTGTCGTCATTGGATTATTGATTGGGATTTTAGTTGCGGCAATGGATAACACGATTGTTGCGACGGCAATGCCAACGATCGTCAGCGAACTGAATGGGTTTGATCAGTACGCGTGGGTCACATCTGCTTACATGATCGCAACCGTTGCTGGGATGCCGATCTTCGGTAAACTGAGTGATATGTATGGAAGAAAACGCTTCTTCCTCTTTGGAATGCTCATCTTCATGATTGGGAGTATCTTATGTGGAATGGCAGACTCGATCATTGAGCTGTCTGCTTATCGTGCGTTACAAGGGCTCGGTGGAGGGGCATTGATGCCAATCGCCTTTACGATCATCTTTGATATCTTCCCACCCGAAAAACGCGGTAAAGTCAGTGGTCTATTTGGAGCAGTCTTTGGAATTTCAAGTATCTTTGGTCCGTTACTTGGTGCTGTATTGACCGACTCCCTCGACTGGCGCTGGGTGTTCTACATCAATATCCCGCTCGGCTTGATTGCGCTTGGTCTCGTGACGGTCTTTTATCAGGAGTCGCCGGTTCACCGGACACAAAAAATCGATTATGTCGGTGCGGTTACGCTTGTCGCAGGATTGATTCTATTCTTGCTCGCGCTAGAAATGGGTGGGAAAGAGTATGCGTGGTCTTCACCACAAATTCTCGGCTTATTCGGAGCGGCACTCGTTTCGTTCATTGCCTTTGCGTTCGCTGAACGACGTGCAGCGGATCCCGTTATTACGTTTAGTTTGTTCCGTCGTCGTCTCTTTGCTGCAACACAAGGTGTGGCTTTCTTTTATGGGTTCGTCTTCATCTCAGCAAGTGTGTTCATTCCAATCTTCGTGCAAGGTGTCTTCGGGGGAAGCGCAACGAATTCCGGTCTGATCTTGATGCCGATGTTGATTGCCTCGGTCATCTCGGCACAACTCGGTGGACAATTACCGAATAAGTTTGGATTCCGAAACGTCATGATCGTCTCGGCTGTCTTTTTCTTACTCGGTGTCTATCTCCTCAGTACGATGACGCTTGATACATCCCGAACAGCAGTCACGATCTATATGATCATTCTCGGATTCGGGGTTGGGTTCAGCTTCTCGTTGTTGAATCTAGCAAGTATCAATGGGATCGAGATGCAACGCCGTGGTGCTGCGACTTCGATGGGATCAACGTTCCGAACAATCGGGATGACGCTTGGTGTCACGGTCCTTGGAATCATTCAGTCACGAACGTTCACATCAGCTGTCTCCGATCGGTTGCCGCAAGGTGAGGCGCCGTCGGGTGGACAATTCCCAACGGCAGCTGCGTTTGCGAAGATGCCGCCAGAAGTTGCGACAGCGATTAAGACGTCGCTTGCAGAATCGATTTCAACCGTCTATTTCTGGGCGTTGATTCCAGCAGTGCTTGGTGTCATCTTTATCTTCTTGATGGGGAACGAGCGTCCGATTTTATCGGAACAAGCGGCTCCAGAAAAGAAAAAACAAGCTCAATAATCACGTTCCAACAACGTCTTCTTTCTTATTAGAAAGATGGCGTTATTTTTTTTATAAGACAAAAAAGACGAACCTGGAATTCTCCAGATTCGTCTAACAGGACTTATTTTTTGATATCGAATGTCGTGCTGAGGAAGTCAACGACTTCTTCTGCCGTATCCATATCAAGTACTTGCTCAACGATTGCTTCACATTCTGACTTGTTGAGACGTGTCATCAAGCTACGTGCGCGAAGGACAGATGATGCTGACATCGAGAACTCATCGAGACCAAGACCAAGAAGGATTGGAAGTGCCAATTCTTCTCCTGCCATCTCACCACACATACCGACCCATTTGCCTGCTTTGTGTGCTTCTGTGATGACGTTGTTCAAGAGGTTCAAGATGGCTGGGTTGAACGGTTGGTACAGGTATGATACTTTTTCGTTCATCCGGTCTGCTGCCATCGTGTATTGAATCAAATCGTTCGTTCCGACTGAGAAGAAGTCGACTTCTTTTGCGAACTGACGAGCCATGACCGCTGTTGCTGGGATTTCGACCATCATACCGACTTCGATGTCTTCCGATACAGTGACGCCTTCAGCTTGGAGATTTGCTTTCTCTTCAAGGAGAAGAGCTTTTGCAGCACGGAACTCTTCGATTGTTGCGATCATCGGGAACATGACAGCGAGTTTACCGTGTGCACTTGCACGAAGAAGTGCGCGCAATTGTGTACGGAACAAGTCTGTTTGATCGAGACAGAGACGAATTGCACGGTAACCGAGGAACGGGTTCATCTCGTGTGGGAGATCAAGGTACGACAATTCTTTGTCACCACCGATATCAAGTGTCCGGATGACAACTTTTTTATCGCCCATTGACTCGAGAACTGTTTTGTATGCTGTGAACTGCTCGTCTTCCGTTGGGAACGTCTCTGCATCCATGTAGAGGAATTCCGTACGATAAAGACCGACTGCTTCTGCACCGTTTTCAAGCACACCTTTGACATCGTTTGGTGTACCGATGTTTGCAGCGAGCTCAACGTGATGACCGTCAGCTGTCATTGTTTTTTCATTCTTGAGTTTCTTCCACTCTTCTTTTTGTGCGATGTATGCTGCACGTTTTGCTTCATACTCAGCCACTTGCTCTTCACTTGGGTTAACGATGACGTCACCTTCAGCACCATCAAGGATGAGAAGATCGCCATGTTTCACATCCGTCAAGACAACTTTTGTTCCGACGACTGCAGGGATTTCGAGTGAACGTGACATGATGGCAGAGTGCGATGTCCGGCCACCAATGTTCGTTGCGAAACCTTTTGCATATTTACGGTTCAACTGAGCTGTATCTGAAGGAGTCAAGTCTTCTGCGATGATGATGACTTCTTCGTTGATTTGAGCTGGAGTGACGAACGTGATACCGAGAAGGTGAGCCATCGTCCGTTTCGTGACGTCACGGACGTCTGCTGCACGTTCGCGCATGTATTCGTTATCCATTGATTCGAAAATCATGACCATCATGTTCGCGACTTCATCGAGTGCTTTCGCAGCATTTGCTTGCTCGTCCTCGATTTTTGCGTTCACCTGACTAACGATTTCCGGATCTTCTAAGATGAGAAGGTGAGCTGAGAAGATCTCTGCTTTATCTGGACCTAATTCTTGTAAGGTATTTTCACGAATGACTTCGAGTTCCGTCTTCGATTTTGCGATTGCTGCTTGGAAACGTTCTTTTTCCGCAGCTGCATCCTCGATTTTGTGCGATGGAATTTCAAAGACCGGTGTTTCCATTACGAATGCTTTTGCAATCGCAATCCCTGCAGAAGCGCCAATTCCCTTGATATGTTGTGCCATGTGCATTACCCTCTTTTCAGTAAGTTTTTTTAACGCGACGACTTCGTTTCTTAGCTATCTATAGATACCCATAAACGCCTCTCTCTTAACGAGCCTTCTGCGTACTCTCCCTTGAATGAAAACGTAGACATTTCCCGGAACAGCAAACGCATCGTTTCTTGAAGTGTCTCAACATTTCACCCGTTTAATCCTATCATATTGTGAAACGGGCAACAATTGTTTGAAACTAAGCATTTCGACAAATTGTCGAACAGAACTAGTGAAAGCGTTTGCGGTAAGTCGAGAGGCTATCAGTTGGAAAATGACTGAAAACACTTCATACTAATAGATACTAGTCAAAGGGGGAGTTTTATATGCAAATTAATCAAACCGTAGACGTACTCGTTGTCGGGATTTCAGGAAATCAACCACTCGATGAACGGTTACAAGGACTGTATGGTGACAAATTAGAGGAGTGGGTCCGTCAAGGTGACATCTCAACAAAACGAGGAGAACTGCGACTGTTGCCAACGTTAACAGGAGACGTCGCACGTGTCTTGTTCGTCGGACTCGGGAAAGTCGATCAACTCGCGCAAGATGATTTACGTCGCTTGCTCGGAAAAGCAGCACAACATGTCAAAGCCCGTCGCTTAGAACATGTCACAGTCGACGCGACGACATTCCCAGGGCAACCGGTTGAACTGATTGCCGAAACGTTCACCCTCGCTACATATGAGGTCAAGCACTATAAGACGTCTCCTTCTACAGCGTACACGCTTCATTTGACGGTCTTACCATTAGAGGAAGAAGCAACACGGCGTGGAACGGTCTTGGCTGAAGCGACGAACTTAGCGCGTCGTCTCGTGACGATGCCAGGGAATCTCTTGACGGCTCCAGCGCTTGCAGACGAAGCACACTTTATTGCGGAACGTCATGGGCACGACCTCCGGATCATCGACAAGGAAGAGATGGAAGCACTCGGGATGGGCGCATTGCTTGCCGTCAACCAAGGATCCGTCATTCCACCGAAATTGATCGTCCTTGAATATAAAGGATCAGCAGAAGCACCGATTGCCGTCGTCGGGAAAGGTGTTACCTTCGATACAGGTGGTTATTCAATCAAACCAAAAGACGGCATCGTCGGAATGAAAGGCGACATGGGTGGAGCAGCAGCCGTACTCGGTCTGTTTGAAGCACTCGGTCAGCTCAAGCCAGATGTTCATGTCATCGGAGTCATTCCGGCAACAGACAATATGATTTCAGGAGATGCCTTCAAACCGGACGATGTCATCACATCGATGGCAGGTAAAACGATTGAAGTCTTGAACACGGACGCGGAAGGACGGCTTGTCCTCGCTGACGCGGTCACGTACGTGAAAGAGTATCAGCCAAAAGCGATCATTGATCTTGCGACTTTGACAGGTGGTGTCCTTGTGGCACTTGGAACAGAAATCACAGGTGCGTTGACGAATGACGCGTCGCTCTACGAACGTTTTGAACAGGTGACGAAGGAGACGAATGAGATGGTCTGGCAAATGCCGTATGTCGATGCGTTCATCAAACAAGTTCGTCGTTCAGACGTCGCAGACTTGAACAACTCACCAGGTCGCATGGGGCATATGATCTTCGGTGGTGCGTTCGTCGGTGAATTCGTCGGAGACACACCTTGGCTACACCTCGATATCGCAGGAACATCGGAACAAAATCAAGCGTCCGAGATTGGTCCAAAAGGAGCAACCGGCGTCATGGTTCGTAGTCTGTACCGGTTCGTCGAGCAAGAAAAATGATGCGCTGGAATCTACTCGGCGTTTTGTTGACGATTCTTACAATCGTCTGGTACTTGGATGCGCGCGACCGTCTATCGCTCGGTCTCGCGACGTTCATCGGCATCTTCACAGTATTGTCGCTACTACGTTCTTTAAGGGAGAAGACGAATGACCGTCATCGGGATTGATGCTGCGAAAGCAGGTTGGGTCGTCGTCATATACGAAAACGGTCGTTATACGGGATCCGTCGAGCCGACGCTTGCACGGATTCCGATCGCTGACCGGATTTGGATCGACATGCCGATTGGCTTGATGGAAGGACGACGGGAAACGGATAAACTGTTGCGACAGGAATTACGCCCTGGGCGAACGAGCAGTGTCTTTAATGCACCGTTCCTCAGTGCGTTGACCGCGTCAACTTATATGGAAGCAAATGATTTGGCCAAACAACATGCTGGCATTGGCCTCTCAAAACAAGCATGGTATCTCTTACCGAAAATTCGGGAAGTCCGTCATGCGTATCGGAACGAGATGGTCGAAGCGCATCCGGAAGTTTGCTTCGCACGGCTCTCCGGTCAACCGGCACGTTTTTCAAAAAAGACGACAGAAGGGATCGCAGAACGAATCGCATTGCTCGAGCGCTTCGATTGTCCACCGTTATGGGATCAACGCCAGTTGCATGTTGCAATCGATGATTGGCTGGATGCGTGTCTGCTTGCGACCGGCGCCCGTTTTCCGTGCGATTATCTGCCAGCAACTCAACCGCTGGATTCAGAAGGATATCCTTTATATGCAGCAGCACCAAAAAATCACCCTCACCGAAATGGTGTGGGTGATCCTTTAACGAAGTCCCAGATGTAATGGAAAATCTGAGCGTTGTAGAGTGCTTTTAAGATGACAGCGATCAATGGTCCGAGGATTAATCCGAAGACACCAAAGAATTTGATCCCGACGAACAGCGCAATCAATGCCGTGATCGGTTGAATGCCGATATTGTCACCGACGATCTTCGGTTCCATGATGTTGCGCTGCAGAATGACGAGGGCGTACAAAATACCAAGGCCGATCGCAAGCGTCGTATCTCCGGTAATCATGGAGTAAGCAATCCATGGCAAGAAGACGGAACCGGTACCAAGGTACGGTAAGATGTCAAAAAAGGCAGCGATAAAGGCGATGGCAATCGGGTGCTCGACACCAATGATGAGCAAACCAATCAAGACGATGAAGAACGTGATCGTGATCAAGGTGAACTGTGCTTTAAGATAGCCGAACAAGGCAGAGCGTAAGCTCAAGAAGACGGATTCGAAACGCGCGAACCAAGGGAGCATCTCATAACGTTTCAATCGCATCTCGTACTGGTGCCAATCCTTTGCGATGAAGAACCAAGCGAGTAGGACAATGACGAAAATCAAAGCAATCGATGGTAATGTCGCTAGGACCGTCTGTAACATCATGGCGATACTTTTTGAGCCTTCACCAATCGCACTCGCAAGTGAACTACCGAGTGATTGGATACTGTTTTGGACCGTATTTTGTTGCGATGGTTCGAGTGAACGTAAGGCTTCAGAAGCATCGTTCCAAATCGGTGCCAGTTTTTCATTGTAGAGCTTTTGAAAATACAAGCTCAGCTCTTGGATTTGTGCCGGTAATTGATTGGCGACGAATACAAGACCACGAATCAACTGCATGATGATCAAGGCGAGGGAACCGAGTAACAGACCACTGATCAAGATGATAGACAGCAGGGCACCCCATCCGCGATTCATTCGTAACCGTTTCTGGAAGAAGTCGACGAGCGGTCGGCTGAAAAGGGCAAGCAGAAACGCGAAGACGAATGGATATAAGATAGATGAGAGACGGACAAGTAACCATCCGCCAACTACGAAGGCGAAGATCACCGTCAGGAACCGGGCCATCTGCCAAAGACGTTCAGTCGACATAAGCAACACCTCTTAGTGGTTTATGTATAATTGATAACATCATATCACGTTTAGGAACGTTACGAGTCATTCAAAAGGAGGAGATATCGATGCGTAAAAGAGAAATTGGACTATTTGCTGCGTTGATTGCTGCGACATCCGTCGGAATCCGGGAATGGAAGAAAAATCAGGCGTTTGCGAAACGCGTCAAGCAAGAGACAGAAGCGCAAGTACGCCAGGCAATCGTGGAGGGTCAGACAGATGGAACAGATGAAGACACTGCAACAAAAGGTTGATGCGACGATTCGCTCACTCGGCGGTTATTTTCGACCACTATCTGGTCTGGCACGTTTGACGGAGGAAATCGGTGAGGTCGGAGAAGCACTTGAACAAAATGATGTAGAAGCCCTTCGCTCGGAACTTGTCGACGTCTTGATGATCTCGACTTGTCTTGCGAATCAATATGTGACGAATCTTGCAGAACAGCATGAGACACTCGGTACGGTAACCGATGATCAGGACGGTTCGTTTTATCGACTTGTTCATGAAGCAGGTCAAATCGCACGTGTCATGAACGGGTATGAAGGCGATAAACCGCCGAAAGCGAAGGATACAATCATTCCAATCGGTCATTCCATCGCACGTCTGCAACGGGAACTATTTCGTTTAGCACGACCGCTTCAACTCGATTTACTGACAGAGATCGACCGGACGAATGAAAAGAATCTGAAGCGGGATAAAACACGCTTCGCGTTGACGCGTGATCCCATCACGGAAGAGACGATTGATCATTTCCGGAGTGCGACAGGAAGTGAGGCGCGCCTCTGGGGAGCCCCTATTTACGAGGATAACCAAACACTAGCGGATCATATGGAGGCAGCTCTACCATCGCTTCGACGATTCCTCCGTTGTGCGTCGATTGAGGGGATTGAGGCGTTCGTCTTCGAAGCACCGATGGAACGCTCGCGTAGTTTGGTTGAAGTGAAAGAACTAGCGGACGAAATGGGGCGCTTGATCAAAGAGCGGACACCGCTTGATTTCAAGGACTCTCCGTATCGATTAGAAGTCTTTGCGCCACAACTCGGTCCAATCTCACCGTATCATGCGGAAGACGATCATCGAATGTTCCTCGTGTTGTATATTGATTGAGAGGAAATAAGCCGCCTGCTCTCGTGAGCAAGCGGCTTATTTGTCGTCGGCTTATCGTAAACGAGACGACGCTGCCTCGTCTTGGTCTTGCCATTGTTTCATGAAGCGCTGGATACGCGCGATCGCTTCTTGTAGCTGTTCGATTGAACTCGCGTAACTTGCCCGGACATAGCCCTCACCACTTGCTCCGAAGACGGATCCTGGGACAACGGCGACACGTTCAGCAAGTAACAATTGCTCCGCGAACTCTTCACTCGTTAGTCCAGTATGACCGATGTACGGGAAGGCATAGAAGGCACCTCCTGGTAAGTGTGTCGGGAGACCGGCATCATTTAACGCCTTGACGAAATAGTTCCGGCGTTGTCGATAACTCGTCACCATGTCAGGGACCGTCTTATGACGTGAACGGAGTGCTTCAATTCCTGCAAACTGGACGAGCGTTGGTGCACACATCATCCCGTATTGATGCACTTTCAGCATCGATTGTGTGATTGCAGGTGGTGCGCAAGTGAAGCCAAGCCGCCAGCCTGTCATCGCGAAGGCTTTCGAGAAACCATTGATGATGATCGTTCGCTCCCGCATACCGGGGAGGGTCGCGAAACAGATTGCTTCCGTTTCGTACGACAGTTCCGCATAGATCTCGTCACTGATGACGTATAGATCATGTTTTTGGACGAGTAACGCAAGATCGGCGAGTTGATCGCGTGTCATCGTCGATCCCGTCGGATTCGATGGGAAACAGAAAATGATCGCTTTCGTCTTATCTGTCAGTAGTTGCTCAATTGTTTCCGGTTGAATCGCAAAACCATCTTCTGCATGGCAGGCAGCAGCGACAGGGATTCCTCCGGCGAGTTCAATTAAAGGAGCATACGAGACAAATGCCGGTTCGACGACGATGACTTCATCACCGGGATTGATCAAACTACGAAAGGCAAGGTCGAGTCCCTCTGATGCACCTGTCGTAACGATGATCTCTTCCGTCGTTGAATAGGAGATCGCGAATTTTTCTTGCATGTAAGTTGCGATTTCTTGCCGGAGTTCGAGTAGACCGGCGTTAGCACTATAAGCAGTATAGCCTTGTTCAAGCGCAGCAAAGCTCGCTTCCCGTACGTTCCATGGCGTGACGAAATCAGGTTCACCAACACCGAGGGAGATGACGTCTTCCATCGATCCTGCTAGATCAAAGAAACGGCGGATGCCGGACGGGGCTAGCTGTTCGACACGTTCAGAGAGAGACTTCATGGAGACACCTTCAATCGTTTGTCATCATCATCCTGACTGAATAGGACGCCATCATGCTTGTATGTCTTCAAGCGGAAATGCGTCGTCGTCGAGATGACAGAATCGAGCGTCGATAATTTTTCAGAGACGAATTGGGAGACTTCTTGTAATGACTTGCCATCTAGGACGACTTGCAGGTCATATGCGCCTGACATCAAATAAAGAGACGTCACTTCCGGGAAACGATGGATGCGTTCGGCGACTTCGTCAAAGCCACGTCCCCGTTTCGGTGTGACTTTGACGTCGATGAAAGCTGTCACGCCGTGATGGGCATGGATCTTTTGCCAGTCGATGACAGCGGTGTAACCGAGTAGGACACCATCGCGTTTGAATGTCTCGATTGAAGCTGCCACTTCTGACGCTTCCCAGTCGAGCATTTGCGCAAGCAAGTTCACGTCCATTGGACCATTTTGTGTTAGTAACGCTAATAATTCGAGTTGTTTTTCGGTATACATGGGATCACTCACTTTCTGTCAATTGACCATTAAAGGTACGGCGTGTCTGACGCAAGCGCGCGCGACGTTCCGCCTGGACGATATGGAAGTTCTTCATTTCATTTGTCGGAAGTTGATGTTTTTCGACAAGACGATCAAAATAGACACGTCGTGCTGCATCTTGTCGTGCTGATTCATGATTGCCGGACGGGTTGAAGGCGTACAAAACGGTTGCACGCGCCGGATGGAGGACTAAATGATCCTTGCCGACCCGTAAGATCCAGTCCCAGTCCCAGTAGTTGAAGACTTCCTCATCAAATAGACCGAGTTGATCATGAAGCGATTTGCGGTAGAGTGACCCAGACGGAATGTACGTCGAGTCTTCGCGTATCGTTTCCGAATCATACGGATACGCGAACGGCTCAGAATCAAGTGCGATTCGGTGATCGCCTTCCCAGCGATACGTAAAGAGCTCTGCATCCGTATATGTCAAATCCGCACCTGCTTCGATATCACCGACCGCTTCTTCGAGGTGACTTGGCAACAGGAGGTCATCGTCATCATGAAGTAAGATATATCGACCGGAGGCGAGCGTGACACCATGGTTTCGAGCGCGCACATGATGGTTTTCAGGTAGATCGACATATGTCAGTTGCAGACGATCCTGATAAGCAGCGGTCACTGCCGAGACATCGTCTCCATTATTGTTTAGGATGATGACTTCGAAGTCTTGATAGTGTTGACGCGTCAACGCTTCTAGCGCTTCTGCTAATTCGCGAGGACGATTGTACGTCGGAATGATGATGGATACGGTTGGCATCAGTGATCGCTCCTTGAACAAAGACACCTGTCCAGGAACAGGTGTCTTCTTGTTTTTTTACATGTACTGTTCGATACGTGGAAGCAATTCATTCCATTCCGCTTCTGGTTCTTTCGTGACAGTCACGAAGTCGCCGTAAGCGAACAGATTGTCGATGCCATCGATGGCGATCAACGATGCAAGCAACGCATCTTCAGGCGTATCTTCTTTTTTGACACTCGTACTTTTAGCACCGAAGCGCTGTTCTTCTAGTGTGATTTTGACGGAATTCGGATTTGGTGTGTAATCGACTTGCATGAGGTAAGCTCCTTTCAACGTACATACGTATATGCCGTCTTTCGTGATAGATGGATTGAGTCCTTCTTCCTTATAGACGGAAGATCGATACGTTCAGTATATCAGAAAATTCGAAGAGAATATTTTTCTTATGATAGGAGAAATGAACCATCTTTATTTTAAGGGTTCACTTGAACTTATAATGCTTTTCGCTCGCTATCTCAATATATCTCAAAAGGCGTCATGATGCCTTTTTCAAATTGTTTGACCTGAATTTCAAAGCAAGGGGTTATTTTTTTGAATTTCAGTGATAACCTATATCTTGTACATTAACAGGTTTAAAAACGTCTAAAACGTCTATATATAGAGTGACACTTGTAGAGTTCCTTCTATATGTAGGACGTCTTTTTTTAGTTTAGCGTATTTCATCGTGTAATGCGAACCTGTTTAACGATAGAGAATGGGAGTGGTTCATAGTGGCATCTCCACTGAATACAGCACGCATCTTTAAAGGTGCAATGACAATAGAAGACGTATATGTCGTGATTCGACAGGCAACGGAAGCGTATCCGGAGCTCGATATCGACCGCTATACAGAACGTGCCATCCGAGCGCTTGAAGGGAAGTCCTTACAAGCAGATCAAGTCTATGAACTGTTAACGATGCACGCACTCGATATGTTGAAGGCAGAAGAGCCGAACTGGACATTCGTAGCGACAGCGACTTACTTAAATCGGTTATACCTTGAAGCAGGTGAAAATCGCGGATATGCAGCAGAAGAACGGTATGGCTCGCTGTATACACTGATTGAAAAACTGACAGAGATTGGCATCTTCACGAAACATTTACTAGATGCGTATTCGAAGGAAGACATCAACGAACTGTCGGCAACGATCGATCCAGCCCGCGACCACTTGTTCACATACATTGGTCTTCGAACACTTGCAGACCGGTACCTCGCACGTGATCACGTCAAAAACTTGTACGAGCTACCGCAAGAACGATTCATGGTCATCGCGATGACGCTGATGCAGAATGAACCGAAGGAACGCCGTTTAGAACTTGTCAAAGAAGCTTATTGGGCATTGTCGAACCTTTACATGACAGTTGCAACACCGACACTTTCGAACGCTGGTAAGTCTTACGGTCAGCTCTCGTCGTGTTTCATCGATACAGTCGATGACTCACTACGCGGAATCTATGATTCAAACACGGACGTAGCGACGCTTTCTAAAGGTGGCGGCGGAATCGGCGTCTACATGGGGAAAATTCGCTCACGTGGTTCAGACATCAAAGGCTTTAAAGGCGTTTCAAGCGGCGTTATCCCATGGATGAAGCAATTGAACAACACGGCAGTCAGCGTCGATCAGCTCGGTATGCGTCAAGGTTCGATTGCGGTTTACCTCGACATCTGGCACAAGGATATCCTCGAGTTCTTGGATGCGAAGCTCAACAACGGGGATGAGCGACTTCGGACACATGATTTGTTCACAGGCGTCAACTTACCGGACCGTTTCATGCGTGCTGTTGAAGCACGGGAAGACTGGCACTTATTTGACCCACATGAAATCCGGACAGTCATGGGCTTCAGTCTTGAAGATTACTTCGATGAGACGGAACAAGGTGGTAGTTTCACAGAACGATACGAAGCGTGTGTCAATGAACCACGCCTCAGCAAAAAAACAGTTCCAGCGATCGATCTCGTCAAACGCTACATGCGTTCGCAACTCGAGACAGGGACGCCATACATGTTCTTCCGTGACGCGGTGAACCGTGCAAACCCGAATAAACATGCAGGGATGATTTACTCGTCAAATCTCTGTTCGGAAATTATGCAGAACATGAGCCCGACGACCGTCACGGAAGAATATACGGAAGACGGTAAAATCATCGTCACGAAGACACCAGGTGACTTCGTCGTCTGTAACTTATCATCGATCGCGCTTGCACGAGCAGTTCGTTCTGACGTCTTAGAGCGCTTGATTCCGATTCAAATGCGGATGCTTGATAACGTCATCGATCTAAATACGATCGATGTCCCGCAAGCGCAATTGACGAACCAAAAATACCGTGCCGTTGGTCTTGGAACGTTCGGTTGGCATCATCTGCTCGCACTCGAAGGCATCCGTTGGGAATCGGTTGAAGCGGTACAATACGCAGACCGTCTCTATGAGAAGATCGCTTACTTGACGATTGATGCGTCGATGCAACTCGCGAAAGAAAAAGGGGCGTACCGTCTCTTCGAAGGATCGGAATGGCAAACAGGTGAGTACATCAAACGTCGCCATTACAAAACGACGGATGAACTCGATTGGGATCGTCTCCAAGCGGACATCACAGCGTACGGTATGCGTAATGCCTACTTGATGGCAGTCGCACCGAACTCATCGACAGCAATCATTGCGGGTAGTACGGCATCGATTGATCCAATCTACAAAAAAGTCTACTCGGAAGAGAAGAAAAACTATAAGATCCCAGTCACTGTTCCGGATTTAACACCGGAAACGAACTGGTTCTATAAATCAGCGTTTGAGATTGACCAGTTATGGAGCATTCGTCAAAATGCTTCGCGTCAGCGTCACATCGACCAAGCAATCAGTTTCAATCTGTACGTGAAAAATAACGTCAAAGCAAAAGAGTTACTCGAGATGCATATGGAAGCATGGCAACTCGGGATGAAGACGATCTACTACACGCGTTCGACGACGGTTGAGATCGACGAATGTGAGTCGTGTTCATCATAAGATAAGGAGGACGATATCATGAAGGCAGCAATCGTATACGCGTCATTGAGTGGAAACACGGAGGAGGTGGCAGAACTCGTCGCAAAGACGTGTTCTGAAATGGGAATCGAGCCGACGATGTTGTTTGCGGACGAAGTGACGACGTATCAGTTAATGCCTTATGATATCGTCTATTTTGGTTCGTATACGTGGGGAGATGGACAATTGCCCGACGATATGCGCGACTGTCTTAGAACGGTTTTAAAGGATAGCACGCATGCGATTCCGCAAGCAGCTGTTTTTGGAACGGGGGATAAGATGTTCGTCAAATATTGTCGCGCTGTCGATGAGATGGCGTATCACCTCTCAAAATTCGGTGTACCGCTTGCCGGAGAACTGTTGAAAATCGAACAGTCCCCGCGTAACCGTCCACATCTCGTCAAGGAATGGACCAAACGGACTATTCTTCAATTACAGCAAGAGGGAGTCGAAGCACATGGAACAGCTACAAAAAATCAAACTGCTTGATGCACGTCATCCGAATCGCGCGACAGCGATCATCGGTGGCGAAACAAGTGCCATCGTCAACTGGAACGACATTGCCTATCCACAGTTTTATTCAATCTACAAACAACTGTTATCAAACTTCTGGATTCCAGATGAGATTTCGATGTCAAAAGACATGCAGCAGTGGAATCAATTAAGCGAACGGGAACAAGATGCCTTTAAACGGATCATTGGTCTACTCTCGATCCTTGACTCGGTTCAGACGCGCTACATCCTCGAGTCAGCGATGTTCACATCGGATTCATCTGTTCATGCGATTCTCGCGATCATCGCGCAACAGGAAGTCGTTCATAATCAATCGTACAGCTACGTCTTATCCAGCTTAGTTCCATTGGCTGAACAAAACCGGATTTTTGATATCGCAAAAGACGATGACATGGTCATGAAGCGTAATGCATTCATTCTTGATTTATACGAAGACTTCCAAAATGACCGGACGCCAGAAAACTTTGCGAAATCACTCGTTGCGTCAATCGTTCTCGAAGGCATCAACTTCTATTCAGGCTTTGCTTTCTTCTACAACTTAGCGCGTCACCAAAAGATGGTCGGGACGTCGACGATGATCAGCTATATTCAACGTGATGAACTCCAACACTCGTACTTCATCAGTCAATTGTTGCGTGCAGTTCTGTCAGAGCACCCAGAAATCGATGCTGACGGTTCATTCACACAATTCGTCTACAATACGTTCAAGCGTGCCGTTGATCTTGAAATCGAGTGGAGCGAATACGTCTTGCGTGATTTAGACGGTCTTGACGTCAGTGAAATGCGTGACTACGTCAAATATCTCGCGAATAAACGTCTTCGCGTCATTGGTTTGTCTGATCTTTACGAAGGGCACGACGAAGACGTCATGCCATGGATTCGTGCGTATTCAGATGATTCGATGAACGCAACAAAATCGGACTTCTTCGAACAAAAATCACGTTCATATGCGAAAGTAACGGATGCGAATGGATTCGATGATCTGTAAGTAATAAATAGATTAATTGATGATTGCTTCTACTCTATATTTCCTTTACGCTAGGACAGGTGAGGTCTTGCTCGACTCCTGCGGAAAAACAAGTCATCGACCCTGGAAGATGCAGTGCATCTGAAGCGGCATGAGGGCTTGTCCGCGGAAAGCGCGCAGACCAAGACTGTCCGTTTTTTTGATAGTCTTATCTGTCTTTTGTCTTTATCGTTTCAAGCATTACTTTTCTTTATCACTTAGGTCAATTGAGTAATAGAACAAAAAAGGGCCGAACTCGGAAAGTTCGGCAGAATCAGGGGGAATACTTGAAGTCTTGCTACTAAAATGTTCCCTCGTGAAATAAAAAATAAACAAATTCCAAAAATATTTTTTACGATACAAGAAAAGTGTGTTATTATAAGTTGATGAATTTAGTTAGGGAGTGTATACATTATGGCAAACTTTGAAAAAGACCAAGTCGTTACTGGTAAAGTAACTGGTATTCAAAACTTCGGTGCTTTCGTAGCACTTGACGAGCAAACACAAGGTCTCGTCCACATCTCAGAAATCTCACACGATTACGTAAAAGACATCAACGATTACGTAAAAGTTGGCGATGAAGTAACTGTTAAAGTTCTCGACATCGACGAAGCTAACAAAAAAATGAAGCTTTCGATCAAAGCAACTCAGGAAGCTCCAAAACGTGAAGCACGCGCGAAAGGTCCACGCAAAAACGCTGGACGTCGCGATGCAGGTCCTGCTTTCAAACAAGAAGAAGCACCTGGATTCAACGTTCTTAAAGGTAAATTGGAAGAATGGATTGAAAAATCAAACTTCCAAAAATAAGCCACATGAGAGAATCGACATCGGTCGGTTCTCTTTTTTTATGCAATTTTTACATAGAATAAGCATTAAATTAGATGCGAAAGGGGAATGTGTGGATAATGTAAGGTGTTCATTACTTATTGAGGAGGCAACACAGATGGAAAACTTTGAATATCGCAATCCAACGAAACTTATTTTTGGTGACGGTCAAGTCAGCCAACTGAAACCACAACTCGAAGCACTTGGTGCAAAGAAAGTCATGCTCGTCTTTGGTGGCGGTAGTATCAAACGTAACGGCGTTTATGATGATGTGACACGTGAACTCAACGCGGCAGGAATCGAGTACGTCGAATGCGACGGTGTCGAACCAAATCCACGTATCGAGACAGCAGAGCGCGGTATCAAAATCGCACGTGAAGCAGGCGTAGACGCATTGCTTGCACTCGGTGGCGGTTCTGTCATCGACTGCACGAAATTGATTGCTGCTGGTATCCCGTATGAAGGTGAAGCATGGGATCTCGTTATCGGTAAAGCGACACCAGAGACAGTCATTCCATTCGGAACAGTCTTGACGCTTGCAGCGACAGGTTCTGAGATGAACGCTGGATCCGTTATCACGAACTGGAAGACACAAGAGAAATACGGTTGGGGTAGCCCGCTTACGTTCCCAACATTCTCAATCCTTGATCCGAAATACACAGTCAGTGTGCCAAAAGATCAAACGATCTACGGTATCGTCGATATGATGAGTCACTGCCTTGAGCAATACTTCCACCCTGCGCATGCACCTGTCCAAGAACGTATGACAGAAGGTGTCATGAAAGCAGTCTTCGAAGCAGCACCAAAACTCGTCAACGATCTCGAGAACGTTGAACTTCGTGGCACAATTCTCTTTGCTGGTACGATGGCACTCAACGGTGTTCTTCAAATGGGAGCACGCGGAGACTGGGCATCACACAACATCGAGCACGCTGTCTCAGCTGTTCACGATATCCCGCACGCAGGTGGACTTGCCATCCTCTTCCCGAACTGGATGCGCCACGTGCTTGACGAATCAAATGCACATCGCTTCGTGACACTCGGTGAAAACGTCTTTAACGTTGACACGGAAGGTAAATCAGAGATGGAAGCAGCACACGCGACAATTGACGCAATCAGTGCTTTCTGGACATCACTCGGTGCACCAAACCGTCTTGCTGATTACGACATCAAAGAAGATACAGTTGATTCAATCGTCAAGTCAGCGATGACACGAGGCGACTTCGGAAACTTCAAATCACTTGGAAACGAAGATGTTCGTCAAATCGTGACAGCTGCCCTATAACAATCTGTAACATTTGCTACTCATTTCACAAAAGACTTGAACGACCTTCCTTCTTGCGTTTTAATGAAAAGGAAGGTCGCATTTCGTTGCGAATGAATAAGGAGGACGATGGCATGTCAACAGTACGTTTTGATTATTCGAAGGCCCTACAATTCGTAGGTCAACATGAAGTAGATCATATGGCGGAGACAGTAAAGACGCTTCACCATGCGATTCATGCAGGAACAGGCGCAGGAAGTGATTTCTTAGGATGGGTTGATCTTCCGACGAACTACGATCAAGCGGAGTTTGCACGCATCCAAGCGTCTGCAGAAAAAATCAAGTCGGATTCTGATGTGTTGTTAGTCGTCGGAATCGGCGGTTCATATCTCGGTGCACGTGCTGCGATCGAGATGCTCGGACACTCGTTCCACAATTTATTATCAAAAGAAGATCGGAAAGCACCACAAATCATCTATGCCGGTCATAACATCTCATCGACGTATCTGCACGATTTATTCGAAGTCCTCGAAGGAAAAGATGTATCGGTCAACATCATCTCAAAATCGGGTACAACGACAGAACCAGCGATTTCGTTCCGTCTCTTGAAATCGTTCATGGAAGAGAAATACGGTAAAGCAGAAGCGAAACACCGGATCTATGCAACGACGGATAAAGCACGCGGTGCATTAAAAACACTCGCAGACTCTGAAGGATACGAAACATTCGTCATTCCGGATGATGTCGGTGGTCGTTTCTCTGTTTTGACACCGGTTGGTCTCTTACCAATCGCAGCAGCTGGTATTTCAATCGAAGAGTTAATGCAAGGGGCACGTGACGCGCAAGAGCGCTACGCGAGCGAAAACCTAGCTGACAACGAGGCGTATCAATACGCAGTCGTTCGAAATGCGCTCTATGCGAAAGGGAAGACGATCGAGCTTCTCGTCAACTACGAACCAGCACTTCATTATGTATCGGAGTGGTGGAAACAATTGTACGGAGAATCAGAAGGAAAAGACTTCAAAGGAATCTTCCCAGCAGCAGTCGACTTCTCGACTGATCTTCACTCAATGGGGCAATACGTCCAAGAAGGCCGTCGTGACCTGTTCGAGACAGTCATCAAAGTCGGTCAAGCGCGTCATGCATTGACAGTTGAAGAAGATGCTCAGGATCTCGATGGATTGAACTTCCTTGCAGGTAAGTCGATTCAGTTCGTCAACGATAAAGCAGCAGAAGGTACGTTGCTTGCACACACAGACGGACAAGTACCGAACTTGACAGTCGAACTTCCAGAGATGACACCGTATCACCTCGGATTCTTGTTCTACTTCTTCGAAAAAGCATGTGCAATGAGTGGTTATCTTCTTGGAGTGAACCCATTCGATCAGCCAGGCGTCGAAGCGTACAAGAAAAACATGTTCGCTCTTCTTGGAAAACCAGGATTCGAAGCAGAAAAAGCAGAACTCGAAGCACGTTTGAAGTAATACAAAACGACAGTCGATTGTTCCCGAGTGGAACATCGGCTGTTTTTTTGTGTTCATCTGATGATAGTAGGCTATCATTTTCCAGATTTAGAGCCTTTCCTGGCGTTTTCACTTTTAGAATACCCGTGAAACAGGTAAAGTGAAGTTAGAAGAAGAAATGAGGTGCACGTACGTGATTACATTCTTGGATTATTATCAAAATCAAGTGGAGTTAAGTTTTGATGACCATCCGTTCTCGGATCGTCCTTTGCACGTGTGGGTCATTGCCGTGTACGAAGGAAAATGGTTGCTGACCCATCATAAGCAGCGTGGTTATGAATTTCCTGGTGGAAAGGTTGAACCAGGGGAGACGGCAGAAGAAGCCGCACGGCGTGAAGTGATGGAAGAGACGGGTGGGAAAATCGATTCCCTATCATATGTTGGACAATATCGTGTTGCCGGAAAAGGCGATACGATCATCAAAAACATCTATTTCGCGCAGATCGGATCGCTGTCGTCTCATCTTGCCGTGGATGAAACCGATGGTGCTTTTCTGTTCGAGGAACTCCCTGATCGTCTCGACACGAACCGACAATATAGCTTCATGATGAAGGACCGTGTCCTTCCGGAGACGCTCCGTGTACTTAGCGAACGCCGATTGGTTTGAGCTTCCGCGTCAAGGTCCGTTTCGGACGTTTCGGATGTTCTACACGACGGCGGACGGGGAACGTGTCGGTGCCTATATCGTCTTACCGCAAGTCGCGAACGGTCAGGGAATTCTCTACTTGCGTGGTGGTACGCGTTCGATCGGAATGGTCCGACCGACACGACTGCTCGCATTCGCGCAGGCTGGTTTTTTCGTCATGGCACCTTTCTATCGGGGAAACTTAGGCGGGACAGGAAAAGAAGACTTCGGACATCGAGATGTTGAAGACGCATGCAGTGCCTTTGACTGGTTGCAGCAACGTGTCTCGCATGTACACGCATTCGGTTTTTCTCGTGGTGGACAGATGGCATTGCTACTGGCGCATCACCGTCCGGTTGCCCGAACGGTGTCGTGGGCAGGGGTGACCGAGCTGACGTGGACGTATGAAGAACAGAAGACGATGCAAAAGATGCTGCGACGATACACGGGAGGTACACCAGACACCGTTCCTGATGCATACGCGGTTCGCTCGCCGCTCCATGTCGCACCTCAAGGTGAGGTGTTGTTGATTCACGGTGCGTATGACGAGAATGTTCGTTTACGACACGCAACGGCTTATGTTGCGCGTCATCCCGAGCAGACGACACTTCAGACCTACGCCTATGCGCATCAATTTCCGATTCACGAAAAGTTACGTGTGACGCGGAATGTGTTGAGGTGGTTTGAGACTGGTAATTATAAGCGATGAGATGACCGGTACGATGAATGTCGTACCGGTTTTTGTGTGTCATCTCAAGCGTTTTAACTTACATAACGGATGGAAAAAAAGAATATTGATTCATTGTAAAAAACAATAAACTTCCTGAAAAATAACTTTTGATATAATTAGTACCATATGAGTAATGTAGAGGGGGATGGAGGACGATGGATATCTTATTGGCACGTCAACCCATCGTTGACCGAATCGGAGCAGTTGATGCATTTGAGTTGCTGTATCGTTCCGTCAAACAAATGAATGTATTTGATGGTGATCTAGCGACGATGGATGTGTTAACGAATACACTCGTTCATATGGGTGTGGAACATGTCGCTGAAGGGAAAAAACTTTTCGTCAACTTTACAGCGGATCTATTGAAAAGTGATCTGATTCACTATTTAGATCCAAGTCGGTTCGTTATCGAAATTTTAGAAACTGTCGATATCGATACAGAGATGTTATCTGTGCTGCACAGTTGGAAAGAAGCAGGTTTTACACTAGCACTCGATGATTTTGTGACCGATTTACTTCGTCAACATGGAACAGAATTATTCGCACTAATTGATTTAATTAAAATCGACATCGAAGCGATTCCCACTCGCGAGCAAAGTGCGATTTTGCATATTGTCCGGCGTAATTATCCCCATATTAAGATGCTAGCCGAACGAGTCGAGACACATGAGGATCATACACGCTGTCTTGATATGGGATATGATTGGTTTCAAGGCTATTTTTACGCTAAGCCAATGTTGATGAAGGGAAAAGCTGTCCCTCCTCAAGTGCCGGTCTTGCTGAAGATGCTAAAATGGCTCGATACGGATGAAAAATACGATGAAGTCATTGATGAGATCGAAGCAAATCCTTATATCAGTATTCAAGTACTACAATTAATCAATTCTCCAGGAATGGGATTACGAAATACAGTCAGCTCTGTTCGTCAAGCTATCTCACTACTCGGCTTCTCGCAACTCAAAAGCTGGATTTCGTTGATTGTCTTACGCGAGATGAAGCTTGCTAGTCCTTACGAATGGTCGAATGAGTTACTCCGCTCTTCCTTACATTGTGCAAAACTTTGTGAGTTATTTGCAAAAGAGACGCGTACGCTTAAGCCGGAGAGTGCCTATATGATCGGATTGCTGTCACATATTGATGCGTTATTGTCCGTAGACATCGACGACATCATCGGTCAATTACCAATCGAAGATTCCTTGAAGGTTGTCCTACAAGGAAAAGATCATCCGTTCCGAGATTGTTTAGTGCTTGCGATCAGTGCAGATCGCGGTGATTTTGATCAGTTCGAACTGCTCAGTCAACGTTTAGATGTCTCGCTTCCGCGAGCCTATGCGCTACTAGCAGAAAGTCAGGAATGGCTCAAGCAAAAAGAAACACATCTTCAAGAAAAAACAGATTCTGTTTTAGACTGAAAATGAAGAGGCTGACTCAAAAAAGAATAACTCGTCTTTTCATGCTCTTTCCTCAGGCGAGACACAAGCCAGTTTTCCTGCTTCATTCCAGCAGGAAAGCGGGTCTTGTTTGTCTCTGATAGCGCATAAATGCGCTTTTTCCTGTAGGAGTTGCGTGTGACGCGTCATTCCTTTTTTTGTTGACCATGAATTGATTTTCTTAAGAGATGTACTGATTTCTAAACATAAAAAAGAGCCCGAAGGCTCTTTTTTTATAGACGTGGACCTGCTGACTTGATCGCATCCGTCGCACTTTCGAAACGAAGGAAGTTGTGTTGGAATTTCTCAGCAAGCGAACGCGCTTGTGTGTCGTATTCGTCCGGATTTGACCAGACGCGTACAGGGTTGAGTAACTCACTTGGAACACCTGGCACTTCAAGAGGCATATGAAGTCCGAAGATTGGGTGTTCTTCAGTCGGAATCGTTGCAAGAGTGCCATTGACGGCAGCATTGACCATCGTCCGTGTGTACGATAGCTTCATCCGGCTACCTGTACCGTAAGCGCCACCTGTCCAGCCTGTGTTGACGAGATAGACGGTAACACCATGACGATCAATCAATTCTCCGAGCATCGTCGCATATTTTTCAGGCATGAGTGGAAGGAACGGTGAACCGAAGCACGTTGAGAATGTTGCTTCTGGTTCCGTGACGCCACGTTCTGTCCCAGCGAGTTTTGATGTATAACCCGAGAGGAAGTGATACATCGCTTGTTCTTTCGTCAGTTTGCTGATTGGAGGCAAGACACCGTACGCATCAGCTGTCAAGAAGACGATCGTCTTCGGATGACCAGCGCGTGATGGAACAGCGATGTTATCGATCGCTGTGATCGGATAAGCGGCACGTGTATTTTCCGTCAACGATATGTCATCGTAATCAGGATGACGGGCTTCATCGAGAACAACGTTTTCAAGGACGGTTCCGAAACGGATCGCGTCAAAGATTTGTGGTTCTTTTTCACGCGACAGGTTAACCGTCTTCGCATAACATCCACCTTCAATGTTGAAGACACCGTCGTGCGACCAACCATGTTCATCGTCACCAATCAATTGACGGCTATCATCAGCGGAAAGGGTGGTCTTACCAGTACCGGATAGACCGAAGAACAAAGCGACGTCTCCTTCGTGTCCAACGTTTGCCGAACAGTGCATCGAAAGAACGTTTTCTTGTGGCAAGAGGTAGTTCATGACGGAGAAGATTGATTTTTTGATCTCACCGGCATATTCCGTTCCACCGATCAAGACGATCCGGTGCTCGAACGACATCGCGATGAACGTCTCAGAGTTCGTTCCGTCAACGGCAGGATCTGCCTTGAAATGTGGCGCGTAGACGACCGTGAACGGTTCGAAAGCAGCGACTTCAGGATATTCGCGTAAAAAGAGTTGTTTGGCAAAGAGGTTATGCCAAGCGTATTGTGTGAGCACACGAACCGGAAGGGTGAAGTGCGTATCTGCGCCAGCAGCAGCTTCTGTGTAGTAGAGCTGATCGGCTTCGTTCATGTAACGAAGAACCTTTTGTAACAATTGTTCAAATTTGTCTCCATCCATCGGTTGGTTAACATGACCCCAATCAATGTGAGATTCGCAGGAAGAATCACGGACGATGAACTTATCTTTTGGTGAACGACCTGTAAATTTCCCCGTTTCTACAGATAATGCGCCGTTCTCTGCAAGGACACCTTCTTCGTTTCGAATCGCATGTTCGACAAGTTCAGCAACAGATAGTTGTTTGAACACATGCTCTTTCTTGAGTAGTTCTTCGATATTCAGGACCGTCATCGGCATCCTGACCCCACCTTTCCCCTACGTTGGTTTTGGCTCACTGTATTTAGTATGACACATTCATTATATATGACATACTAAAGAGAGAGCAATCATTTTCTCGTGCTGATTTCTATTTATCTGGAAACGCTTTCAGCACTAACAGTTTAACATCTCTTTCAAAAAGTTTCGACTAGAATTTGAAACCTTGCTTGACAGAGTAGGTACAACTTTATATCATGTAATTCGTAACGGATACTCTTATTCTGAGCAGGTGGAGGGAACAAGGCCCGAAGAAACCCGGCAACCGTCCTACATTAATTCACATATTAATGAGGGAAAAGGTGCTCTCCTGAAGCGAAGTAAACACTTCGAACGATAAGAGGGTAAAGGAAGAACGCACAACCTTTCCCTGACCATTTTTTGGACTTGGAAAGGTTTTTTTCATTTTACCGTCCCACTCAACTAGGGGAAATGAGTACACCGTCAAATTCTTTTTTGGGAGGGTCATACATGACAAACCTTAATCGCCGACTATTCACGTCGGAGTCAGTCACTGAAGGTCATCCAGATAAAATCTGTGACCAAATTTCGGATTCAATTCTTGATGCAATCCTCGCAGCGGATCCAAACGCACGTGTTGCAGCAGAAACTTCTGTTACAACAGGTCTCGTTCTCGTTGCAGGTGAGATCACGACATCAACTTACGTCGACATTCCAAAAGTCGTTCGTGAAACGATTCGTGAAATCGGCTACACACGCGCGAAATACGGTTTTGACGCAGATACGTGTGCTGTATTGACATCAATCGATGAGCAATCAGCAGATATCGCTCTTGGTGTTGACCAAGCGCTTGAAGCACGTGAAGGTAGCATGTCTGATGCAGAAATCGATGCAATCGGTGCAGGAGACCAAGGTCTCATGTTCGGTTATGCAACGAAAGAAACACCAGAACTCATGCCACTTCCAATCTCACTTTCGCACCGTCTCGCACGCCGTTTGGCAGAAGTGCGTAAAAACGGTCAACTCGACTACCTTCGTCCGGACGGAAAAACACAAGTCACGGTCGAATACAACGAAAACAACGAGCCGGTTCGTGTCGATACGATCGTCATCTCGACACAACATGCGGAAGAAGTTACGCTTGAGCAAATCCAAGCTGACTTGAAAGAACACGTCATCACACCAGTCATCCCGGCTGAATACATCGACGCAGCAACGAAATTCTTCATTAACCCAACTGGTCGTTTCGTCATCGGCGGACCACAAGGAGATGCTGGATTAACGGGTCGTAAGATCATCGTTGATACGTATGGTGGATACGCACGCCACGGCGGTGGAGCATTCTCTGGTAAAGATCCAACAAAAGTCGACCGTTCAGCTGCATACGCAGCACGTTACGTCGCGAAGAACCTCGTTGCTGCAGGTCTTGCAGACAAAGCAGAAGTTCAACTCGCGTACGCAATCGGTGTCGCACACCCAGTATCAATCGCGGTTGATACATTTGGCACAGGAAAACTTCCTGAAGCACAACTCGTCGAATTGGTTGCTGAAAACTTCGATCTTCGTCCGGCTGGAATCATCAACATGCTTGATCTCCGTCGTCCGATCTATCGTCAAACAGCTGCATACGGTCACTTCGGTCGTACAGATGTTGAGCTTCCATGGGAGCAAACAGATAAAGCAGCAGTTCTTGAAGAACAAGCAAAACGCTTCGCATAAGCAACACGTCCGGAAATCCTCAGAGGGTTTCCGGACTTTTTTGTTTCCACGGAACTTTGCAGGAGACGAATGTTTTTTCTAGAAGAGGGTAAAAGTACATGAGTCAATTCGTATGAATAAAAAGGGGGGTTCCGATTATGGAAATACGCGAAGCTATTCCAGCTGATGCAGGACGTATTCATGATATCGCCATCACATCCTGGTTGGATACGTATGAAGAAATCTATTCCGAACGCTCGAAAGCTCATTTCGTGCAGGAAGCGTATCCGCAGGAAGAGGTCGTTCGTGCGATCCGGACGGCGGAAGAAGCACGGGGAGAGTATTTTTATGTCGGAATCATCGATGAGGAAGTCGTCGGATTCATTCATGCTGTTGATGTCGAGGGAACATGGGAGATCATTCGTCTCTACGTTTTGCCAAAATATCAGCAAAACGGGATAGGGCGACGTTTGATTCGTGAACTCGAACGACAAGGAGCCGTCCCACTCGAAGTCTACGTGGAGGCACGTAACTATAAAGCGCGTCAGTTCTTGACCTCATTCGGTTTTGAGGAACTGAGTGAGATGACAGAAGAAGTCTTTGGTCAAGCAGAGTCTGTCATTCGACTTCGCCATATCGCGTCGTGAAATCCGTCTTGGGACGGTTTCGTATGCGTCTGAAGTAAAGTATCGTGAAAAGGAAGTATGAAGTGAAGAGGTGAGTTTGTGGTTGAACAACCAACAGGAATCATCGTATTAGTCTATCCATTGCAATTACGTGCCCGTCCGAGCGAAGCCTTGATTCGGGTACTCGAACGAGAGTATGAAGTGTTACTCGTCGACGCCCCACGTCGCATCTCGTTTGAAGAGCATGGTCAATTATTGAAAGAAGCATTACGCGAAGCCGGGAAACGAAAGCTACCGATTCATATCGTTGCTTGTAGCATGGGCGCACTCGTCGTCAATCGTCTATTGCAAGAATATGAATTACCAGTCGCAAGCCTTGCGTTCATTTCACCGTTGTTTGATTGGCATCCGTCAAAACAACTCGGGGGTGTCAAACAAGTTTTCGCGAGTGCGTTTGATCGTTTCCGTCCTGATGCGCCACTCGGTACATTGCCGTTTGGCCAAAGTACGGAGGATACCGTTCGAATCGGTGAGTTGACGTATGCACAATATCGAGAAATCGAAGAGGAAATCGTCGTGCATGACGAGGAGCGAAAAAAATTACCTCGTGTCAACTTAGCCTGTTTTTATGCACCGGACGATCAGTTCGCAGACGTCAAGTTGACGCTCGAAGTATGCCGGAAAATGGGTGGCGATCAGATTTACTTACAACGCCTACATGGTTTTCCGCATTTCAGCTTCGAACGATTGAATACTCGATTTGCGGAGAAATTGATGCTGTTCTTTAAATTAGTCGAAGAGTGAAAAAGTGATGGTTTCCTTAGCGGAAACCATCACTTTTTTTCGTTTCTATCGTCAGCGGACTTTTTTCTCAATCGCGATGATGAACGGTGGGTGATTCTGTTGATTCAAGAAGCGGTACTGAAGGACAGCGTAATCTTGTTGGTCAAGGGCCGTCACGTAATCAAGTACAGCGTCGCGTTCTCGTTTTCCTTCGAGGTGACCATGGTAGACGACGAGGACGACGAGACCACCAGGAGCAAGGACCGGGAGAAGGGCGTCAAGCGCCTCAAGCGTCTCTTCACCTGTCGTTGTGATCGACTTATCGCTTCCGGGAAGATATCCAAGATTGAAGACACCGGCACGGACAGGGCGTCGTTCGTCTGATAGACGGGCACCGACATGGATGTGACTTTCGTGATAAAGATCGACACGCTCTAACATTTTGGCTTCGTCTAAACGACGTGTCGATTCCTCGATGGCTTGTGCTTGAACATCGAACGCAAGGACTCGACCTTCTGGACCGACGCATTCTGCTAAGAACTGTGTGTCGTGTCCATTTCCAGCAGTCATGTCGACGACACAGTCTCCACGTTCGATGACGGACTCGAGCAATTGTTTTGTATAAGGTAGTACACGGGCAAGTGGCATGGCATAGACTCCTGTTCCTATGGTCTGTTTTTCTCTTTCGTATATGATCATCGTGTGTATGATTCCTCTTGCATTATACCATCTTTTGAATCATTGACGAAAAGTGAAGTGGCTTGACAGGGAGGGGACGGATTGCGTAAAGTGGCAAGGTTGAGAATGAAATAGGAGGACCACGGGTATGCCAAAATTACCAAAAGCGGTCTGGATCCTCGTCCTTGCGATGGCAATTAATACGACGGGATCCTCTTTTTTATGGCCGTTTAATACATTATATATTCATGAATATTTAGGGGAGTCGATGACGAAAGCAGGGATGGCGTTGTTCGTCAACTCGGCACTCGCAATCGTCGGAAACTACTTAGGGGGGAAGGCGTTTGACCGCCTCGGTGGTAAAAAAACGCTCGTCATCAGTGTCATCGGACTTGTCTTGTCTTCCGTCGGCTTATTGTTGTTTCATCAGACGTATGTCGGATACGTCGCGATGCTTGGTCTAATCGGATTCGTCGGCGGGATGGTCTTCCCGACGATTTATGCGATGACGGGTGTCATCTGGCCAGAAGGTGGACGCCGTGCCTTTAACGCGATCTATGTCGCCCAAAACGTCGGTGTAGCCCTCGGGACGGCTGTCAGTGGTCAAATTGCTGCCTTCTCGATTCAGTACATCTTCATTGCCAACCTCGTACTGTATATCGCGTTTGCTATCATTTTGTTCATCGGCTTGTCTTGGATTCAGGCACCAGCACGGATGCATACAACACATGACGAGACTGAAACGACACGGACACCACTCGCACGCGGTGCAGCGCGAACGATGTTGCTCGTCTCGATTGGTTATGCCTTACTTTGGTTCGTGTATGTACAGTGGCAAGGCACGTTTGCCGTCCATACGAAATCACTCGGTGTCACGATTTCCGAGTACTCGATTCTTTGGACGATCAATGGAGCACTCATCGTCTTTGCGCAACCACTGCTCACTCCAATCTTGCGTTGGTTTGGTGACGACTTGAAACGACAACTGATGACAGGTACAGGGATTTTCCTCTTGTCTTATCTGATTGTTCCGTTCGCCGGAGGATTTAAGATGTTCCTCGTAGCGATGATCATCCTGACGATTGGTGAGATGTTCATCTGGCCAGCTGTCCCAGCCATGGCTGCGCGACTTGCGCCAATCGGAAAAGAAGGCGAGTTCCAAGGGTACGTCAATATCGCTGCTTCAGCGGGACGGATGATTAGTCCGACCGTTGGAGGATTAATCTACGATTTATCCGGTATGTCAGCGGTCTTCCTGACATTGATTGGATTGATTTTGTTAGCGGGTGTGGTCTTCCTTCGTGCCATTCCCAAAATTACATCGTAAGCGTCATTTAAAAGACAGCGGATCAATGTCCGCTGTCTATTTTGTTACACAATAAAGTCAAAAATTATAAAACAAACATTTATTAATATGGAATATTTCGGTAGAGAAACGGGTAGTTTTTAATCAAGGATTTGAAAAAGAAAGGTCATGTGAACGTTGCTTCTTTTTGACTGGAGGTGCACGAATGGAAAGGTGTCAATTCATCACAGATGCCGCAACTTGGTCGACACAGGTACAGCAACAGCCGCTTGATATCTTCTACAGTCACCAATACGTCACGCTCAACGCTAGACCGTCTGAACAAGCCGTGTTATTCCTTTATGAAGGTCATGCAGGAACGCTGTTTTATCCTTTTTTAAAACGTCGCATTTTTGATACATCCTATTCGGATCTCATTACGCCTTATGGTTACGGTGGACCTGAAATCGTCGGTTGCTTAACTGCAACAGAGATTCAGCATGCACGTCGATTGTTTGAAAGATGGGCGGAAAAAGAGTCCATCGTTTCGGAAATGATTCGCTTTAATCCGTTGACGGGCAATGAACGATTCATGCAGGACTGGACAAAAGTTTCTTTCATTCGTCATACGACGAGCATTGATTTACGCCCCACACTAGAAGAAATCATGCAGACGTTTCATAAGAAAACGAGAAGTATGATTCGGAAGTCGCTCGCTTCACCGTTAACTGTTAGAACAGGAACAAAAGAAGATTTGCCTATTTTTTTAGCGTTATATCATGAAACGATGGACCGGAAGAACGCTTCAGCTCATTACTATTTTACGGCAAGTTATTTTGAGCAATTATTTGAAGTGAATCCACTTTGTGAGCCACTACTATTGATTGCTGAAATCGATGGCGAACCGATTGGTGGATATTTCGTATTGCTTGGAAACGAATACGCCCATGGTCATTTGATCGGTTGTAAGCGAGACGAAGCGAAAGTGTTTCCGAATCAGCGGCTTGAGTATGAAGCGATTCTTCAAGCGAAAGCGCGTGGTCTTGTCGAGCAACATCTTGGAGGTGGATACCAAGAACGGGATAGTCTCTTTGAGAGTAAATGCCGTTATACCGGATATCGCCTATTTGAGTATCACCAAGGAAAATCCATCCTTCAACCAGCCATATACGATCAGTTATGTGCACGATACGGATCAGATGCTGATTCTGATTATTTTCCAGCTTACCGACAAACCAGTGTCCAGATGGCGACAAGTTAAACAATATCTAAATGAAGACAGCGAAACGGCTACATCGTGTAGTCGTTTTTTTGATATGCTGATATCAGAAAAGCGACTAAAGGAGGATGTGTCATGAAAAAACGCGGTCTGATTTTTGATATGGACGGTGTCATCTTAGATAGTGAAATTCGCTACTTCGAGGTCCATCAGCAGATGTTTAACACATTATCGATTCCACTCGACCCGGTTCAATATGCGACGTTCATGGGAAAAACAGGTGATGAGATGTGGGAAGAACTCGTCACTGAACATCAGCTACAAGAAACAGCCAGTGCGTTACTTGAAGAAGAACATCGGTTATTTCAAATCCACGCAAAACCGGAAGAGTGTGGATTAAAAGAAGGCGTCAAACAAGTCATCGAACAAGCTGTAGCTCTTGGTTATGACATCGGCATCGCCTCCTCGAGTTCGCTTCAAAAGATCGAACGTGTCATCCGTCATTATGAGCTTCCGATCAGGCACTATGTCAGCGGGGAAGAGGTCGTCCGTTCCAAACCAGATCCTGCGATTTTTCGGCTAGCAGCATCACGCATCGGACATGCGCCTGAGAATTGTCTCGTCATTGAAGACGCTGCGAACGGGATGATCGGTGCGAAGGCAGCGGGAATGGAGGTCATTGCACTTCTTGATGACCGGATGCCGATGCAACGCTTAGAACAAGCAGATCATGTAGCGCGATCGCACGCAGAAATCGAGGAAATTTTACGGAAGCGTTGACGCTTGAGGAAGAAACAGATTACACTAGGAAAAGATAGTCAAATGCATGGAACTGAAGTAGTAGGGGAAAGGTGCCGTCAAGAGAGCTGGTGGAAGGTGCGAACCAGTCGGTAACAACCGTGAACTCGTCAGGGAGCACGATTCGTGAAGTCGTAGTAGCGAATCCGGTTTTTCACACCGTTATCCGTGAATCAAGCGGTCTGTCATAGACAGACAACGTGGGTGGTACCGCGGAAGCCAAACCGGTCTTTCGTCCCTTTTCTTAGGGGCGGAAGACCGGTTTTTTTAGATTAGAGGAGGAAAAGACATGCCGTACAATCATCGTGAAATCGAACCAAAATGGCAGGCGCGTTGGGATCAAGACAACGCCTTCGTCACGACAGAAGATCCAGAAAAAGAAGGGTTTTACGCCCTTGATATGTTCCCGTATCCGTCAGGTGCTGGACTCCACGTCGGTCACCCGGAAGGCTACACAGCAACGGATATTCTCGCACGAATGAAACGGATGCAAGGATACAACGTCCTTCACCCGATGGGATGGGATGCGTTTGGATTACCGGCAGAGCAATATGCTCTCGACACAGGAAACGATCCACGTGAATTCACAGCGAAAAACATTGAGACGTTCAAGCGTCAGTTAAAAGAACTTGGATTCTCGTATGACTGGGATCGTGAAATCAACACGACGGATCCGAAGTACTACAAATGGACACAGTGGATCTTTACGAAGTTATACGAAAAAGGACTTGCGTTCGTCGACGAAGTCGCAGTCAACTGGTGCCCAGCACTTGGAACCGTTCTTGCGAATGAAGAAGTCATCGACGGATTATCCGAACGCGGAAATCATCCGGTCGTTCGCGTTCCGATGCGTCAATGGGTCTTAAAAATCACGGAATATGCAGATCGTCTTCTTGATGATCTCGATGACCTCGATTGGCCGGATTCTGTCAAAGAGATGCAACGGAACTGGATCGGGAAATCAGAAGGTGCTGAAATTGATTTCACGATTGACGGACATAAAAAACAAGTCACGGTCTTTACGACACGTCCGGATACGATCTTCGGTGCGACGTACCTCGTGCTTGCGCCAGAGCACCCATTCGTAGCTGACATCACAACAGCTGATCATCAAGAAGCAGTCGATGCGTACATCGCGCAAGTTCAAACGAAATCTGATCTTGAGCGGACGGATTTAGCGAAGGAAAAAACAGGCGTCTTCACAGGTGCTTTCGCTGTCAATCCGATTTCAGGCGATCGTCTTCCAATCTGGATTGCTGATTACGTCCTTGCTTCTTACGGAACAGGGGCGATCATGGCTGTTCCAGGACATGATGAGCGTGACCATGAATTCGCGAAACAGTTCGACTTACCAATCGTTGAAGTTGTCGCAGGTGGAAACGTTGATGAAGCAGCTTACACAGGAGAGGGCGAACACGTCAATTCACACATGCTCGATGGGCTTGGAAAACAAGAAGCAATCGAGACGATGATTGCTGAACTCGAAACGAACCAAGTTGGTCGTAAAAAAATCACGTATCGCCTTCGTGACTGGCTATTCAGTCGTCAACGGTATTGGGGTGAGCCGATTCCAGTCGTTCATATGGAAGATGGTTCGATGAAAACGCTAAGTCAAGAGGAATTACCTCTTGAACTTCCAATCATTCCGGAAATCAAACCGTCTGGTACTGGCGAATCACCACTTGCGCTTGCGGAAGATTGGTTGGATTATACGGATCCTGAAACAGGGATGAAAGGGCGTCGCGAGACGAACACAATGCCACAATGGGGTGGAAGCTGCTGGTACTACCTTCGTTTCATCGATCCACACAATGAAGAAGCGATTGCAGATCCAGAAAAATTAAAATACTGGCTCCCGGTCGACATTTATATCGGTGGAGCGGAACACGCCGTTCTTCACTTATTGTATGCGCGCTTCTGGCATAAAGTCTTATATGATGCAGGTGTCGTGCCAACAAAAGAGCCATTCCAAAAGTTATACAACCAAGGAATGATTCTTGGAGAAAACAACGAGAAGATGTCGAAATCACGCGGTAACGTCATCAATCCGGATGAAATCGTCAAATCACATGGTGCCGATACATTGCGTCTTTACGAAATGTTCATGGGACCACTGGATGCATCAGTTTCTTGGTCTGAAAACGGTCTTGATGGTGCACGTCGTTTCCTCGATCGCGTCTGGCGTTTGTTCGAGCGGACAGCGGACATTCAAGACGTTACGGAAGTCGATGCTGACTTTGAACGAACGTACCACCAGACAGTCAAGAAGGTCACGGAAGACTTCGCGAACATTCAGTTCAACACAGGCATTTCGCAACTCATGGTCTTCGTCAATGAAGCAAACAAACAACCAGTCCTTCCACGTCACTTCCTTCGTGGATTCATTCAGTTGTTAACACCGGTCGCACCACACCTTGGTGAAGAACTCTGGGAACAGCTTGGATTTGAAGAGACGTTGACGTATGCGGCATGGCCAACATTCGATGAATCGAAACTCGTCAGCGATACGATGGAATTCGTTATTCAAGTGAACGGAAAAGTTCGCTCGAAAATTGAAATCAATATCGATGCGACAAAAGAAGAAATCGAAGCACTTGCGTTTGCTGATGAAAAAACACAAGAATGGATCGGCGACAAGACGGTTCGTAAAGTCATCGTCGTACCGAAAAAATTGATCAATATCGTGGCGAACTAAGCCATAACCCCTTTCATTCACTTGACGTGCGTGGAAGGGGTTTCTTCATTTCCGTCGCAAGTCCGCTTTTTTTTTGAACGTCCTTCTGCTACACTGAATCAGAAACCGAGAAAGAAAGGCGATTACCATCAATGAAACGATCTTATATAGTCTATACAACGATCTTTGCTGTCGTTTCGGGTCTGATCCTCTGTGTTTTGCTCGTCTTCTCAAAACCAGAGACGATGTCACGTATTCAGGAAACGTTCGCGAAGATCGAGACGCAATCGAAGCATCAGGCAGCCGTGAAACAGGTGCCACCGAAAACGCCTTCAGCCATTCCGAATCCAGAAGAGCCGTTAATCAAAAATGTTCAACAGATGTTATATGATGATTCCATTGGTTCGTATCTCGTCGTAACAGACGATTACCGTTTCTTTGAAATTAGTGGAACCGGGGAACGTATTAATGCATCTTTCCAGTTGGAAGAAGGAAAGTTATTGCTCGCTGGTCTTGACGGAATGACCCTCGTTGACGGGGAGACAGTCGCATTGCTGACATCGAATCAGATTCTGGTCACAATCACGCGAAAAGATGGTGTCTGGAGCGAGGAAAAACGTGAAAAAGTGCAAGGAACGACGATTCGGGACAGTTTCCATGGTCTCGGGTATGACGCGAAGAAAAAAGAATTCTATACAATCAATCATATTCGCTCGCTTGGACGTGTTGAGTTAACGTACTTTGCGATGAAAGAGGATGAAATCAAGATTGATCCAGACGCTTCAGAGAAGAAAAAGCGTGCTTTAAAGAAAAAACAGAAACCGCCTTATTTATCGGTCATCAAACGAGATAAGATCGAAGCAGCAGATGGGATGCGAAATGATGCGAAGAAATCATTCGCATCCGAGTTCCGTCCGATTGGTCTCGCAGAGCGGCAGGGTCGAATTTATACGCTAGACTCAGAAGCACTCTATCTTTACTCGATTGATCGGAAGGATCAGACGATCACAGGGGAGACAGCCAGTCCGAAGGTATATGGTTCAAAAGGGATCTTCGTACAGGATAATGAGTTGTTCGCCTTAGTCGTCACGGATAAATTCTCGAGCCGATCGTTCACACCGATTGATTAAAGCATAATACGAAAAGACCCGATTCCTCTATGTAGTAGAGAAGTCGGGTCTTGTTCATATTAAGAGACAGCGTCACGTGCCATCTCTGCTGCGTGACTACCGGCGCAATGCCCGGTCACGAATGCGGCTGTAATGTTGTAACCACCTGTATAGCCATGGATATCGAGGATTTCGCCAGCGAAGAATAATCGTTCCGCCTTTTTCGACATCATCGTTTTTGGATCAATCTCTTTGATCGAGACACCACCACCCGTGACGAAAGCTTTATCGAAATCGAGTGTTCCCGTTGCTTTCAGTGGGAACCGTTTCAATTGTTGCAAGAAGTCCGTCCAGTCCTGTTTCTTCACTTGTGTGCAGACTTCATCACCAAAGCCGATGCGAGCAAAGAGAAGTTCAAGAAGGCGTTCTGGTACGAATCCACGGAGGGCATTGCGAACCGTTTTCTTCGGATTTGCTGCAAGTGCTGCTTGAAAGCGTTCTGTTAACGCACCAAGTGATTCATCCGGGAAGAGATCGATTGATAAATGGACGATTGTTTCCTTCGATCGTTTGCGCTCCTTAATCGTATACTGGCTACACCGTAAGGCGATCGGACCACTCAAACCGAAGTGCGTAAAGAGGAGATCACCCGTGTGCGTCTTGATCGGTTTATCTTTTTTACCATGAACCGTTAAAGCGACGTCTCTAAGAGAGAGTCCTTGTAATGTTTTTTCGTGAATGAACGTATCCCCTAATAAAATCGGTACTTCTGTTGGGAAAAGTTCTGTGATCGTATGACCCGCTTTTTCTGCCCATGGATAGCCGTCACCTGTCGAACCGGTATGGGGAACGGATTGTCCGCCAACCGCGACGATACAGCTTTTCGCTTCAAGACGCATACCGTTTTCTAGGATGACAGCCGCAAACGAACCGTCCGGGTGGAAGTCGAGTGTTGCGACTTGTGCATCCGTTTGAATCTCAGCGCCATGCGCGCGGATTTGATCAATCAAGACACGGACGACGTCTGCTGCCTTATCCGAGACAGGGAACATTCGACCGTTGTCCTCTTCTTTGAGTGCAACACCAAACCCTTCGAAGAGCTCAATGATTGATTCATTATTAAATTGAGAAAAAGCACTATAAAGGAAACGTCCGTTTCCTGGAATCGACTGGACAAGCTCGTCGAGTGGTTTTCGGTTCGTGACGTTACAACGTCCGCCGCCAGAGATCGCAAGCTTACGACCTAATTTATTCCCTTTATCAAGCAGGAGTGTTCGAGCTCCGGCTTGTAAAGAAGCGAGCGTCGCCATCAAGCCACTCGGTCCGCCTCCGATTACGATTACATCGTACATATGGTCACCTCATTCATAGAATTCTGCTTGTTTCACTTTAGCAGAAGTTGCGACTGTAAACAAACCGTCTCTTTCAATTCGAGAAAGACAGCGGTATAATGATTTGCAATTGTGTACGAGAGAACTTGTATAATGAGACAGTCACGATTAGAGTGTCGAGTTTAAAAATTAGAAAGCGTGAGGGATGTTACCATGTCCACAGTCAGTAATAAGCAGTCTACTTCTTCCGGCAATTCAGGTTTCGTTCGTGGAACGATGCTCCTGTCCGGTGCGTCACTGATTTCCCGCGCACTGGGTTTGATTTATCTCTTTCCGTTTCAGTTCATGGTCGGTGCGACAGGCATCATGTTCTATACGTATGCCTACAACTATTATGCGATCATGATTGGTCTCGCGACAGCGGGGATTCCCGTCGCTGTCTCAAAATTCGTCGCCAAATATAACGCGTTAGGCGAATATGATACGAGTGAACGATTGTATCGGTCTGGTCTGAAAATCATGTCCTTGACCGGGATTGTCTCCTTCCTGGCGTTATTCTTCCTTGCACCTTATTTAGCGCACCGGGCAATTCCGGGCGGTGACGTTGACTCAGCGGCATACGTCGATGCCGTCACGATGACGATTCGAGGCGTGAGTTTCGCCTTACTCTTGATTCCACCGATGAGTATGACGCGAGGTTACTTCCAAGGCTATCAATCGATGGGACCGACAGCGATTTCACAAATTTTAGAACAAATCGTTCGAATTATCTTCTTGCTTGCAGGAGTCAGTATCGCAATCTATTTATTTGATTCAGGTGCAGCATTTGCTGCGACGATCGCAACGTTCAGTGCCTTCATCGGCGCGATTGGTAGTGTTGCGGTTCTTATCTATTATTTCCGCAAACGTGCAAGTGGTTTGCAGGAACTTCGTGCTACCCAAACCGTCCGTTCGCCGGATCGCCCGTTAACGGATCTGTATAAGGAATTATTGACGTATGCGATTCCAATCGTCATGGTCGGACTTTCGACACCGCTTTATCAAGTCATCGACCAGAATACGATGAATGCTGCGTTACAAAGCATTGGTTATACGCTTGAGGCTGCCGGGAACGCAACTGCCTATCTGATTGCGGATAGTCATAAAATCGTCTTGATTCCGGTCTCGGTTGCAACGGGATTATCATTATCTGCGACACCACTGTTGACAGCGTCCTTCACACAAGGAGACATGCGGAAGGTACGTGCTCAAATTTCGCAGATTTATCAACTCGTCTTCTTCGTGACGATTCCGGCAGTCGTCGGAATGATTCTATTGAGTGAAGAAACGTTCCATGTTCTCTTCCCAAAAGATCAAGCGGCATGGGTGTATCTGTTAAGTTATGCACCGAGTGCGTTATTCCTCGCATTGTATTCCGTTACGGCAGCAGTCCTTCAAGGGATTAACCGTCAGTATTTTACGATTGTTGCGACGCTCGCTGGATTACTCGCGAAATATCTCCTGAATGCGCCATTGATTCATTTGACAGGTGATGGAACGGGTGCCGGTTATGCAACGATCATCGGCTATCTTGTTGCGACGGGTTTAATGTTCTTCCGGATTACACAAACGATCAAATTCCCGTTCAGTACTGTTCTGCGCCGGACATCGTTGATTCTAATCATCAGTGCGTTGATGGGAGCAGGTGTTGCACTCGTCAAGTGGGGTATGGTGTCCTTCTTACCAGAGACGACATGGGCATCTTTGTTGATCCTGATCATTGGTGCAGCAGTCGGAATCGTGATTTTTGCAGGGATTTCAATCTGGAGTGGCTTAGCAGAAGTCGTATTAGGACGTAAAATTTCATTGAAACGAGGACGAAGTCATGCGTCTAGATAAATTATTATCCAACATGGGGGCAGGCTCCCGAAAAGAAGTAAAACTTTTGCTAAAAGCAGGGGCAATTCAAGTCGATGGTGAGATCGTTCGCGATCCCAAACAACATGTCGATGTCGAGACACAACATGTCTTGATGTACGGTGAACCGGTCACGTATCAAAAATACATCTACTTGATGATGAATAAACCACCAGGAGTCATCAGTGCTACGGAGGATAAACGGGATGAGACGGTCATCGATCTGTTGTTTGAAGACGTAACATATTTCAAACCGTTTCCGGTCGGACGACTCGATAAAGACACAGAGGGATTGTTGTTACTCACGAACGATGGATCGTTCAATCATGCTTTGATGTCACCGAAGAAGCACGTCGAAAAAACGTATTACGCGGAAGTGACAGGTGTGTTGACGCAAGAGGACGTCGAGGCGATTGCGGCAGGCGTCACGTTAGAAGATGGCTACCAAGCTAAACCGGGTAAACTCGTCATCTTATCAACGACGGAGACAGATTCAACACTTGAATTGACGATTACAGAAGGGAAGTTCCACCAAGTCAAGCGGATGATGCTTGCGCTCGGGAAAGAGGTCACGTTCTTGAAGCGACGTTCAATCGGTCGTTTAGAACTCGACCCGGCACTTGCACTCGGGGATTACCGTGAATTGACACAAGACGAACTGTCGTTATTTGATTGGCAACCTGAATAAGCAAAACGAAAAGGCGATGGAATGAGCATACATTCCATCGCCTTTTGTTATGGGCGTCACTTATTGATTACGCAATGCTTCTGCGATTGGATAAGGACCACTGAGTACTTCGAATACACGAGATTGGGTTGGTTGATCAATCAAGTGTACGAATAGTGCCGCCACATCATCACGAGAGACTTTACGGTCTTCGTACGAATCGAAATGTTCTTTTGTTTCGACTGTACCTACTGGGTCATCATAGCTGAGTGGACCAGGACGGACGATTGTATAGTCGAGTCCACTCTCTTGTAGGTGTGCGTCAGCTGCTGCTTTTGATTCGAGGTATACTTTTAGTTCGCCTTTTGGTTCTTCTGTGCCGACCGAACTGAGCATCAAGAAACGATCGATCCCGTTTGCTTTTGCAGCATCGATTACTTTAATCGCACCTTCCTTATCAACTGCTCGCGTCAATTCGTCAGATGCACCACCAGCGCCGGCTGCAAAGATGACAACGTCCGCATTACTGACGACACCACTAACATCCTTCGTCAAATCCCCAAGTCTGACTTCTGATGCACCGAGTGCGATCAAATCGTTGATTTGATTTTCTTCCCGTACGACAGCAATTGCTTGATGATCGCCTTGTTTAGCAATCAATTCGACCATCTTTCGTCCAGTTGTTCCGTTTGCTCCAATGATTAAAATATTCATTCTCCTCAACTCCTTCTCCCAATAGCTATACCCCACGTTTTAAAAAAGATAACAAAAAAAGACGCGAAGAATCGCGTCATCGAAAGATAAATAGAGTGAAACAGTGGATCAACCCGCTTGCTTTTGTTTCTTGCTCGACGTCCATGTACCGCGTCGAGGGCTCACAATGAGATTGTTGTATTCAAGCACGTTCAAATCCCGCTGGACGGTCCTTGAAGTGATGCCAAACTCTTCAACCAACTCTGCTGTCGTAGTAGCTCCGTTCTCTTGGATGTAGAGATAAATCGATTTAATCCGGGTCAACATACGGTCTGTAGAATCTTTCATTGGTATAACCACTCCCCCAATGGATAGAATAGTGTTCTAAAGCTTCGGGTGACAAAAGACAATGCAATATCCAGTTGTTTCGCCTTTAGTATAACGTTTTGATGTTAAATTGCAAGTGATTTAACCGAACGTTTGCAGAAAAAACATAATCAAATGGTTTGTAAAGTCGATAATTATAGTTTTTTTTATTTGGAACGTTCGTCATTTAGAAGAAAAGATAAGAAAACAGAATTTGGATGTTCGTATCTGAACGAATATTCGCTATACTAGGAAGGTGTATAGGAAACGAATCCAAACCAGAATGAAGGAGCGAAATCAGATGGTGAATTGGAAAGAAGAAGTACTCGCACGTCGTGAGGACTTATTAGAAGATTTAAAAGAACTATTGCGGATTCCGAGTGTGCTCGATGAATCAACGATTGAAGAGGGCGCACCGTTTGGTCAAGAAGTCAAACGCGCACTTGATTGGATGCTCGCAACAGGGGAACGCGATGGATTCAAGACAAAAAATGTCGACGGATACGCAGGACATTTGGAGTATGGGCAAGGGGAAGAGTTACTCGGTATTCTCTGTCATCTAGACGTCGTACCAGCTGGTGGCGATCACTGGACATACGGTCCGTTCAATCCGACACTTGTTGATGGGAAATTATATGCTCGTGGAGCGATTGATGATAAAGGACCGACGATGGCAGCGTATTATGCTTTGAAGATCGTCAAAGAACTTGGGTTACCACTATCAAAACGTATCCGACTAATTGCCGGAGGAGATGAAGAGAGTGAATGGCGTTGTGTCAATCATTACTTCAAACATGAAGAGATGCCAACGCTCGGATTTGCACCAGATGCGGACTTCCCGATCATCAATGCGGAAAAAGGACTCTATGACGGGTTGTTGATTCAAGGAAAACCAGCGCGGACATCTGATACAGGCTATCATCTCGTCCGTTTTGAAGGTGGCGAACGTCCGAACATGGTACCTGGACATGCCCAAGCGCTTCTTCGTGTCGTTGAAGTGGGGACGCTTGAAACGGATTTCCATGCCTATCTCGAAGAACAAGGTTTAACGGGAACAGTCAAGCAAGAAGCGGAAGGTCTCATTCTTGACGTCAATGGTGTCGCAGCGCATGCGATGGAGCCGGATAACGGAAAAAATGCTGCCTTACATTTAGCTCGTTTCCTCAATACGCTTCACTTAGATTATAACGGTCGTCGTTATATCCAGCTCGTGACGCATATGTTCCGTGATTCTCGCGGCGTAGCGATTGGTGTTGCTGCTTCAGACGAAACAGGTGATTTGACGATCAATGGTGGCGTCTTCCGTTACGCAGAAGAACAAGGAACGGCGTCGATCAATATCCGTTATCCTTACACAGCAGACTTCACAGAACGCTTGCAAATCATTAAAGAAGCTGCGGCAGGATACGGTTTTGAGTTGCAGACGCGGACGCATATGACACCGCACCATGTCGATCCGAATCATGAATTAATCAAGACGCTAAGTGCCGTCTATGAGCGCCATACGAACCAGTCAGCGGATTTGATTGCGATTGGTGGTGGCACATATGCGCGTTCGTTGACAGCGGGCGTTGCGTTTGGTCCAGTCTTCCCAGGTGGTCCTGAAGTCGCACACCAAGTTGATGAGTATGTTGATTTTGATGAATTGTTACTTGCTGTCGCAATCTATGCAGAAGCGATTTATGAGCTCGCAAAATAATGATTGATGATCCCCCGCATCGTGAAGATGGGGGGATTGCTTCTTGAAAGGAAGTTCCGTGTGAAAAATCGTCAAACTTATCATTTCCAAGCGTTATATTTCTTTATTTTCTTTGGGCAGGGAGCACTCATTCCCTATCTCGCGCTTTATTTCTCGAATGATGCCTTCGGACTGTCAGCTTCAGAAATCGGGACGATCGTCGCGATCGGACCGATTCTATCGATTTTCCTCCAGCCAGTTTGGGGAATCGCAGCAGATCGACTAGGGAAGCCAAAACGGCTGTTGCTCGTCGCGATGCTCGCAGCCGGAATCTTTACATTAAGTTACTTGTTAACATCTGCTTATCTACTGTTGCTATTGATTTCTTGTGTCTGGGCGTTGTTCCAGTGCGCCCATATTCCGCTCGTCGATACGTTAGCGATTGAGTATACGCGAAAGCGAAAAGTGGATTACGGTGCCTTGCGTCTATTCGGATCAGCAGGTTTTGCTTTAGCAGTCTTCGTTCTTGGTCAAATCACCGAGGGTGGCGGACTCGATCTGATTTTTTACGCAACTGGTGCAGCATGGGTTCTTGGTTTCCTTGTGTTAATTGGTATTGAAGAGACAGGCAGTGTCCATGTTTCACATCAACAACAAGTACCGTTAAAACAACTATTTTCGAATCGGCGCTTCTTGTTGTTCTTAGCAGGTGGGAGTTTGATTTTTGGACCGATTTTTGCCAATAACTATTACTTTGGTAGCTACGTGACGATACGTGGAGAGACGACGGCGCTTGTTGGAACCTTGTTCTTTGTCGCCGTTCTGTGCGAAATCCCGTTCATGCGTATTGCATCGCGTCTCTTGTTGCGATTTGGAGCGATTCCAGTCCTTGTATTCGTTTCCTTATTATCAGCTGTTCGGACAGCGATGATTGCGTTAGAACTTCCGATTGTCATGCTCTGGATATTATCGGCAATGCAAGGAATGATTGTGGGTCTGCTAATACCTGTTGCTCTAGATTATGTCCGGTCACTCGTTCCACAAACGATGGTCGCGACAGCCGTCAGTACATACATGGCAACGACGACGGGACTCGCGACAGCATTGTTCAATCTGATGAGTGGTTTTGTACTTGAGGAAAGTACAATCTATAACGTCTTTTGGGTATATACAAGTAGTAGTATCCTCGGTGCCATTCTATATGGTATCAGTGGTCGTATGAAGGAGTGAACACTACGATGAGACAAGAACGACACTTTTTCGTCGCCTTGCCGATTCCTTCCGAAGAGTTAGCGAAGCTTGCTGGACGATTATCTTTATCTGATTATTTTCGAAACGTCTACACACAAGAAGAGTACCATCTGACGCTTCGTTTTTTTGGACCATTGCAGCAAGAAGAACGACAGTCGTGGGAACAGCAGTTGCAGAAAATCGCGCGGACCGTCGAACCATTCGTACTTCGATTTGATCGCTTGATCATGTTTGGTCGAGCCGAACGACCGCGCGTCGTTGGGTTCGGAACAGAATCGGAGGACTTGAATCAATTAGTAAATCAAATTGATCCACATGCGACTAAACCATTCGTTCCGCATGTCACGATTGCGAAGAAGTGGCGTGCTGAGGCAGATGAATGGGCGATGAGCCCAATACAACTAGTGGAATGGACGGTTCGTGAACTCGTTCTATTTGAAGTACGACCAAGTAATTCGCCACGATATGAACCGGTTTACCGGATTCGTCTAGGTAAAGAGGAATGAGGTGATCCCCATCGCAATCTTGATGAAACTATATGACTTAGATAGTCGATTTGAAAAAAATCCGCTAGAGATGACGAAGCGATTCGGTGAACATCAGGCACTCGATTATGCCCACGTCTATCGCAGGTGGGAGGCGGGAGAGTTGTTTCCTGGTGAGACGCTCATCCGTCCGAAAAAGTGGTGGCAAGTAATGAAAAAAACTGAAGTCATTCAACTTCCAGGTAAACAATTATCTCGAAGAGCATTTGATAAATGGTACAAAAAACGTCTAGAGTTACAAAAATTATTGAACGTTACTGGTGGAGCAGGTGAAGATGAGATTTGGCGGATTCCCTTGAAACGCCATTTAGACTTCTATCAGATGCTACATCTATTAAATGAACAATATGCGATGTTTTATCGCGCTGTCATTCAATATCAAGTCGGGGAAGTCGAATTGAGTCCATTCATTGTCGGTCCGTCTGCGATTTATATTATGGAGTGGCTCGATGGTGATGAAAGTATCTACCACATCCGGCGAGACAAATTATGGCGAGAGCAACCGTTCAAGGCATCTCCGAAACAAATCTTGAATCCGAACATCGGTTTAAAACGGACGGAAGATATTCTTCGTGTCGTGCTCGGGCGAGATTATGTCTTACCAATCGAACGCGTCATCCTAGCTCCTTCAGGTTATTTTGATCACATTCCGAAAGAGACGACGACGACTTATGTCAGTAAAGTCGAGTTTCCTAACTGGGTGCAACGGATGAATGCGAAAGCGACACATACAAAAGCGTACCAGATGCGTGTGTGTGAAAAAATCCTAAAAGAAACGGTATCAATTCCGTTTCATATGGCGATTCAAAGTGAGGGACAGTTTCGAATTCAAGAGTAGGGGAGGGAGCGACGGCGTTGTCGTTGCGAAAAAGATGACGAATCAAGAGGTTGTGATACCGGTGGCGCGGGCAGAATTCCTATCTTTTCAAAGCATCCGGGTCGAGGTCGAAGGCAATCCGTCCATCCACTGGTCGCTTGAATGTGATGGAGAGTCACTTGCGATCCAACAGACCGAAACGCATCGTGAGGAGCAAATGGTGATTTACGAATTAACCGTTCTTGAACCGGTCGCGCTAGAATGTCGGTATGAGGTGCTCGGAGCGGGTAAGTCGATCCGTGTCGTTCCCGATCGGTTAGTGCGGACGGAAGCGTTTGAGCGTAAGTATCGTTACGAAGGGAAGTTAGGTGTCTGGGAAGAAGCGGGTGCGTTTCAATTTGCTGTCTGGTCACCGGTCGCAGAACGGATCGTGTGTGTCGTGTACGATCAGGAAGAGCAGGTGCTCGGAAGGCACGATATGAAACGACAAGAGCAAGGTGCCTATCATCTTGAGCTCAGTCGTAATCTTGCCGAGCGCTGGTATCGGTATGAAGTGACGACGTATCTTGGAACATACGAGGTCGTTGATCCATACGCTAGTGTCATATCGGAGAATGGGCGATATGGTGTCATCGCTGACGTCGAGCGAACGATCTCCAATTGGTTCCCGAAGCGCGTCGCGCGTCCTCTGTTCGTCAAACCGTCTGACGCTGTCATTTATGAAGCGAACATTCGCGATTTCACGATCGACCGTTCAGCCGGTTCGAGTCATCCTGGGCAATACGCAGGTATGACGGAACGAGGAACGGTCTCCCCGCGTGATCATGCGACGGGACTCGACTATCTTCTTGATCTTGGGATTACTCATCTACAACTCTTGCCAGTTCACTTTTTTGAGACGACCGATGAGCGAACGCGGACACCGTACAACTGGGGATACGATCCGATGCTGTGGTTCGGATTAGCTGGAAGTTACGCGAGTTCGGTGGAACCGCTCGTTCGTGTCCGAGAATATGCAGAAATGGTAGAGCGACTCCATGAAGCAGGCATTCGTGTCACATTCGATGTCGTCATGAACCACGTGTTCGTTCGTGAGCGTTCTTCACTCGAACAGCTCGTTCCGGGTTATTATTTCCGTTATGAAGTAGACGGAACACTCTCGAATGGAACGGGGGTTGGAAATGATACCGCATCTGAACGATTCATGATGCGCCGACTGATTGTCGACTGTTTGACGTACTTTGCTCGCGTCTACCGGATTGATGCCTTTCGATTTGATTTGATGGGCATTCATGATATTGAGACGATGAATGAGGTTCGCGCGGCACTCGACGCGATTGATCCGACGATTCTTGTGTACGGGGAAGGCTGGGATCTTGCGACAGCATTGCCGGAGCGACTAAAAGCGATGAGTGCCTCGGCGGCACAAATGCCTCGAATTTCCCATTTTAATGATGTCTTCCGGGATGCGTTGAAAGGATCGACGTTTAGTGAATTCGACCGAGGATTCGTTGCGGGAGACGGTTGGAAGGAAGGGGAGGTCCGAAACGGGATCGCGGGAAGTGTTCATATCGACAATCAAACACACGGTCGTTTTCCGGAACCTACCTATTCGATCAATTACGTCGAGGCGCATGATAATCATACGTTGTACGATAAATTGAAATTATCTTGTCCCGAGGCAGATGAACAACAGTTATTACGGATGAGCCGTCTTGCTCAAACGATTGCCTTGCTTGCGCAAGGAATTCCGTTTCTTCATGCAGGTCAAGAGTTCTTGCGGACGAAACAAGGGGTCGAAAACAGCTATAATGCACCGGATGAAATCAATCGAATGGACTGGGAGCGCCGAGACGAGCATCTCTCTCTCGTAGCGTACATTAAGACGATTTTGCAGATTCGTAGAATGCATGGTGGATTCCGGTTGCATCGGGCGAATCAGATTCGAGAATTGCTTCACTTCATCGACTTACGTCCGGGAGTCATCGCCTACGAGCTCGGAGCGGTCCACTCGTATGATGCATGGCAACGAACGCTCATCGTCTACAATACGACACGCGAAATCGTTGAAGTCTCACTGGATCATTCGCGTTGGAACGTGCATGTACAAGGCGATGATGCCTCGGTCGACCCGCTTCTGAAAGGTGTCGACAGGATTCAAGTCCTTCCGTTGTCAACGACGATTGCGACGTGTTAAGATAGTCATTGTGCCTTAGGCAAATCTACTAAAAAAGTTGAGCGGATTATAATGGAATTAGATATTTTAGATGCGCTTGGCGAAGGCTGGACCCTTACGCCAGCAGGTGGAATCACAGGAGAAGCGTACATCGCTTCAACCGGACAATCGAAGTTGTTCTTAAAACGAAATTCATCGCCGTTTTTGGCGATTTTATCCGCAGACGGAATCGTCCCGAAATTATTGTGGACGAAACGGATCTATAGTGGGGACGTCATCAGTGCCCAACAGTTCATTGAAGGAGACGAATTGGAGCCGGAAATGATGGAACGTCCTGAAGTGGCTCGTTTGCTTGGGAAAATCCATGATTCGAAGGAATTGTTGTTCATGCTCCAACAGCTTGACCAACGCCCGATCGAACCGGATGAGTTATTGCGACAATGTCGCTTGTATTTTCAACCAGAGGATTTAGAGAACCCGGACCTCGTAGAACATGCGATGGTTTATCTCGAACAAAATCTAGAACATGTCAGAACGGATGAACAGGTCGTTTGTCATTCCGATTTAAATCATAATAACTGGTTGACGGGAGCAGATGGTCAGCTCTACCTAAATGATTGGGATGATGCGATCATTGCTGATCGTGCGTATGATTTAGGGATGATGTTATACAGTTATGTGGACGAAGCGGCTTGGCCAGAATGGTTTGAACATTACGGTCATCCCCTGACGAGTGATCTGAAACGGCGCATGCATTGGTATGTCGTAGCGCAAGCGGTATTATCACTTTATTGGTATGAAGATATGCGTCATCCAGACGTCGACGACAGTTATCATTTCCTGGAACAGCTACTTGAATACTCGAACGACTAAAAAGCGTGTCATTCCGAAAGGGAACGACACGCTTTTTGTTTAACCTTCTGCGATTTTAATCTCTTTTTCGATATCATGACTTTCAAGATCCGCCGACCGATACGCTTCTGTCGTGGGTAAACGTAAATCCAGGTGTGGCTTTTCTTCGAACGTGACGGTGACGTTCTTGACCGTGTAGTCAAAGACGTGACCTCCACCTTCGCGGGCGGCATCGATGAAATGAAGGTGATACCCGGCGACGGCGATACCGTGACCAAATCGTGGTGTATAGTAACCGGCAAGCGTTCCTTCAGTCTGCTTAAACGTGCGTGCGCTTTGAGAAGCGACAGCTTCCGTGATCGGAACGAACGGTTTCTCCTGACGCGCGACGGTACGTGTTTGCACTTCCGTGAACGTTCCATCAATCCGGATAGCATAAAAGCTATTGATCGTAGGAAGTTGTTCGTTTAGCCAGTGCTCGAATGTCGCTTTCGACATCTCTTCCGTCACCGTGAGAATTTGCTCCGGTTCGAAACGTGTTAATGTCGCGAAAGGCGTCGTCGTCTCGGGTTGAAGTGGTCGAGCACTGCCGTCTGAGCGGAGCTGATAGAACTGACCATCGAATCCAATCATTTCCCCATCTAAGTGATCAAACGTTCCAATACCGAAATCTCGTTGATCAAGGACGGAAGCATACGTGACGTCACTTTCGAATACTCCGTCAAGCAGTGCCATCATCGTTGAAATCTGGACGAGTGTTTTATCGTGTGCCATGTGAATCCTCCTTAGTTCAATTGATCGAGATGGACTTGTTCTCCTAGTGCAATGTTATCACGGTAATCGATTGGAACATCGACGATGACCGGACCGTCCGTTGCGAGTGCTTCATCCATAATTGCGGCTAGTTCAGATGGGTGATTGACGCGTAGTCCTTTTGCCCCGAAACTTTCCGCATATTTGACAAGGTCGACATCTCCGAAAGAGGTACCGGATTTCCGTTTGTATTTCATCTCTTGTTGGAACGCGACCATATCGAATCCGCTATCACGCCATACGAAATGGACGAGTGGAGAGTTCAAACGAACAGCTGTCTCAAGTTCCATCGCAGAGAAGAGGAATCCTCCATCACCCGAAATCGAGACGGCTTTCTTACCAGGGCGTACGAGTGTAGCGGCGATCGCCCAAGGAAGTGCGACGCCAAGCGTTTGCATCCCGTTACTAAAGAGGAGGTGGCGCGGTTCGTACGAACGGAAGTGTCGTGCCATCCAAATGTAGTGTGAACCGACATCGACCGTTACCGTGACATCGTCCGCAATTTTTTCACGTAATGTCTTCATGAAATAGAGTGGGTGTGTCAACGGAGAATCTGCGACAGGAGGAACATCACGATCGACAAGACGTTGATGTAGTCCATCAAGGAACTGAACAGAACTTTCTGGTAACGCGAGTGGTTTCAAGCGCTCTGCGATCGCGTCGACCGTTTTCGCCATATCACCGACGAGTTCGCGGTCTGGACGATAGAAATGATCGATTTCAGCACGCATTTGATCGATGTGAACAAGCGTCCGCTCGTGCGTTGGTTGATTCCAGAATTTTGGATCGTAACCGATTGGATCGTAACCGATTGAGAGGACGAGATCGGCTTCAGCGAGTAACGCGTCACCCGGCTGATTGCGGAACAGTCCGACGCGCCCGTAGAAGTTCGATTCGAGCTCGCGTGATAACGTACCGGCTGCTTGGAATGTCTGAACGACAGGGATCGAGACATTTTTGAGTAGCGAACGAATCGCGTGTACGACGTCTGGTTGACTAGCGCGCATACCGAGTAATAAGACAGGCAGTTTTGCATCTTGAATCAAACGAGCTGTTTCATCGACCCAAGCTTCTGGTGCAACACCAAGCTTAGGTGCTTCGACTGCGCGGAATGCCGTGACGTTCGCTTCGTTTAGTCCGACGTCTTGCGGAATACTAACGAAAGCAGCACCAGATGTCGTTTCAGCAGTTCGGAACGCATTCGATAATACTTCTGGAATGTTATCGGCATCTTGTACCTCTGCACTGAAGTTCGTAATCGGTGTAAAGAGTGCTTGGTTGTCCATGGATTGATGTGTTCGTTTTAAACGATCCGCTCGCGTGACAGCTCCAGCGATGGCAACGACTGGGTCTCCTTCAGAATTTGCTGTTACAAGCCCTGTTGCTAAATTTGATGCCCCTGGACCGGATGTGACAAGGACAACACCTGGTTTGTCAGTCAAGCGTCCGATTGCTTGTGCCATGAAGGCAGCATTTTGTTCATGACGTGCAACAATGAGTTCAGGTCCCCGGTCCTGTAACACATTGAAGACGGAATCAATTTTTGCACCAGGAATACCGAAAATGTAATCGACACCCTGTTCGATGAGTGAATCGACGACTAAATCCGCACCTGTTTTCTTCTGTACTAGTTCTTTTGAATCACTGTTTTTGTTTTCTTTCATTACAATTCTCCTTTTTACCAACGTTTTTTGGTGTCCGATAGCTGTAATAAATAATCTGTTTCAAAAAAAGTATACATCTGTTTCATGGTAAAACCAACCTAAAATCGTTCAGATAATAAAAAAAGTACCTTGTGTATAATTACACAAGGTACAGAGATGGTCCTTATTCGACATCGACTTTTCCGAAAGTCGCCCAGACGAATAAGGCACTAATGCCCATGACGAGAACGATGGGAGATGCCCAACTAATCAAGAAATCATCCACAGTAATAGCCCTCCTTTTCGGTTCTTACGTACCTTAAGTGTAGTAGAATGCTCACTATTTCTCAAGTGACGAACTGCTGAACATTCTTCGATCGGAATCGAAGAAGTTCTTATATAATTACCCGAATCATGATAAACTTATCTGCGGATAATTTAAGTTTGGAAAGGATGAACGACAGTGCGTTTACGACATAAACCATGGGCGCAGGATTATATGAAGGAACAATCCTCGATCTATATAGCAGAACCAGCATCCCTTAAAGGAGCATGGACTACCGAGTTCAAGAATGATAACCCGATCTACATCGAAGTGGGATCAGGGAAAGGTGCCTTCATTACCGGAATGGCGAACCAACACCCGGATATTAATTTCATCGCCATCGAACTATTTGAGAGTGTTGCCGTGACGATTGTTCAAAAATTGGTCGAAGCACCACAATCGAATGTTCGCGTCTTGACGGTCGATGCAAAAGATTTACGTGATTACTTTGAAAAAGGTGAAGTGGCGCGCGTTTACTTGAACTTCTCTGATCCTTGGCCAAAGACACGTCACGCGAAACGCCGTTTGACGTATAAAACATTCCTCTCGACATACGAAGATATTTTACCGGCTAAAGGACAAATTCATTTTAAGACGGACAATCGAAAGTTGTTTGAATCAAGTTTGATGACGATGTCGGCATATGGGATGCGTTTTGATTGGATGTCGCTTGATTTACATGCGAATGAACCGGAAGATAACGTTCGAACAGAGTATGAAGAGCGTTTCTCTTCAATGGGTCAACCGATTTATCGGATGGAAGCAACGTACCAAAATTAATTTAGACAAAAAGTTTTCTTATTTTCCTGGTATTTCTTTCACACTTTTTTCTTATTAATTGGTACAATGTTGTTGACTGAAGAACTTGTACTTATAGGTAAAGGGGGAATTTGGGGATGTGGCAGAAAAGCTTAGCCTTCGTAACGGCGCTCTTTCTCGCGTTAAGTATCGGTCAATCGGTACTTGCTGCGGTTGATACCTCAGAAATGACAAAAGCATTGAACGAGGAATTACCAACGACGCATTACGATTATAAAAAAGGTTCGGTCGAAATCGAGGATCCGAAGACGTTCACGAATGAAAAAGGAGAAGAAGTCATTGGCGGGATCGCTGTCATCGAGACAGTCCGTGACGGCATCTTCATCACGATCAAACGTGAAATCCACTTCTTCAATGCCGATAGCGGTAAATTGTTGACGAGTGCTGACGCTGCAAAAGTTGATGGCGTAAAAGAATACATCGACGGTAACTCAGATAACCTTCAACAAAAAGTCGTCTACTGGTTACCGATGCTCTTGATGTTGTTGATCATTGCTGTACCAGCAGTCATCTTATACATCGTTGTTCCACGTCTATATTCGACGACGGAATACATGAACCCGATTTACGAACGTAACGACAACCCGCGTTAATTAAGAAAAAGCCTCTATCCAATCGGATAGGGGCTTTTCTCATGCAAGCAATACGAAGATGAAAGCAAGTATGGCAGGTAAGCCTTGTTTGAGTAAAATAGAACGATTAGCGGTCAAGGCGCCGTAAAGCGCAGCGATGATGACACAAGCTAAAAAGAACAGCTGTATCGCGACATCCTCACGAATCAGACCAAATACGAGTCCAGCTGCTAAAAAACCATTGTATAGACCTTGGTTTGCAAAAAGTGTCTGAATCTGTTTTGATGCAACAGCTTCATCCGTCAAACCGAACGTGCGGCGAGCCGCTTTGGAAGAAAGAAAGAACATTTCGAGTGCTAGAATATAAAAGTGTTCCAAGGCGACGAGAATAACAAAAATCGTGGCAAGGGTTGACATGAATGAGGTCTCCTTCCTATGAACGTGGAAAAAAGACCGTACTTCGTCGATCGAAGCACGGTCTTTTGATTAAGCGTATTCGAGTAAAGCACCAGTTTCGGCATCAACTGTGAATTGATACGTTTTTTCGTCATCACCTTCAAGGACCGAGATGCCACCTTTGTAGCTTTGGTAGTCACGTGACTCATATGCGTAAGCCTCTGGTGTTGCAGAGATCCATGCACCTTGGACACGTCCTTTTGCTGAAAATGTGCGTTTCGTGATTTCGAGCGCTTCCTCGGCAGAAAGTTGTTTGTTGTCAACAGCCTTCTTCACTGCGAAAGCGGCGACGACAGCTGCTGCCAATCCGATAATCCAATAGCGTTTTTTCATTAAAATTCCCCTCCTTACAGGTTCTATTCCTACTGTACCAAATAATTCGTTCAGAGAGAAACAAAAGGTTAAGTGATAGAAGCAATTTTTTGTATAATGGGAAGCAGGAGGCGATACATATGAATGAAAAAACGAGAGAGTTATTTCGAACACTGACGGAATTAAATGGAGCACCAGGGTTTGAGCACGATGTTCGTCAGTTCGTTCGCGAACGTATCACACTCGTCACGGATGAAATTGTCACAGATGGACTAGGATCGATTTTTGGGAAACGAACAGGTGACGCGACAGGACCGAAAGTCATGGTTGCCGGACACATGGACGAAGTAGCCTTCATGGTGACGCAAATCACGAAGAACGGGATGTTACGGATCCAGCCGCTCGGTGGTTGGTGGAGTCAAGTGTTGCTTGCACAACGCTTTTCGATTTGTACGGATAACGGCGTCATTCCTGGTGTTATCGCGTCGATACCACCACACTTATTAACAGAAGAAGTACGAAATAAGCCGATGGCAATCAAAGATATGTTCATCGATATCGGGGCAGATTCAAAAGAAGAAGCGGAATCCTTTGGCGTACGTCCGGGTATTCCTGCAGTGCCTTTCTTCCCGTTCACACCAATGGCAAATCCGAAGAAGATCATGGCGAAAGCATGGGATAACCGTTATGGTGTCGGAATGGCAATCGAATTATTGGAAGAAACAACAGCAGCGGATCATCCGAACATTTTGTTCTCCGGTGCAACCGTTCAAGAAGAAGTCGGATTGCGCGGTGCACAAACAGCGACAGCACTCATCGATCCGGATGTGGCGTTCGTCGTTGATGCTTCACCTGCCAATGATGCGTCAGGTGATAAAACAGAGTTCGGTCAACTCGGACAAGGCCCACTGCTTCGAATCAAAGACAGCGTCATGATTCTTTCGAAAGAGATGACGGATTATGTTCTCGATACGGCAGAATCAAACAAAATTCCGTACCAATATTATGTCGGTGCAGGCGGAACCGACGGTGGTGTCATCCATCGTTCGAATAATGGGATTCCAACAACAGTCGTTGGTTTACCAGCACGTTATATCCACACGCATGCGTCAATCATGCATACAGATGATTATGACGCGGCGAAGGAATTGTTGCGAAAACTCGTCACGAATCTCGATACGACGACACTTGCGACATTGCAAGTCAAGTAAATAACGGACGAGGATGATTTCCTCATGAAATAGACGGCGGATGCGTAATCCGTCGTCTATTTCTGTTTCAAGAGAATGTAATAATGATACCAACTGTCTTGTCAATTGGAAAAACAGTCTAGTCGAATTGAACGGAGATTTGATATAATGATACGCGATGTTGAGAAAAGGACGTGACAAGATGTTTAAAGAAAAAGGGATCTCACTAAGCCCTAAAGTATATTTCATTACCGTATTAAGTTATATGGCACTTGGATTGTTTAGCTCGCTGATCATGGGATTGATTATTCGGACAATCGGTGAAGGATTAGTCGATCGTGGGATTGAAGCGAAGTTCCTCATTCAATTAGGGGAGCAGGCGATTGCGTTGACTGGACCAGCAATCGGTGTTGCCGTAGCCTTTGCCCTCGAGGCACCACCACTGATTTTATTCGCTGCCGTTGCCGTTGGTGCATTCGGATACGAAGCGGGTGGACCTGCTGGTAGTTATGTCGCGACATTACTTGCAACGGAAATTGGGAAACTCGTTTCGAAGACGACGCGACTCGACATCTTATTGACGCCGTTCGTTACGTTAGTAGCTGGATTTTTTGCTGGACGTTACGCGGGTAAGTGGATTGGAAAAGGGATGACGGATCTTGGTGAGTTGATTCGCTGGGGAACGGAACGCGAGCCGTTATTCATGGGCATATTCATCGCTACCATCATGGGGCTTGCCTTGACGGCACCGATATCGAGTGCCGCACTTGGAATCATGCTTGGTTTAGACGGACTCGCTGCCGGCGCGGCAACGATTGGTTGTGCAGCGCAGATGATTGGCTTTGGCGTCATCAGTTACCGCGATAACGGAATCGGTGGTGTAGTTGCTCAAGGGATTGGAACATCGATGTTACAGGTCGGAAATATCATTCGAAATCCTTGGATTCTTCTACCGCCGACTGTAGCCGGTGCCATATTAGCACCGTTCGCAACTGTGCTATTGATGCTAGAGAGCAATCCGGAAGGCTCCGGTATGGGAACGAGCGGATTCGTTGGTCCGTTAATGTTACTAAAAACGATGGGGTTCGAAATGGAATATTACATAGCAGTCGCTGTGCTCTGTTTCATTGCGCCGGGAATTATCAGTTACTTCATCTATCGTGTCTTGCGACGCTTTGGTCGGATTCAAGATGGTGACTTAAAAATCGAATATTAAGTACAAAAAGCTGATTCAAAAGAATACTTGTTTGACCGAATGTGGACAAACAAGCAAATGACTTTTGAATCAGCTTTTTTCATAAAGCGAATCCGAATGAACTTGAATAAAAGCTCGTAAAGAAGACATAGAGGTAAATCAAATAGAGTGGTGTCAAATATCGCATGCGTACGACCGGTAATTTCCGAGCAAGTCGTTTTCCGAGTGCTTCGAGTAGGATGATAAGCGCAAAACCGACGACCAAATATAAAAAGATTTCCGGCAAACTCCGTTCGGAATCAATGAAGGAGTAGCCGTAACGTAAACAACTCGTCATGCCGACGAAGCCGACGAAGCGTTCGAACGGATGTTTGATTGGTTGATCTGCCATAGTGGAGTCCTTTCTCGGTGTTTTCTAGTTGCAGTATAGCAAACCAAGCACGAAAACGCACAGTCACAATTGAATATGCTATGATGAGGGCAATGACTTCTAAGGAAATCAAAGGAGGAAATCATCGTGAAAACACTACAATCAAAACAAGAATTCGATACAGCAAAACAAGGACAAGCCGTCTTTTTATTCTCAGCAAACTGGTGCCCGGATTGCCGCTTCTTGGATCCGTTCATGCCAGAAATCGAGCAAACGTTTAATGGATTCGAGTTTTACTATGTCGATCGCGACGATCATATCGAAATTGCCCAGGAAATGGACATCTTCGGAATCCCGAGTTTCGTTGCGTTCCGTGATGGCGAAGAAACAGGTCGTTATGTCGGCAAAGAGCGGAAGACACCAGAACAGGTGACAGCATTTTTAGAAACGGTTTAAGAAAAAGCGAGCGCTGACTCGCTTTTTTTCATGATAGAAAGGATGAATTCGAATGGAACTACAACAAATCCGAAGAATGATGACACAAACATTTGAAGAAGAGGGCTACACGACGTACTTCGATCGCGAAAAGTCCGTATTACGGATTGAGCGTAAACACGATAAATCAGGCGTTGATGTCGGATTGAATCCGCTGGTCGCTAAAGCAAAACGAAGAGGTGTCATCGCAGTCGAAGAAACGATTGAATATATCCGTGCTGTACTCGGACAAACGGATCAGATCTCGCTCGTTGGGCAGGAACAAAAAATCTTCCCTGTCATTCGTGCCAAATCGTTTGCCGATACGACAAAAGAAGGAAAGACACTTGTTAGTACACCACACACGGGCGAAACAAAAATCATGTATGCACTCGATTTAGGAGCTACTTATCGTTTGATTGATGAAGAGTTACTAGCATCTGCAGAGTGGACAGCTGAACAGTTGTCAGAAGCTGCTCGTTTTAACGTGAAGTCGCTCGAAGCGCCATTCAAGCAGGATGAAGTAGCAGGTAATATCTTTTACTTCTTGAGTCTCGGTGACGGATACGAGGCGAGTCGTGTTTTGAACAAGACATTACTAGCAGATTATGCTGCTCAAATCGAGGGAGAATTTGCGGTCGGCATTCCACACCAGGACGTTCTGATTTTTGCTGATATTCGTAATGATGCTGGATATGATGTCTTACAACAGCTCATGTTTGATTTCTTCTCAAACGGTCGGGTTCCGGTCACGGCACTGCCATTCCTATATGAAGATGGTAATCTTGAGCCGGTCTTCGTCCTTGCGAAAAACAAGCAGCCGAAAGAGTGAAGAATCTGATACAATAGGCATTGTGAGAAAGACGGAAGGGAGTCATGGATTGAATGAATGTGTTTTATAATAAAGAGGGCGTCGGTGACGTCTTAATGATCATTTTGGAAGACGCACCGCGTGCGGAAGTGACAGCGACTCGTGAAGGAGATGTAGCGACAATCAAGCATGGTGATCGTATCGTCGGTTACAACTTGTTTGATGCTTCGAATACATTTACGATTGAGACACAAGGACCGGTTGAATTGACGGAAGAATTCGCTATGCGTATTCAAGAAGAACTGGCGAAACGAGAGATCGAATTATCACTCGAACACGTTGATTATTCTCCGAAATTCGTTGTTGGATTCGTTGCTTCTTGCGAGAAGCATCCGGATGCCGATAAATTATCGGTCTGTCAGGTAGAAGTAGATAACGGAACTTTACAAATCGTTTGTGGAGCACCAAATGTAGCGACGGGTCAAAAAGTAGTCGTTGCTAAACCAGGTGCAGTCATGCCATCCGGTTTAATCATCCGTCCTTCAGCGCTACGCGGTGTACCTTCAAGCGGTATGCTCTGTTCAGCGCGTGAGCTCGGTCTTGCCGATGCACCACAAGAAAAAGGGATTCTTGTACTCGGTGATACAAAAGCAGTAGGGGAAGCATTCTCAATCGGTCGATGATTCGACCGATTTTTTAACAAGATGGAGGGGTGAACGTATGAGTAATCGTTATGAACAGTCACTAAAAGAGCAGGCTGCCCGGATTCGTCGTGAGCTTGCAGGGGAACGTGAGACGAAGCCGGTAGAGCGTCCGAAAAAAGAGGAGCGTGAAGATCGTTTCGTTTTGACGGATGTTCCTTCGCCGATCTATGGATTCCAACGTCCGAAGCAATCTACATCAGAAACGGTAGAAGCTGCGGAAGAAGTGGAAACAGTTGAACAGGTTTCGGATACAGTCGAAGAGGGAATTACTGATGAGGTTGCTTTGACTGATCAAGAAGTGATCGCGCCAGAAGTCGTCTTAGACGAAGCGGAAGCAGATGCTGGTATGGTACCGGTGACGGACGTTGAATTACTCGTACCGGAACCTGAAGTACATCAAGAACACGCGAGCAAAGAAGAATTGCCAAGCGTATTAGAAGCAGAAGAAACGGACGTAGTAGAGACGACATCAGAGCCTGTAACTGAAACGCCTCTTACTAGTGAGACTGTTGAAGGATCAATTGTTTTAGCGGAGACATCAAGTGAAGTATTTGCCGATGACCAAGAAGTCGAGGAGCAACTACCTGAAAACGTCACGTCGACTCCAGATACACCTGTTGCCGAAGCGCAAACTCCTGTTCAGTCGGAAGTAAAAAAGCCGGTCGGACCGCCTGTCAACGTCGTCATGACAACAAAAGACTTGATGGCGATGTATCGTGCACGTCGAGAACAAAATAATTTACATGGTAAAAAATAAATCGGTTTGCTATAATGGTACAGGTTTTGTACCCGAGCCCGATGGTACGGACCGGAACGTGAATTGGAGGGCTTTTATATGACAAAGTATCATTTTGTTGGAATCAAAGGAACAGGGATGAGCGCGCTCGCCCAAGTACTGCATGAGATGAATCATGAGGTACAAGGTTCAGACATCGAAAAGCACATTTTTACTGAAGACGCGTTACGAGCTAAGGAAATTCCATTTTTCCCGTTCAATGCGGATAACATCAAAGAAGACTATGTCATCATCCAAGGGAACGCCTTTGGGGATGATCATCCAGAAATCGCACGGGCAAATGAACTTGGTTTAACCATCCATCATTATTACGATTTCTTAGGACACTTAGCAAATGAATATCGTTCAGTCGCCATTACAGGCTCACACGGAAAAACGTCGACGACAGGTTTACTTTCGCACGTCTTAAGTGGAATCACACCAACAGCTTTCTTGATCGGAGACGGTACAGGAGCAGGTGTAGAGGATGCGAAGGCATTCGTCTTCGAGGCATGTGAATACAAACGTCACTTCTTATATTACAAGCCGGACTACGCTATCATGACGAATATCGACTTCGATCATTCGGATTATTTCACAGGAATTGATGATGTTGTTTCGGCATTCCAAGAGATGGCGATGCAGGTCAAGCAAGCAATCGTTGCTTGTGGGGATGATGAGCATCTTCAAAACATTCAAGCGAATGTACCTGTTCTCTATTATGGATTCGGAGAAAACAATGATTTCCGTGCGGAAAATGCAACGTCAACGCCAGACGGGACGTCGTTTGATGTGTATTTGCGTGATGATTTCTACGGCACGTTCCTTATCCCAGGATTCGGTCGTCATCATGTCTTGAATGCACTCTCAGTCATTGCAATCTGTCAGTATGAAGGATTAAGCAAAGAGGATGTAGCGGAGCGCTTAGCAACGTTCGGTGGTGTGAAACGTCGTTTCAGCGAGTCGGAATTCGGCACGCAAATTCTAGTAGATGACTACGCGCACCATCCAAAGGAAATCAGTGCAACGATTGAATCGGCACGGAAGAAATATCCGGACCGTGAAGTCATCGCGATTTTCCAACCACATACGTACACACGCTTGAAATCATTCATGAATGATTTCGCGACATCTTTACGCGAAGCAGATGCGACATATCTATGCGAAATTTTTGGTTCGGCACGTGAGCAGGAAGGGCAAGTTCGAGTCGAAGATTTGCAGGAGAAGATTCCGCAAGCTTCAATTCTGACACGCGATAACGTTTCTGTCCTACGTCAGCATGAAAATGCTGTGCTTTTGTTCATGGGAGCGGGAGATATCCAAACGTATCAGCATCAGTACCAAAGCGTAAAATAAGCAACAGATTGAAAGTGTCACTCGACCGGAGTGGCGCTTTTTTTTGTCGTATTTTTGAATTATGATAGTAATTTCAAAAAACAGATGAGGAAAATCTAAAATAGGATTGCATCTTGAAATAAAGTTTGAAATAGTGTGTATGTGTTGAAGTTATTACAGAGAGGAAAGACACCATGGGACAGATTCTACTCATCTTATTGCTCCAGTTGATTTACGTTCCGGTTTTGACATTACGGACCATCATGCTCGTTAAAGGGCGGACCGTCATTGCAGGATTATTCGGGACGGTCGAAACATTGATCTACATTTTTGCACTAGGGATTGTCTTTCAAGATTTGACGACGCTCGGCATGGTCGTCTACGCGCTTGGATTTGGTCTTGGGATACTCGTCGGTGGTTATGTCGAACGAAAACTCGCCATCGGTTACAATATGATTCAAGTGCATACACAAGAATTTCCGGCAGAACTGATTCAAGTCATTCGAGATAATGGTTTTGGCGTGACACATTACCAAGGGCAAGGACGCGACGGTGTCCGTTACCGGTTAGATGTCCTCGCAGCCCGAACACGCATGAAAGTGCTTCGTAATCTCGTTGAGGAATACGAACCGAAAGCATTCCTCGTCGCTTTTGATTCTGTTGATTTTAAAGGTGGTTACATGTTGAAAGGGTTAAAACGTCCCCGCTAAATGGTTCTTCCTGAAAATGATGTTTATCCTTTGTTATTTAAGGATAAAGATGAAGTAGAACGTCATTTGAAATCAGGAAAGGGGAATGTCAGATGATCAGTAATCATGCAAAATCAGCTTTAAATCAACAGGTGGCAAACTATGGAGTGCTGTTCGTTAAACTCCACAATTATCACTGGTATATTAAAGGACCGGACTTCTTAACGCTTCATGAGAAGCTAGAAGAGCTCTATACATGGGTAGCGGAGCAATATGATGTCGTCGCAGAGCGTCTTTTGATGAACAATGGGACACCATCAGCGACATTAAAAGAATATCTTGAGCAAACGACGCTTGAAGAAGCGAAATCTGGTTTGACGGCAGATGAGATGATTGATTCCGTCATCCAAGATTTCCAACAAGTTCGTAAAGAGATGCTTGATGCAATTGAACATCTTGAGGCGCAGGATGTAACAGTTGAAGATGATCTACTTGGTCAAGCGAAGGAAATCGAAAAACAGATTTGGATGCTTCGCGCGACATTGAAAAAATAAGATAACGAAAACGGATGACCCGGTCCTTTCATTGGACCAGCCATCCGCTTTTTCTTATTTCAGATTTTCAGGATTGAGGACTTCGAGTTCTGGAAGGACGAAACGTCCGTCTTTACGGATCAAGACGTCATCGAACCAGATTTCTCCACCGCCATAATCAGGGCGTTGAATATTGACGAGATCCCAGTGAACCGATGAATCATTGCCGTTGTAAGCTTCTTCGTACGCTTGACCTGGTGTGAAGTGGAAACTGCCATCAATCTTCTCATCAAACAGAATATCCTTCATCGGATGTTGAATGAATGGATTGACACCAATCGCGAATTCACCTACGAATCGAGAACCAGCATCTGTATCAAAGACTTGATTAATCCGATCTGTGTCATTCGCCGTCGCTTCGACGATTTTACCGTCTTTGAACGTCAATGTGACATTTTCGAATGTGAATCCATGATATGGTGACGGCGTGTTATACGAGATGACACCATTGACGGAATCCTTGACCGGTGCCGTAAAGACTTCGCCGTCCGGAATGTTGGCATTTCCGGCACACTTGATTGCAGGGATGTCCTTGATCGAGAATGAGAGGTCCGTTCCAGGTCCAACGAGGCGAACACGATCCGTCCGGTTCATCAAGTCAACGAGTGGTTCCATCGCTTGTCCCATTTTTTCATAATCAAGCGTACAGACATCAAAGTAGAAGTCTTCGAATGCTTCTGTTGATTGGTTGGCAAGTTGCGCCATTGATGCAGTCGGGAAACGAAGGACGACCCATTTTGTTCCTTTAACACGATCTTGTGTATGCATCTTACCAATCGTTTGACCGTATAATTTCATTTGATCAGCGGGTACATCTGAGAGTTCATTGATATTATTACCAGCACGTAGTCCGATGTATGCATCCATCGCTTGCATCTGCTTGCGTTCGACGTCTGCCATCAATTGGAGTTGCTCTTCTAAAGCATTTCGGTATAATTTTCGTAGGATACGATTATCCTTAAGCAAGACGAACGGATGACCGCCAGCTGCGTAGGCAGCTTCAACGAGTGCCTCGACCAGTTCGCGTTCGATGCCGAAGTTTTCAATCAAGACTTTTTCACCAGGTTCAAGGGCAACAGAATAATTAATTAAATTCGTTGCCAGTTGAGTAAGACGTGGGTCACGCATGAAATTTCCCCCTTGAAATGGATTATGTAGGTTTCATTTATCATTGTAACGGAAATAAACCATTTGGAGTAGCAGGAACGACTTGCTACACGTCGAACTAACAACAAAAGACTATGCAAAAAAATTGGAGGCAAGAACCATGGAAATCACATTAGGCGGAATCGCTGGATTAGTCGCTGCGATTGCATTCGTAGTGCTCGTCATTTTCCTTGCCCGTGTATTAGGTGCTGCGAGTAAGACACTCAACAACGTAGCTAACACGACAGCAGGACTTGAACGTCAACTAGACGGGATCATGATGGAGACGACAGCGTTGTTACATAAGACGAATCGTCTTGTCGATACGATCGAAGAAAAAACAGAATTGCTTGCACCTGTCGCAAACTCGATTGAAGAACTCGGTACGTCATTAAACAAAGTGACAGATTCTGTCCGGACGGTATCCGATACGGTTGCTGGTGCGGCGGATACGAATAAAGAACAGATTGCACAAGCAGTCCGTTGGGGTTCTGTCGCTGTAGAATTATTTAAGAAAAACAAACCGGCAGAAACGACGGTTCAAAATCATTCGACGGCAACGACGACGGTTGAGAAAAAGCCACGTCGTCGATTCCGGAAAAAGACAGAGGCACCGGTCACACCGGAAGTCGTTTCTGTACCGGATGTCGAAAGTATTCCAGATGAGTTGAAGGGAGATCGTAAATCATGACGAAACAACACCCATATCAAGCACAAGATTCTTCTAAAGGAGGAGGCTTCCTTGCCGGAATCATCGTAGGTGGATTGATTGGTGCTGCGGCAGCTCTCCTTTCTAGCCCAAAATCAGGTCGTGAGATGCGCGACATGATCGACGAGCGTACGGCTCCTGCTCGTCAACGATTGACTGAACAGACACAAGTCGTTCGCGAAAAAGCAGAGCCACTCGTCGGTGAGTGGATTCAACTAGCGAAAGACAAAGCAGCACCTGTCATTGAAAAAGCAAAGAACAATCCAACGATTCAAGAAGCAACACAATACGCTGGCTTTGAAAAGGATCAGGAGAGCATCGATGCTGCGCTCGCAGAAGCAGAGCAGCTCGTACGTGACATCGAACGCGAAATCGGTGATGAAGTCGACGGTGCGTCTGTTGCGGAAGAAATCGATACAGAGACGGTCGTTGAACTTTCAGAGTTACGTGAACAGTTAGCAGACGAGCAAGATGAAGACAATGATCCACAGTCAGATGTGAATCACAAAAAATAAGATTCAATGAGGAGCTCTCGTGCGAGGGCTCTTTTTATATTTCCTAAAAATATGGATATAGAAAAGTTATATGAAAAAACGTAATTTATTTTCATATTTTAAGAAATCATGCAGCTTCTTTATGTACAACACGGAAAGAGTTCGCTATAATTAGTTGCTATTACGAGCTATATGCTGATTAGGGAGTGGTAGGACATGGATCAACATGCAGAATTAAAAAGATTACGTGATGAACTCGATTTAGTGAATGCAGAATTATTGGAATTGATGAACAGACGAGGTCAAATTGCCGTCGAAATCGGAAAAGTCAAACGAGCACAAGGGCTTGATCGATACGACCCTGTACGAGAACGCCAAATGCTTGAATCAATTGCCGCTAATAACCATGGACCTTTTGAAACAGGACGCCTTCAGCATGTATTTAAAGAAATTTTCAAAGCTTCTCTCGAATTACAAGGAGAAGACCGGACTCGGAAATTACTCGTATCACGGAAACAAAAACCGACGAATACGATTATCCGGATCGGAGATGCCGTCATCGGAGACGGTTCGCAACAATTGATCGCTGGACCGTGTGCGGTCGAGAGCGAAGAACAAGTATTCGAAGTCGCAGAACAACTCGCGAAACATGGCGTGAAATTCATGCGAGGCGGAGCGTACAAACCACGTACATCGCCTTACGACTTCCAAGGTCTAGGACTCGAGGGTCTAAAAATGTTGAAAAAAGCAGCGGACGCGCACGGTTTGCATGTCATCACTGAAATCATGACACCAAGCGCCGTTGAATCTGCTTTACCATATGTCGATATCATTCAAGTCGGTGCACGCAACATGCAAAACTTCGACTTACTCAAAGAGGTCGGGCGTACGAATAAGCCAGTTCTTTTGAAACGAGGACTTGCTGCAACACTTGAAGAGTTCATGTACGCTGCCGAGTACATCATGGCAAGCGGAAACGATCAAGTCATCTTGTGTGAGCGTGGTATTCGAACGTACGAACGCGCAACCCGGAATACGCTTGATATCTCAGCAGTTCCGATTCTAAAGCAAGAGACGCATCTTCCGGTCATGGTCGATGTGACGCACTCGACAGGACGTAAAGATTTACTCTTACCAACAGCTAAAGCGGCATACGCGATTGGTGCAGACGCTGTTATGGTTGAAGTCCACCCGTTCCCAGCACTTGCATTGTCTGATGCGAACCAACAACTCGATTTCCAAGAATTCGATACGTTCATCGAAAACTTGACGACTACCTTTCCGGCACTAAACGTTCAATGATTTTCGAAAAAGGGTAACCTAAAGCGAATGAAAACGTTTTACAATGAAGGAAGAATGGGAAAAGAAAACTATCTTTTCCTGTCTTCCTTTCGTGTTGCCTAAAAATGAAAACGAAATGAAAACACTTGAGATGGATCATACTAAAGGAGGAATTTGTTTTGAATAGTAATATTACGATTTACGACGTCGCACGAGAGGCCGCTGTTTCGATGGCGACTGTATCGCGTGTCGTCAACGGAAACCCGAATGTCAAACCATCTACACGAAAGAAGGTCCAAGATGCGATCGAACAGCTTGGTTACCGTCCGAACGCTGTTGCACGTGGACTTGCAAGTAAAAAGACGACGACTGTCGGTGTCATCGTGCCTGATATCTCGAACATTTTCTTTGCAGATTTAGCTCGCGGAATTGAAGATGTCGCGACGATGTATAAATATAACATCATTTTGTGTAACTCTGACCAAAACCGTGAAAAAGAGATTCATTTGCTCAATACGTTACTTGGAAAACAGGTCGATGGAATCATCTTCATGGGTGGACGTTTACACGAGGATCTCGTACGTGAGTTCAAAACTTCCCCTGTGCCGATCGTTCTTGCTGCAACGTTGAACCAAGATTACGATCTTCCTGCCGTCAATATCGATTATGAAAGTGCTGCACACGATGCTGTCAAATCATTGATTGATCGTGGACATGAACGAATCGGATTCATCACAGGACCACTTGAACAGCAAATCAATGGCGAAAAGAAATTTGCTGGTTATCGTCGGGCACTCGAAGAGGCAAATCTTCCGTTTAATGAGCAGAATGTCGTTCTTGGAAACTATACGTATGATTCAGGAATGAAAGCGATGAATCAATTACTTGAACTAGGAGCAGACTGTCCACGTGCGATTTTCGCTGGAACAGATGAGATGGCTCTTGGTGTCATTCATGCCTTACAAGATGCTGGACATCGTGTACCAGAAGATTTCGAAGTCATCGGACACGATAACACACGTCTTGCGACAATGATCCGTCCGAAACTGACGACAGTCGTTCAACCAATGTATGATATTGGAGCGGTTTCAATGCGTCTGTTGACGAAGATCTTAAACAAAGAAGAAATTGAAACGAACGATGTCACGTTACCACACCGAATCGAACAACGGGACTCAACACGCCCTTAATCGAAAAAACGTCTCTTCTCTCAAGCAGTTGCTTGAAAAAAGAGACGTTTTTTTATTTTGTGACCGTAATGATTTCATCTTGGTGATGGTGGAGTTGGTCATTCTCGACATGGAGACGAACTGTCGTCTGACCGGGTGCTGTCAATGTAACGTTTCCACTGTACGCGTCACCTTTTTTGGTTAAGGGGATATAGTTATGTTTTTCAATACCGGTTTCAATGACTTCGACTTGTACATTTGCTTCAATCGGTTTTCCGTCAAGGAATACATGAAAGGAGATGGGGAGTGTAGCATCCGCTTTCGCTTTTGTTGCACCCATATAGTGAACGGATAGACCGTCTACAGCTGCATGTTCGTGCTCGTGTTCATGCGAAGCTTCTTTTTCTTCATGTGAATGATCCGTGACGACGAATGAGATCTTATCCATATGATGAAGTCCTTTTTTATCATTGATATGATAAAGACCTTCATATTCACCTTCAGTAAGTTTAGCTTCTGCTTGATAGGAGCCTGTTTTTTTCAAGCTTGCCTTGAATTTTTGATGGGCACCGTCTTGTTTGCCAGCTTCCCAGACTTCAAAGGTTACGTCTTCGAGATTGACTGGTTTCTTCTGTTCGACAGCTGATGCTTTAAAAACAACTTCATCTTCTTCCATTGTCTTTGCTGGGACGTCGACATTGACCTCGACAGTCGGTTTTCCTGACCCTTGCATGTTCTCGTGATCCATTGCCTGCTTTTCATTGCCACACCCTGCGAGTACGATCCCCGTCGACAGAATGAGCCCGGAATAAAGCCATACCTTTTTCATGATGATTCCCCCAACTATTATTCATTTACTAAGTAAAAATTCCATATTTAGTATAGCAACAAGTTGTGAACTCCGAACGAAATAAATGTGAAGATACAAAGTCAATTAATCAACGGAGTAGGGGGAAGTTGCTGTCAGTTGTTTCTTACGCTCATCGCTAATGAATGGCCAAATCAATCGTTTGACGGTCTCCCAATTTTTCTCTTCAATTTCAGGACGTCGCGGGATGATAGGATAAAGTGGCGACTTATCATGCCAATGTGTTGGTGGAGTTGTTTCTTGTCCACTCCAGCGTTCCTGCCACGAAACAGGAATTTCACCATGAAACGGATCTTGTCCTGTCATGGCAGCAAACACTTGACTCCACGCGCGGGGGACAACACGATACCAGTCATAACCACCGCCTCCTAAGGCAACAATTTTTCCGTTCGTATATTTATTTGCGGCAGCGACGGCGATTTGAGGAATCTGCTCATAACTTTTCATCGTTAAGGAGAGATGCGTCAACGGATCAAGCGCGTGTGCATCGGCACCATTTTGCGTGATGATGAGATCGGGTTGGAACAATTCGCATGCTTCAAAGAGTACCGTCTCATAAGCAAGTAAAAACGAGTCGTCTTCCGTGAAAGCATCGAGTGGTACGTTCCAACTAAAGCCATACCCTTCTTCAGAACCCCGTTCCGTTACCATGCCCGTTCCTGGAAACAAGTAGCGACCCGTCTCATGAAGCGACAACGTCATGACGTCCTTTCGATTATAAAAGGCCCATTGCACACCATCCCCATGATGGGCGTCCGTATCGACATAAAGGATTTTACAGTGATATTTTTCGATCATCGCTGCCATGGCGACGGCTGTATCGTTATAGACACAAAATCCAGAGGCGCGTCCACGGAAGCCGTGGTGCAATCCGCCACCGATATGAAAGGTCCGTTTATATTGACCAGACAAAACAAGATCACACGCTTCAATCGTACCGCCGACAAGCAGTGAGGCACCTGCGTGCATTCCTTGAAACAAAGGGGTATCTTCTGTTCCAAGACCATACATCTGTGCTTTGAGTGGTGATAGTTCTCCGGTTCCGGCTGCTTTGACGGCAGCGATGTAGTCTTGATCATGAACGAGTGCCAGTTCTTCGTCAGTTGCATGGCGCGGTGCGATACAAGGGATGCCATCTAATTGATGCATCGCTTCGAGCAAGGAAACGGTTAATTCGAGACGGATTGGGTTAAACGGGTGGGTCTCGGAAAATCGATAAGCCGCTTCTTCTGGACTGTAGAGATAAGCAAAATCCTTCATCTGCTCACATCCGGTCCAAGTACATCAAATCCTTCTTTGCGTAACTTCTCAATGATCCGAATCGGATTCATCGTCTGGACACGAAACGCAACGATCCGGACATACGGATCGTCTGTTGGATAGACGAGTACATTTAAGATATTGATATTCGTTTTGGCAAGCAGTGCAGCAATCTTTGCTAACGTACCTGCCGTATTCTCGACACGAATTTCGATTTGAGAACTTGGTTCGAGTGCACCGGTTAACTGTACGAATGTCCGTAACAAATCCGTTTCCGTCACGACCCCAACGAGTCGTCGACCACGGACGATCGGCAGACAGGTCAATCGATATTCATAAAACAAAACAGCTGCATCTTCGAGAAAATCAAGTGGATGGGCCGTAATAGGACTCTCAATCATGATGCTTGAGACCGGGTACTGTAAGTCTTGTTTTGCTGTATCCGGATGAAAGATGCTACTTGCGCTTTGAATTTCTTTTAATCCGACAAGACCAACAAGTTCGTGCCGCGCATTGACGACAAGAACATGACGAATTTTATGACGTTGCATGAGTTCAACCGCATGAGCGATGGAATTCGTCGGTTGCATCGTGATGCACGTCGTATTCATGATTTGTTCAATTAACATGACGATTCCTCCTCGATCTCAGTCGTACATGAAACGTCTTCTTAAGCGTAGCGCATCAAAGTGAGCGACGACTTCAGGGGAGACGTGTTTTCCGATACGCGCCATCAAACAATTAGCGGGATGAGAGGCGATTTCCGGATCATCGGTCGGAAAGAAGACGAGACCACCGTGGTTCATCATCTTCTCCATGATTTTTCTGTAATCCCAGACGGATAGTCCACTCCCTTTTAAGTCCCAGTGCCAGTAATATTCAGTCGTTAAAATCAAATAATGTTCCATGGCAGGATCGAGCATGGAGATCTCAAGTAATTTTTTGCCGATCTGCTGTCCGCGGAATCGGGAGGAAACTTCGATTGCTCCGAGTTCTAGAATATACGGATTGTTCCCTTCACTCCATGTTTCGTAGGGATCGGGGTATAAGTAAGTCACATAACCGATGATTTCCGTTCCTTGACGAGCGACGATGATACGTCCCTCCTCGAGGTCTGCAATCTCAACGAGCGCTTGGTGTTGTTCAGTGGGTAGACGAAAAGCCGTCAACCCTGAATCGAGTGTATACGTTGCTAGTGTTTGACTCGGTACAGGACCTTCGATGTCGACAGGACCGAGTGATGTTTCGTGCGTCCGATGATTGAATTGTTTTTCAAACATGTAAGCGTCACCACCTTCCTATTCATTATAGACGAAAGCCCTTCAGCAAAGAGAGGGATTTTTTAACAAATTGACGGCAAATGGATTGAACTGACGGATAACTAGCTTATAATAAAGGGGAAAACATAGAAGGGGAGGAACGAGACATGAAAGTTTTGAAAGCGCTTCCGGGGAAGCATTGGTTAGCAGAGTATGATGAAACGAACACGTACGACTGGAAAGATGCTGAGCAGTATTTTTCATGGGCGACAACGGGGAAAGTCAACATGGCCTATGAAGCAATCGATCGTCACGCAGAAGGCGAGCGAGCGAATAAGGATGCGCTGATTTATTTCGATGGAACGACGGAACAACGCTTCACATATGCAGATATGAAACGATTGACGAATAAAGCGGCGAACGTATTAGTGGATGCAGGGGTCAAAACAGGTGACCGGATTTTCATCTTCATGCCACGTTCACCGGAATTGTATTTTGCCTTACTAGGCGCACTTAAAGTAGGCGCAATCGTTGGTCCACTGTTTGAAGCATTCATGGAACAAGCAGTTCGTGATCGATTGCTCGATTCTGAAGCGAAGTTACTTGTAACGACAAAAGCGTTACTCCCGCGTGTTCCAGTTGGGGAACTGGACTCACTTGAAAAGGTAGTGCTTGTCGACGAAGGTGTGGAAGAATCAGACACGTTACTCGATTTCCGTAAAGCGTTCGATCAAGCATCTGACGTGTTCGAACCAGTTTGGTTAGATCGTGAAGACGGATTAATTCTGCATTATACTTCAGGATCAACAGGGAAACCCAAAGGCGTTCTCCACGTTCAGAATGCGATGATTCAGCACTTGATGACGGGACGCTGGGTGCTTGATCTACAAGAAGATGATGTCTACTGGTGTACGGCTGATCCGGGTTGGGTCACAGGAACAAGTTATGGCATCTTTGCACCGTTCTTGAATGGGGCAACGAATATCGTCGTCGGTGGACGCTTCAATCCAGACTTCTGGTACAGTGTTATCGAGAAGTATAACGTAACGGTCTGGTATAGCGCACCGACTGCTTTCCGGATGTTAATGGGAGCTGGCGCGGATGTTGCGAATCATCATGATCTATCCAGTCTTCGTCATGTATTATCCGTTGGAGAACCATTGAACCCAGAAGTCATTCGTTGGGGCAAAGAAGCTTTCGATCAACGGATTCACGATACGTGGTGGATGACGGAGACAGGTGCGATGATGATTTGTAATTATAAGTCGATGGACATTAAACCGGGATCAATGGGGAAACCGATTCCAGGAACACAAGCAGCAATCGTGGATGATCAAGGAAATGAGTTACCACCATTCCGGATGGGGAACCTTGCCTTGAAAACACCATGGCCGTCGATGATGCGTCAAATTTGGAACAATCCGCAGAAATACGAATCCTATTTCTTCAAAGGATGGTACGTATCAGGTGACTCTGCCTATATGGACGATGAAGGGTACTTCTGGTTCCAAGGACGCGTTGATGATGTCATCATGACAGCTGGAGAACGAGTCGGTCCGTTCGAGGTTGAAAGTCGTCTCGTTGAACATCCAGCGGTCGCAGAAGCGGGAGTCATCGGGAAACCGGATCCGGTTCGCGGGGAAATCATCAAGGCATTCATTGCCTTACGTGATGGTTACGAGCCAACGGATGAACTAAAACAAGAAATTCAGGCATTCGTCAAAGAAGGTCTCGCTGCTCATGCGGCACCACGAGAAATTGATTTCCGGGATAAATTGCCGAAAACACGAAGTGGTAAAATTATGCGCCGTGTCCTAAAGGCATGGGAGTTGAATCTCGAAACAGGAGATCTATCGACGATGGAAGATTGAACGAAAAAAGGATGAATCACCGTGACAGGTGATTCATCCTTTTTGTTAGTTCTCAGAAGCTGCGTCGTTTTTCTTTTCATCTTGTTTTTGCTGCTGTTCTTGCTGTTTCTTTGCATCAGCTTCTTTTTTCTTAGCGTCCGCTTCCGCTTTCTTCTTAGCCTCTGCTTCGGCTTTTGCTTTTGCATCAGCAGCACGTTTCGCGTCATCTGCTGCTTTTTTCTTCGCATCCGCTTCCGCTTTTGCTTTTGCGTCATCCTCTGCTTTTTCTTTAGCTTGATCTTGTTCTTTTTGTTGCTCTTCTTTCTTCTGTGCTTCTGCCTCTTTTTTCTTGTCTTCGGCTTCTTTCTTTTTCTTCGCTTCCGCTTTTTTCTTAGCCTCTTCCGCTTTTTTCTTCTTATCTTCTTCTTTGAAGCGACCACTGTTCTTGAAGTCGTTTGCTGTTACAGAAGATGGTTGCGTGAAGCGGGCACCGGATTTGAAGTAACTACTGTTCGCCGCATACGTCGCATTCGCCATTTGTGACCACAGCGTTTGTGTTCGTTGGTAATACGTCGTTGGACCGATGAGCGAGTTGTTCTGATCATGTCCTGTCCAAACGGCAAGCGTCACACCAGGAGTGGAACCGACAAGGTAAGAGTCTTTGATGTCGTTGGTTGTACCTGTCTTACCAGCCCAATCTCCAGGAACGTTCAATCGATCTTTTGCAAACGTTGCTGTACCTTTAGAGAAGACGCCACGCATCATATCGAGCGTCAGGTAAGCTGTTCGTGGTTCATAAATTCGTTTTTTCTTCGGTTTTGCTTTATAGATATCTTTTCCGTCTTTCGTGATTTTCGAAATGACGTATGGTTGCACGAATTCACCATAGTTGGCGAGTGTCGCGTAAGCACCAGCAAGTTCGACCGGTGTGATCTCCATCGTTCCGAGTGCCGCTGAAGGAGCATAACGAATCGCATCCGGTACTTCAACACCCATATCGACGAGTTTTTGAATCGAGTTCGACATGTTCATTTTCTCGTAAATCTTAACGGCAGGTACGTTCAATGAAAGTTCAAGTGCTGTACGAACCGTTACATTACCACGGTAACGACCACCTTCGTTCTTGATCGGACGATCACCGGGTTGACGAGGGACTGTCTGATAGTAGTACTCTTCATCGTTAACGGTAGATGCCGGGGTGATCAAGCGATTTTCAATCCCGTTTGAGTAAACGAGGATTGGTTTTGCTGTCGACCCGATTTGACGTTTCGCTTGGAATGCCCGGTTGAAATCATCGGCTTTTCCATCAAGGTAACGTCCACCAACGAATCCAAGGATACGACCCGTCTCATTTTGAACCATGACTGCTGCTGTTTCTTCAGGATCTTGTTTCGAAACGGTTTTTTTCGTTTTTGGATCGACGACTTGCTTATACTGCATGCCGCCAGGGAAGTTGCCGTTATTCTTCGCAGGATCCTGCATCGATTCATGAATTTTTTTATCTAGCGTCATGTGAACTTTGTATCCACCTTGACGGAGTGCAACAAGTGCTTGATCTTGATAGTTTGCACGGACTTCTGCCAGTTCAGAAGGTTTGACTTCGTCTTCTTTTACACCATCTTGTTTCATCAAGTACTTCGTCATAATCTTCGTCGCTTCACGTTCTGCTAAATCATAGACATACGGATACGTGTCACGCGAACGTTTCGACTGTTTCGCGAAGTCTTTCGTGATATCGTGTTTGATTGCTTTTTCGTACTGTTCTTTCGTAATGTTTTTCGCGACATACATCCGCTTCAAAACTGTTTTCATCCGGTTGACACTTGGCGTCAAGTCCTTTTTAACGACACCGCCTTGCAGATAAGGTGTGTAGTAGTAAGGGTTTTTCGGAATACCAGCGAGGAAAGCTGCCTGTGGTAACGTCAGTTTTTTCGCTGATTTATTGAAGACCCCTTGGGAAGCAGCTTCGATACCGGCGATGTTACGCCCGAGTGAATTTCGTCCGAATGAGACGACATTCAAGTATGCCTGTAAAATTTCATCTTTTGACATCGCATTTTCAAGGCGTAGCGCTAAGATGATCTCTTTTGCTTTCCGTTCGAATGAGACTTCGTTCGTCAGGATTTGGTTTTTAATTAATTGTTGTGTCAACGTACTTCCGCCTGTGCGTGACGCTGAATTTGTTAACTCTTGTAAGACCGCTCGTAATGTCGCTTTTGGAACGACTCCATCATGTTGATAAAAATCGACGTCTTCCGTTGATAGAAGCGCATCAATTAAATAAGGCGAGATATTCTTGATATCGACCGGCTGACGTTCTTCATCTGTTGAGATGTTCGTCAGCTTTTCGCCACTTCCCCAATAAATTTGACTTGTCACCGCATAACTGTTTACTTCTTGTTTCATCTCAGTCAAAGGTGGTGCTTTCGTACCTTTGACAAGTGAGGCGAAATATCCACCAGCAGCCCCGACAGAGAAACTTCCGATGAGCAAGACTGCTATGATAAGGAATAAAATGATGTTCCATGAAACATCGTATGTGATATTCGACCAGTGCCGAACGGCTTTCGTCCGGGGGTGATTCCAAAACTTGAACCAGTTCTCGCGCATAAATGATCTCCTTTGCATCTTAAACTTAGGTGTAAATTAATATTAAATCACAGATAGACGTATTATACCATAAATCCACCAGTGAAATCGGACTTGACAGAGGATTCGCCTTCGACGTATCATGAAACCATCTTATTTTCATATATTACGTTAAACAGTGATCGGAATACAGTAGTAAGTCACTCCCTGTGACAGAGACCTAGTGGTGCTGCGAACTAGGACACAGTGAACTTACGAATTACGCTTCCAGGAGTTTCTTGAGAAATCAAGCGGTCCGTCCCGTTATCGACGAACCAAGTGGTCCTTTTATGTAAAGGGCAATCAGGGTGGTACCACGGAATCTTCCGTCCCTTCGTCTTAGACGAAGGGACGGTTTTTTATTGTTTAAAGTGAACTTTAGGAGGAGACACAATGACGTTATTAGAGGATTTAGAATTTCGCGGTTTAATTAACCAAATGACGGATGAAGAAGGATTGAAGACATTACTCGAGACACCAACGACGCTATACACAGGTTTCGATCCAACAGCTGATTCGTTGCATATCGGACACTTGTTGCCAATCTTAGTCTTAAAACGATTCCAACAAGCAGGTCACCATGTTGTAGGTCTCGTTGGTGGGGCGACGGGAATGATCGGAGATCCGAGCGGTCGCGCAACGGAACGTTCATTGAATACATCTGATATCGTTGAAGAATTCGCGAACCGGATTAAAGATCAACTGTCGCGTTTCTTACCGCTTGAAGGAGAGAACCCGGTCACAATCGCGAACAACTTGGACTGGACGAAAGACTTGACGATCATCGATTTCTTACGCGATATCGGAAAACACTTCCCAGTCAGCTACATGCTTGCGAAAGATTCTGTTGACTCACGACTTCAAAACGGAATCTCGTTCACTGAGTTCTCATACATGTTACTTCAATCGTTTGACTTCTTGAAACTTTACGAAGACAAAGGATGCCGCCTTCAAGTCGGAGGAAGTGACCAATGGGGGAACATCACAGCTGGGATGGAATTGATTCGTCGTGCGGGTCATGAAGAAAAAGCATTTGGTTTGACGGTACCGCTTGTCACAAAAGCAGATGGTCAAAAATTCGGTAAGACAGCTGGTGGTGCGGTTTGGTTAGACGCTGACAAAACGTCACCGTACGAGTTCTACCAGTTCTGGTTCAACGTCGACGATCTCGACGTTATTAAATTCTTGAAATACTTCACGTTCTTAACGCACAAAGAACTTGATGCGCTCGCAGAAGAAGTCAAGGCAGCACCAGAGAAGCGCGTTGCGCAACGTCGTCTCGCAGAAGAGATGACCGTTCTCGTCCATGGTGAAGAAGGTCTGACACAAGCACAGCGTATTACGACAGCACTCTTTAGTGGAGATATCAAATCCCTGCAAGTCGAAGATATTGAAGATGCGTTCAAAGGGATGCCACGCTTTACGCTCGGTGAAGCGAAGAACCTCGTCGAAGTTCTCGTTGAGGCAAAAATCAGTCCGTCAAAACGTCAAGCACGTGAAGATGTTACGAACGGTGCGATCTACCTAAACGGAGAGCGCGAGCAAGACTTAACGAAAGAAATCACGGAAGCCGATGCAATCGGTCGCTTTACGATCGTACGTCGCGGAAAGAAAAAATACTTCGTCGTCGAGCATGCTTGATGATATAGGAAACGCTCCCTGTCTTATGCACAGGGAGCGTTTTTTTAAGCTGTCCGGAATAAGCGGAGAGGTAACAAGCGAACGGCGATTGTCGTTGCAACGACTGCTTTGATCGTATCCCATAGGACGAAGGGATAGTTGATTGCAAAAGCATCTTTAAACGACAAATCAAGTACAGCCATTAGACCGAATGTTCCAAGCAGGTAGACTAAACCGAGTCCAAAGACAATCATCCCGATGAAGAGGGGAACGAAGCGACGTGTTTTTTCGGCGACGAGACCGATGAAGAATCCGGCGATCGGAAAGGCGATCAAATAACCGACAGTTGGTCCGACAAACGGAGCAAGTCCGCCTTTTCCTCCGAGAACGGGTAGACCAGCTGCTGCAAGCAATAGGAAGATCAAGACAGCGAGTCCGCCACGTTTTCCACCGAGGATCGCACTGACCGTCATGATCGCGAGCATCTGGAGTGTGATCGGAACAGCACCGACGAGTTGGATTTGTGGCATAGAACTGACGGCTGCAATGATGGCAGCACCAAGGGCGATGAACGTTAAATCTCTTGTTTTCATGAATGAAGTCCTCTTTTCTATTTGTGTTAACTATGTATATTTATAGGTTAACACAAACAAATAAATGACGTCACTCTTTTTTTAAGACCAGGTATACATTTTATTAACAGACAAAAAAAGCACCCACCGAAGTGAGTGCTGGAACAATCGATTAACGTGAGTAGTACTCAACGACGAGTTGTTCTTGGATTTGATCGTTCAATTCAGAACGCTCAGGAAGACGGACGAATGTTCCTTCGAGCTTCTCAGCATCGAAAGTAACGAAGTCTTTAGTTGCTGGAGCAACTTCGAGTGCTTCTTTGATAACGACAAAGTTCTTCGATTTTTCGCGAACTGAGATCGTTTGACCTGGTTTCACGCGGAATGATGGGATATCAACGCGTTGTCCATCAACTTGAATGTGACCGTGGTTGACGAGCTGACGAGCAGCACGACGTGTACGAGCCATACCCATACGGTAAACGACGTTATCAAGACGTGCTTCGAGTAAGAACATGAAGTTCTCACCGTGGATACCAGGCATTTTGCCAGCATCGTTGAAGATACGGTTGAATTGGCGTTCGTTTACTCCGTACATGTGACGAAGTGTTTGCTTCGCTTGAAGTTGAAGACCGTACTCAGATACTTTACGACGGCTGTTACCGTGTTGACCTGGTGCGTAAGGGCGTTTTGCGATTTCTTTTCCTGTTTCAGTAAGTGAGATACCGAGACGACGTGAGAGTTTCCAAGCTGGACCTGTATAGCGAGCCATAATAAGACTCCTCCTTATTGTTCGTTATTATTTGCATAAAAATAATAACGCCATCAAACCCACATTACGCCCATTTCATGATGTGGCACCCTCGCTTGATAGCAAAGTTACACGATGCCCCTCCGGTTATTCACCGAGTCATGAAATGTGATACGTAAGCGATTTGACCGCTATCGTTATCATTTCTGCACTTTTACAAGTATACGGTGTGGACAATCGACTGTCAATCAGAATTACAGATGACGAAGTAGTGTCGTACAGAAAGCTTCTAAACCAGCTTGATCGACTTCATCGAAACGGTTGAACTCTGGGCTGTCGATGTCAAGTACGCCGATTGTTTGACCGTCTTTGACGAGTGGAATGACGATTTCTGAGTTCGAAGCTGCATCGCACGCGATGTGTCCCGGGAACTGATGAACATCTTCGATCCGTTGCGTCGTTTGCTCTGCTGCTGACGTTCCGCAGACACCACGACCGAAAGGAATACGGACGCATGCGGGAAGTCCTTGGAATGGTCCGAGGACGAGTTGATTTTGTTCCGTATCTGTCAAATAGAAGCCGACCCAGTTGATACGATCGAGGAATTGATTGAGTAGCGCGCTCGCATTCGACAAGTTCGCGACTTGATTCTCTTCTCCCATTAATAACGCATCCAGTTGTTTTGAAAGCATGTCATATTGTTTCGTCCGGTCACCTTCATATGTTTTCGTTTCGAACATAATAAAAATTCCTCCCGTGAAAAGCGTATTTTTTTTAGTTTAACGAGTTTTCGTGCGGCTGACAAACAATTGATTTTTGGAAAAAGGATTCAAAAGAGCGGAAGAAATCAGGAAAAGCCCTTGTAAATCTATGCAAAACGGTTGCGCTATACTATTATAAGGATAAGATTATTGCGATTTAGAGAAAATCTAAAGTCGCAGGACAGAGTGGAGGTCGTGACAAATGTGGGCATGGGTGATCGGGGTCATCGTCATCGTATTACTCGTCATGCTATTTAGCATGATCAGTCGAAAAAAATACTACACGAAAATCGATGAACTTGATATGCGAAAACAAGGCATCGTCAGTGCATCGATTCCAAAGGAGTTGCAGGACTTAAAGCAACTACCGATGGCGGGTGAGACGGAGACGAAGTTCAGCTCCTGGCATCAAGCGTGGGAAGAATTGCTAACGGTCCACGTCGCCCAAATCGATGAAACACTTTACCGAGCGGAAGAAGCGCTTGATAAATATCGGTTCATCGCCGTCAAGAATGACCTCGAAGTAACGGAACAATTAATTGTGGAACTCGAAGGGTTGATTGATGAGATGCTCGTCGAGATGTCGACGTTCAAAACGAATCAATCGGTTCTAGCCGAATTGAAAGCGCAAGGTGAAGCTGATTCAGGGCAAGTTCGGAAATCATTATTGATTCAAGCGAATTCATTCGGACCGGCGCTCGCGCGTCTGGAAGAACGAAGTGAACAAATCGATGCGCACTGGAATGAGATGTGCCAGTACGAAGCTTCAGGTGAAGTGACGAAGGCGTATGAAACAAGCTTGTTGCTTGAACAAGAAGTAGCAACGACACGTCAACTCGTCGAGCTCGTACCGAAACAATGGAAGATTCTCGCTCATGAATTGCGTCAACGAATTGATCAGCTCGGAGCGGGTTATAAGGAAATGTCATTAGATGGCTATCCACTTGAGCCACTCGGTCTCCAATCGGAGATCAAACGGTTCGAGGAACAACGCTTGAGTCTTGCTGAAAAAATCGAGAGACTTGAAGTCGATGGTTTGGAAGAGGCGATTCAACAGTTATCAGCCGACGTTGATCAAATGTATGATACGTTCCGTCGTGAAGTTGATGCGCGTCATCAAGTAAAAAAAGAAAACCAATCCTTGAAACAAAAAGCCTTACGGATGCGCGAACGGATTCATCAGTTAGCACAAGAGTTCAGCATTTTACGTGAAAAGTATGAAATCTCAGCAGATCTTGGAATTCATTATGAAACGATCCAGCGTGACGAAGAGCTACTGTTCGAAGCGGCAAAAGATCTCGATGAGTCAATTGCTGGGAAAATCATTCCCTTCAGTATGCTCGAAGATCAAATGCGCGATGCGATTCGCTTAGAAGAACAGTTAATGATTCAATACGAACGCTTTACAGTCGAACTTCAAGCACTTCGAAAAGAAGAGACAGAAGTTCGCGAACGGATGGTCGAATGGCGCCATCAACTCTCGCAAACACGACTTCGTCTGAAACGACTTGGGTTACCGAACTTGCCAACGGAAGTCGAAGAAGCGCTACGTAATGCGAATCGTTCGCTACAGACGCTTGAGATACGGCTCGAAGAGTTACCGTTTAATGTCCGATCAATCGTTGCGCAAAGTCAAGACGTCCAAGAAACGTTTAAACATGTGCAAGAACGGTTAGATACATTAGTGTTCGAAGTCACGTATGCAGAACGGCTTGTCCAGTATGCGAACCGATATCGTCGCCACGACAACGAGATACATATGTCGCTGACGATCGCGGAAACGAAGTTCTTAGCGGGAGACTATGAACGAACGATCGTCTTAGCGGAACGTGTCCTAAATGAATACGATCCGGACGCGATCGAACGCATTAAACGATCGTGTGCACCAGAGGAAACACTGCACGTTTAAATCAGGATCGACAATTCAGGGTGACCGTCATGGTCACCCTATTTTTGTAAAAAGAGGAGTGAGTAGAATGGGAACACTATACGTAAATGGATTGATTCGTACAATGGCACATGAAGAGGATGTCCATTCAGCGATGTTCGTCGAGGAGACACGTATCATCGCGATGGGTGAAGAGGGAAAACTACGCCGTCGTTTCGGTAGACGCATTGATCAGATTCACGACTTGAACGGAAAAGCTGTTTATCCAGCCTTCACAGATGCACATATTCATTTGATTGGTTACGGGGAAGCGATCAACCGTGTCGATGCATCGCGTTATGCGACGCTTGAAACATTAGGACAAGCTTTCCTCAAGGCTGAACCAATCAATGGAATCCACGTGGCGGAAGGATATGACGAAACGAAACTTGATCGTGCACCGACAAAAGCATGGTTGAATCAGTTGTTTCCTGACGCACCTGCCTTATTAAAACGGACAGACCGGCATACTGCGCTTGTCAATGATGTCCTATTCCAACAGCTCGGATATAAAGCATCGACTGTCATCGATGGTGGAAAGATCGGTTTAGCGGATAACGGAGAAGCTGATGGATTTTTGTACGATGCGGCGCTTGAACCTTTATATGCGTTACAAGCTGGAAACTTAGAGCGAAATAAATCGTCACTTCGATCAGCGATTAAGAACTTATATCAATATGGGATCATTGCGGCACACACAGAAGATTTATCGTATCACGGAGATGTCGCGGAAATCCTTCAAGCGTATAAAGAAGTGACAGAAGAGACAGGCTTCCATACACATCTACTCGTGCATCATCTTGTCATCGATGAGTTCGTACAACAGCAGCCAACTCTGCCATCAACGATGTCAATCGGTGCGATGAAACTATTCGTCGACGGCGCACTCGGAGGACGAACAGCTCTACTCGGTCGTGGCTATTCTGATGATCCGACGACACGCGGTATTGAAGTGCATACACCAGAACAGCTCGAGCAACTCGTCAAACGTGCACGTAGTTACGGATTTACAGTCGCGGCACACGTTATCGGGGATTTAGCAATCGAGCGGTTCGTACAGGTGCTCGAGAAATATCCGGCGCCAAAAGGGAAGCGGGACCGAATCATTCATGCGACGGTCGTTCGTCCGGAGACGCTTGCGCGAATTCGGAAGTTGCCAGTCTTGATTGACGTCCAACCGGTCTTTTTACTAGACGATGCAGACTTCATCGTCGATCGCCTCGGCTTGAATCGTCTTGACTGGAGTTATCGTTTACGTTCGTTAGCTGAGACCGGCGCACTGTTGTGCGGCGGAGCGGATGCGCCAATCTCTGACCCCGATGTCCGACGTTCCCTGTATGCAGCGACGGAAGGGACGGCAGGACGTGTCGATAAAACGAATGAGACGTTATCGATGTACGAAGCACTGTTACTCTTTACAAAAAATCCACATCTCGCGACCGAAACACATGGACGCAAAGGATTACTCTTACCAGGCTACGATGCCGACTTCGTCATCTTTGAACAAGACTTCTATCGTTTGCGTGGTGAAGCCATCTTGAATAACCGCTTAGTGGAGACGGTCCAAGCCGGTAAAATCGTCTATCAGGCAGAGGCAGCATTAGTTTGATGTTGCTTCTGCATAGTGTGAAATAGCTTCTGAATAGAACGCAGATAGTCCGGGTGCATACGTATCATAATAGGCACGGAATCGTTCGTCAGACACATACATTTGACCAAGTGATGCAAAGAGAGATAATTCACATGGATAATAGTGCGTGTCGATGAAGTCATGTTGCTCTTTGACGATTTGTTGAACGTCTGCATCCGTCGCCTTGTGTCCATCGCGGTAAAGAATCGTTAAGCGTTGGTCGAGTTGTTTGTGCATGGTGCTCAGTTGTTCTTTCTCATTCGGAGTACGTTGTTGTTGTCTTTTTGCGCTGATCCGATAGGCGTCTGTGTCGCCGTAGTGTTCCTCGACTTCCTCTGCATGTTGTTTTTCATGCGTAACGATCTCGTCGTGACGTAAACCGCGGAATAGTTGTTCGTCTTTCATTGGGATTCCTCCTTTTAAAGTGAGTAATGTCTGTTCAGCGAGTTGAGCGAGCGTCTGATAATGCGAAGCTTTTTCTTGAAGTAGTGTAATTTGTTTTTTCAATATCGTGTGATGATCGGAATCAGGTTGCGTGAGTAACCTTTGGATTTCTGACAGTGGAAAATCGAGAGAACGATAAAATAATATCTGTTGCAAGCGTAAAAGATCTTCCCTGCTGTAACACCGGTGACCGGTATCAGTGCGCCGGGGTACTAAAAGCCCGACTGTCTCGTAATGATATAACGTTCGCTTCGTGACACCGGCAAGTTTAGCGATTTCCTGAGTAGAATAAGTCATCTGTGTACCTCCTTTTATTGGAGTATAAGGGGTGACGTAACGGAAGACGCAACAAAAAAATCTGCCCGAGGAGGCAGATTTTTTTGTTGTCATAAGAATGAGCGTTGAATCTTATGCCAAAATGTATTGTTCGTCAATTTGACGGTTTTCAGTTCTTTTTCAGAGAGCTGGATATCGACTGAATCCGTCCGTGTCAGACTGAGTGCTTCGTTATCCATCCCGATGATCGGATAATCGTTTCCGTCCTCAATGATACGTAATGAGAGTTTCCGTCCGCGGTTCAGTAGGAATGCAGAACCAAGCGTCCGGTACCGGTTGTTGTTGACGGAAGCAATTTCGCTGACTTGAAGACAATGAATCAACGGATCGACGATTGCACCTGAGAGCGACTTATTATAAGCCGTTGAGCCAGTTGGTGTTGAGATGACCATTCCATCCCCACGGAATGTCTCAAATAGGAAGTCGTCGATATAGACTTCGATTGCAAGTGACTTGATGATGCTTGACTTAACAGAACATTCGTTTAGACAAAGCATCGGTGGTCCACCGTTGATGGATGCCTCAAGCAATGGGTAACGACGCACTTCGATTTCACCATCCGAGACACGATTACCTGTCTCCTTAAAGATGGCTTCAACAGCGGAAAGGTCATTGATATCGAAATCACAATAGAACGAGTTTGGTCCCTCGGCGAATCCAACATAGATTGCGTCATCACGGAAACCGGTGAAACGTGCGGCTTGCAGAAACGCTCCATCTCCACCAATCGAAACGATGATGTTTGCTTGTCGATGATCTTGGACGACATTCAACCCGTATCGTGTTCCGACATCGATTAACTTTCGTACCTGCGTCTCGTGTCTTTGTGTATTTCGGTAGTACAGGTAGACATTATTTCGAGCCATGGTTAATTCCCCCTTGAAAGCGTTTCATGAACTCTTTCATTATACCTGTTTTTCGGAAAGACGGATACTGAAGACCATGAATTGTAGCAGAATGCTTGCCATCTTCTCAGATCATTCCTATAGTTAAATAGAAAATAAAGTATATCCGATCAGGGGAAAAGGGGAATTCACATGGCAACATTCAAAGGAAATCCAATTACACTGCAAGGTACGTCTGTTCAAGTCGGACAAACAGCACCTGACTTTCAAGTTCTTGCTAACGACTTATCACCTGTAACACGCGATACATATCAAGGTGTTCGAATCATCAGTGTCGTTCCATCGATCGACACAGGCGTATGTGATGCACAGACGCGTAAGTTCAACGAAGAAGCAGCAACGATCGAGGGTGTGACGGTCATGACGATCTCAAACGATCTTCCGTTCGCACAACGTCGTTGGTGTGCTTCAAGCGGTCTTGATCAAGTCGTAACGTTGTCCGATCACCGTGATCTTTCATTCGGTACACAGTATGGTGTAGCAATCGAAGAATTACGTTTACTTGCTCGCTCTGTCTTCGTTCTTAATTCGAACAACGAAATCACGTATGTCGAATACCTCGAAGAATCGACAGACGAAGTCAATTTCGAAGCAGCACTCGCTGCAGCGCGTGAAGCGAAGTAAGAATGGTTTACAAACGCCGCTGAAGCGTTACAATGGAACTAATGATAGAAACGGCTCCCGCTATACGGGGGGCCGTTTCGTTTTGGAGAGGATGACGTACATGGAGCCGTTAGAAAAGTTATATAAGGAATTGACACGTCAAACAAAACAAATCGAACGTGATCTCGATATGCCATATTTAGAAGCGTTGACGACGGTGATTGATCGACTGAATGATCGTCACACAGAAAATGTAGACAAAGAGGTCATTCGCAAGGCAGTATCCCTCGCTATTCTCGAAGGGATGAAACAAGCACAACCGAACCACTTACCGACACCAGACAGTGTCGCTTTGTTTGCTGGTTATCTAATCGGGAAATTGGTAGGTAAGGAGGACATTCGGCTACTTGAATTAGGAAGTGGAACAGGTGGTATGTTACATGCTGTCTTAAGTCAGCTTTCAACAGGTACATCCGCTGAAGCAGTTGAGGTGGATGAGACGTTGATCCGTTTATCGGCAGCGGTGACGGAACTGCTGGATTATCCAGTCACGTATACCCATCAAGATGCATTACGACCGTTGTTACTTGATCCCGTTGATCTTGCGATGGCTGATCTTCCTGTCGGCTATTATCCGGATGAGGAGGCAGCTGCTTCTTACATCTTGAAACGAGACGAAGGCATGAGCTATAGTCATTTCTTGTTGATCGAACAAGCGATGCAATACGTCAAACCAGGTGGATTCGGTGTCTTCGTCATTCCAAACGGACTGTTCCAGCATGATACTGAAGGAAAGTTAAAACAGTACTTCGAATCAAAAGCACATGTCATCGGTATTTTGCAGTTACCACTCACGATGTTCAAGCAAGAACAGGCAGCAAAAAGCTACTTGATCGTTCGCAATCATTTAGCTGGCATGAAGATGCCGAAACAAGCATTACTTGCTGAGTTGCCATCCTTCACAGATGCCCGTTCGTTTGGCGGTATGGTGAAACAGATCGATGAATGGATTAACACAGAATTAAAATGAATTACGCAAAGTGATTGAAATCTGTCGTTAATTTGACTATTCTAGTTGTAGAACAGAAATAGAAGAAAACCTAAACAGATGTGAATGTTCATTGGATTCAAATGGAAAAGGGGAAAAATCATGGCAAAAATTATGGCGGTAAACGCAGGTAGTTCGTCTTTGAAGTTCCAATTGCTCGAAATGCCGAACGAAACGATGATCGCAATCGGACTCGTTGAACGTGTTGGTAAAGACGATGCAATCTTTACGATTAAATATGGTGAAGGACAGAAGTATACAGATGTTCTCCCACTTGCTACACATAAAGAAGCAGTCGAGTTATCACTCGAAAAATTGATGGAGTTCGGAATCATCTCTTCTTATGATGAGATTAAAGGTGTTGGACACCGTGTTCTTCATGGTAAAGAGAAATATGCTGACTCTGTATTGATCACTGACGAAGTCATGCATGATATCGAGTCGTATACAGAACTTGGACCACTTCATATTCCACCAAACTTGATCGGAATTCGAGCATTCCAAGCATTGCTTCCAGAAGTACCACAAGTAGCGGTCTTCGATACAGCATTCCACCAAACGATGCCGGAAGAAAACTTCCTTTACAGCTTGCCGTATGATTACTATACAGAATACGGTATCCGTAAATACGGTTTCCACGGAACGAGCCACAAATACGTTACGGAACGTGCATCTGAATTACTCGGTCGTCCACTAAAAGACCTCCGTTTAATCTCGTGTCACTTAGGTAGCGGAGCATCGATCGCAGCCGTTTCTGGTGGCGAATCAATCGATACGACGATGGGCTTCACGCCGCTTGAGGGGATTACGATGGGAACACGTTCTGGTTCGCTTGACCCAGCTTTGATTCCATTCTTGATGGAGAAAACAGGGAAAACAGCAGAAGACGTCTTGAATGTCATGAACAAAGAATCTGGGATCTACGGTTTATCAGGTCTCTCAAGTGACTTGCGTGATGTCCAAACGGCTGCGAAAGAAGGAAACCACCGTTCAGAGATGGCACTCCGTATCTTCGCGAACCGTATTCACGGTTACATCGGGCAATACGCTGCTGAGATGAACGGTGTTGATGCCATCATCTTCACAGCAGGTGTCGGAGAAAACTCAGATTCAATCCGTGAGCGTGTCTTACGTGGTCTTGAATTCATGGGCGTTTACTGGGATCCATCGCTCAACAACGGGGCTCGTGGAGAAGAACTCTTCATTAACTACCCACACTCACCAGTTAAAGTCATCATCATTCCAACGAATGAAGAATTGATGATTGCTCGCGATACAGTTCGTGTTGGTGGATTGGTTGCTCAAAACGCATAATTCTTACGGAAGGATCGAATCGTTATTATGACGATTCGATCCTTTTTTAGGGTACAATCTAAAAATAAAATATACGAACGTACAATCTATTGTTACGGTGTTTGTCATATAACAAAAAATGAATCGTCATCTTTGTAAAAATAAACCCGAAAAAGGATGATTTCTTAAAAAAATGAGTCATTTGTAACATAAAAGTAATAGTACAGACATGTTTTTGTGGTCTATATGTAACGGCACTACCTCGTTTTGTCATGTATATTAATCTCAGTTAACAAACACGAAACAATGATGGAGGAGAAAATACATGATGAAACGAATGCTCGCAAGTGTTTTAACGGTCGTGTTAGCACTCAGTTCGTTCGCAGGTCTTCAAGCGGAAGCTGCAACTAAGAAAAACGTCAAGTCAACAGTCGATAGCCTAGTCATTCGTCAGAAAGCTACTACTTCTTCGAAAAAACTCGGTCTTCTATATAAGAATCAAACATTATCGTACAAAGCAAAAACGGGTAACTGGTATAAAGTAAGCTACAAAGGAAAAACAGCTTATCTCAGCGCAAGCTACTCGAAAGTCGTGACATCAAGCAGTTCGAAAAAACAATCTACGGGTGGTTGGAAAACAGTCACGAATGTGAGTGCGACAGCTTATACACCGTATGATCCAGGTAGTGGTAACCTGACAGCAATTGGTTGGAACATCAAAAGCTCTAAAAAGAAAGTCGTAGCCGTTGATCCACGTGTCATCCCACTTCGTTCGACAGTCAAAGTGTATTACAAAGGGAAGTTAAAAGGGACATATACAGCTGCTGATACTGGCGGTGCCATCAAAGGCAAGAAGCTCGATATCCTTTACTACTCACGTTCAGAAGCATTCAACTGGGGTCGCCGTACGGTCACAGTAAAATACAAATGATTTCAAACCATCGGACATCGGTTCGATGGTTTTTTGTTTGAATGGAGCGCCAAAAGACCTGTCTTCCTTTTTAGGAAGACAGGTCAGTTTCAGAGAAGAGTGGTTCATAAACGGACGATCAAGACATCACATTTTGCATAACGCGTAATGCTCTCAGAGACACTACCGATGAAGAAACGCTCAACAGCGTTTAAACCGGTCGCGCCACAGATGATTAAATCAGCATCGTGATTAGGGGCGAGTTTTTTTGCGATCGTTACTTTTGGTGAACCGTATTCAATCGCCACTTCGACTTCCTGTACACCGCGATCTTGAGCGGTCTTGACATATTCGTCTAACAATTCCTTCGCGTAAGACTCGGCACGTTCCGTGATGGTACGGTCATATGCTTCTACTGTTGCGAATGTCCGTGTATCAATGACGTGTGCGATGATGAGTTTTGCATCATTTCGCAGTGAAACATCGATTGCCGTCTCGAAGGCACGTTCTGCCTCTTTTGAGCCATCTACTGCTACAAGTACATTATGATAGACGATTGCCATGATGAATCCATCCCTTCGTAATCGATATGATGAGTACACCCTAATTATACCATTCTCTCATTGGAAGCGGACGAAACATTCAACGAGTTCTAAAAATTGTCCTTCCTTTCGATTACGTCGTAAGATGGAGTCAGTGAAAGGGGGCGATGCCAAGATGAGGCACGCATTAATTACGGCAGGTACAAAAGGACTGGGAGAGCGAGTGACACGCCAGTTACTGGAAGAAGGATGGAAAGTAACGGCGTTTCATCGATCTGAACCCGAGTTCGAACATCCGAATCTAGTGACGATTCAAGCAGATGTGACGAACCAAGAAGAATTGAAGCGCGCAACTCAACAAGCGATTGACGGACAAGGTCGAATCGATGCGTTGATACTTAATGCAGGACCCTATATCTTTGAACGGAAAGCATTAGTCGATTACACCGATCAAGAATGGAATGAAGTCATCACTGGGAATCTGACCGCTAGTTTTTGGTTGTTGCGTCAAGTGTTGCCTGTCATGCGCGAGCAAGAATATGGTCGGATCATCACCTATGGTTTTCCGGAAAGCGCAACGGCTCCAGGGTGGGTATGCCGGGCAGCATTCGCGGCTGCTAAAAGCGGTATGGTGAGTTTGACGAAGAGTGTGGCGCTTGAAGAAGCGGAACATGGTATTACAGTCAATATGGTCAATCCCGGAAATATCGTCGGTGACAATAAAACGAAGCGAATTTCTGAAGCGGAGCAAGATGAAGCGACACCAGTCGGAAGAACAGGTGTCGGAGAAGACATCGCTCGGGCTATCTCCTTCTTACTTGCAGAAGAATCGAGCATGATCACAGGAGCAATTCTTGATGTGACAGGTGGCGTCAACGTCGTCCATCAATCACGTAAATGAACATGAAAAACACCTAAGCTATCGACTAGCTTAGGTGTTTTCGTATCGTTTTTGACTTAAGAAGACGGAATCGATTGAAGGTGTTTTGGTGTGCGTGTCAACGCAACAGGACCTTCAGCAGTAAGATGAATATCATCTTCGATGCGGACACCGCCAACTCCTGGGACATAGATGCCTGGTTCGAGTGTATAGACGATACCAGCTTCAGCCGTCAGTAAGTTGTTTGATGCAAGAGACGGGAATTCGTGAACCTCGATGCCGAGTCCGTGACCAACGCGGTGCGTGAAGTACTGACCGTATCCAGCTTCAGTAATGACATCACGTGCTGCCTTATCTAATGAACCGAGTGTCGTACCGATTTGACTCGCTTCTGTCGCAGCTTCGAGTGCTCGACGAACCGTTTCGTAGATTTTTTTCTGTTCCTCGTTCGCTTCGCCATAAATGAAGGTCCGCGTAATATCCGAGCAATAGCCTTTCCAGACGACACCTAGATCGAATAGAACGAAGTCGCCATCTTGGATGACACGATCGCCTGGCACGCCGTGCGGATCAGCGCTGTTTGCACCGAATAGGACAAGCGTATCGAACGACATCTCACGGACACCTTTTTTCTTCATTTCATATTCGATCTTCGCGATGACTTCCATTTCTGTGACTCCAGGACGAATCGCTTGTTTCCCAATCTCAATTGCTTCGTCCGCAAGTTGTGCTGCTTCTTGAAGGATGACAATCTCTTCTGGTGTTTTTTTCAAGCGTAGTCCTTGTAGCGACTCACCGATATCGAGAATCGCTGCATTCTCGAGACGTGAACTCAACTCCTGGTAGCGGCTGAACGTCATATGTTCACCTTCGATACCAATCCGGTTGTTCGAGTGTTCGAATGTCTCGAATAATTCAGCTAGACGATCGAATGGATTTTCGTGATCCTCATACGTCACGACGTCTCCTTCCCAAGGACTCGCTGCGACGATGCTTGCTTCGAGTGCTGGGCAAAATAATGCGTGTTTGCCAGTTACGTCGACGAGGACCGCCATGACACGTTCGTGGGGTTCAGCGTAGACTCCTGAGAAATAAAAGACATTCGCCTTCGAAGTGATGACAGCTAGATCGATTCCTTGTTCTTTCAAGAAATCACTAATTTGATTCGTACGTTCGCTCATATATGACTCCACCTCTCTACTCATTTTCTACATAAGTATACCATCGTCCGATTCGAAAAACATTTATCGTAAATCAGACTAGTACACGTTTTCATCTTTAGAGTAGTACAGTATAATGACAGGAGAGTAGAAAAAAGGAAAAGAAGGGATACAGTATGCCTACGAAACACGAACAGATCATTCGACATATCGAAGATCTTGATGTCGGAACGAAGATTTCCGTCCGACAAATCGCGAAGGACTTGACCGTATCCGAAGGAACGGCCTATCGCGCAATCAAGGAAGCGGAGAATCTCGGTTTCGTTTCGACGATCGAGCGAGTCGGAACGATTCGGATTAAAAAGAAACAAAAAGAAAATATCGAGAAGCTAACGTTTGCGGAAGTCGTGAACATCGTTGATGGTCAGGTCCTCGGTGGACGAAACGGATTACACAAGACACTGACGAAATTCGTCATTGGCGCAATGAAACTCGAAGCGATGATGCGTTATATCGATGTCGATAGTCTCGTTATCATTGGAAATCGCGAAAAAGCGCATGAACTCGTGCTTGAAGCAGGGGCTGCCGTATTAATCACCGGTGGATTCGATACGACAGAGGATGCGAAACGATTAGCAGATGAGATGGAGTTGCCAATCATTTCGACGTCATATGATACGTTCACGGTCGCGACGATGATTAACCGAGCGATCTATGATCGATTGATCAAAAAGGAAATCTTACTCGTCTCGGACATCTTAATCCCGTTACATGACACGTTCTATTTACAGACGACGGATCCCATTTCACGCTGGCATGAGCTAAACGAACAGACAAAACACAATCGTTACCCAGTCATCGACGAACAGATGAAGGTCGTCGGTGTCGTGACAGCGAAGGACATCATTGACCGTCCGCATGACTGGGCTGTTGAAAAAGTCATGACGCGGCATCCGATCACAGTCGGTATTCGTACGAGTGTTACGAACTCCGCGCATCAGATGGTCTGGGAAGGGATCGAGATGTTGCCGGTCATCGATCAATATGGTCGATTGCTCGGAATCATTAGTCGCCAAGATGTCTTAAAAGCATTACAACTCGCGAATCGACAGCCGCAGGTCGGGGAGACATTCGACGATTTGATTACAGGACAAATCAAAGCAGCTGAGGACGAACGGGGACCGTACTTATCGCTTGAAGTCTCACCGCAAATGACAAACTTCATGGGAACTGCTTCGAGTGGTGTCTTAACGACACTTCTAGTCGAAGGAGCGACACGGATGTTACGTCATATGAAAAAAGGTGACCTCGTCATCGAGAACGTCAGCATCTATTTCATTAAACCCGTTCAAATTGAAAGTACGGTAACGATTCGAGCGAATGTCTTTGACGTCGGTCGGAAATTTGGGAAGGTCGATGTCGAGATGTATCAAGGGACACAAATCGTAGCGAAAGCGCTCGTGACGTCTCAACTCATTGACCGTTAACGGCATATAAAAAGGAACCGAAGTCAGGTGACTTCGGTTCCTCTGAATCTTGCTTAGGATTGCTCCATCTCGCGGACAACATACGGATAAATCTTTTTGTACCGGATGAATCCAGCGATGAACGAAGCAACACCGACGATGATTAAAACAGAACAGACGATTTTTCCGACAAGTGTCGTTAATCCGTTCCCCGAAACGAACTGGTTGACAGCAAACAAGATGACGAACAGACTCAACCAAATGCTTGCTTGTGTATTGAACAAGTATTTTCGGTTCGTGCTTTTCGTATGGAACGCGCGGCGTTTTGCTAACAAATACTTACCAAGCGAGAAAACGATGAGGGCGATGAGGATGAATTGCATGCTAAAAGGACCTCCTTTTTGTCTTCATCTAATATCATATCAAGATTAGAGGAGCTGTGCACAGTGAAAGAGCAAATCAAACAACTAATTGAAGCGGCAGATACAATCATCATTCACCGTCATGAACGTCCGGATCCCGATGCACTCGGTAGTCAGTTCGGCTTACAATTGACGTTGCAACATCAATTCCCGAGCAAGACGATTTTATCTGCTGGTGAGATGGCAACATCACTGTCGTTCATGGGTGAACTCGACCAAGTAGACGAGGTGTTGTATAAAGAAGCGTTAGTCGTGATCCTTGATACAGCGAACCAAGCACGGATCGATGGGAAACTCGCGATGACAGGGAAAAACGTCATTAAAATCGATCATCATCCGGATGAAGATCCATATGCACCCGTACAACTCGTCGATACGACGATGAGCTCGACGTCTGAATTGCTCGTTCATGTATTGAATGAGTGGGGATATGACATTCCAACAGCTGCTGCTATTCAATTCTACGCAGGAATCGTCGGCGATACGGGACGTTTCCAGTTCCGTGGTACGACGAAACGAACGTTTGAAGTCGCGGCACAACTGATTGATGCGGGAATCGATACGGATTGGTTGTACCGCAATATGTACGAAATGGAACTTGCGGCGCTCCACGTGCAAGGATATGTTCTTCAACATATTCAATTGACGGATCAAGGTGTCGGATATGTCGTTTTGACACAGGATACATTGAAACAATTCGGAGCGACGGTTGAACAAGCATCTTTGCTCGTCAATAGCTTCGCTGGTTTAAAAGGGATGAAATGTTGGGCACTCTTCCTCGAAACGGATAAGGAAGTGCGCATTCGGATTCGTTCGAAAGGTCCCGTCATTAATGAAGTAGCAAAAGAATTCAATGGTGGTGGACATCCGATGGCGTCCGGGGCAACGATTGGGCAGTTGAGTGAAGTCGAACGTGTCGTCCGTCGTCTGGATGAGGTCGCTGCTAACTTCCAGTTTTAAATGGAAAAAGGCTGCTCGGTCTCACTCCTCTCATTGAGGAAGCGAAACGAACAGCCTTTTTACGCTTATTGCGTCTTTGTTTTGTCTTGCGGAATGAACCAAACACCACGATCTGTGTGATCTTCAATGACATTCAGTTGAAGTTCGGCGACAGACTTGCGAATTTTCTCAGCGATTTCTTCCGTTTCAGTAAAAGCGGTAACACCGAGCTTTAATTGTTCGACTTTTTCACGTGCGATTTGACTACGATTTAAAATCATGAGAAACGCTCCTTCCGTACCCGTCATGATATTTCTATACTTATTGTAGCGAATAATAAATCAGATGGCGAGTACTTGAGTCAGTTAGATATGAATGTTCTGAAAACTTTTAGAAACCTCCATCAGAAGAGAAAGGAGAATGGAAGATGCATATAAATGTTCGAACGCAATTTAGTCCATTACAGAGTTTAGTTCGTATCGAGACGTATCTAGACGAGCTTGTCCGTCGTCAAATTAAGCGAGCGGTCATCTGTGAAACGACATTGACAGGAGTTCCTGCATTCATCGATGCGTGTCAGCGTCGTAATGTGCAACCGGTCGTCGGCTGGGAGCAACGAATCGAAGAAGAAGAGTTTTGTATCTTATGGTTTGCTTTTTCTTCTGATGGACTGCGCCAACTGTATCGATTAGCAAGCCGGCAATCGGAGACGGACGTTTCATCACTCATTGCAGTGCTCGTTCCGATGCGACAGGCATCTGAAGATGTGACACGTTTACGTCGTTCCTTCGTTCAATGGATGGGACATGTTCAGGGGGCGCAGACATACATGGGCGTAGTCTCTAGTCGTTCGACCGTTGAACGAGAGAGTCGTATGCGTTACCGAGAAGTAGCAGCAGCGCTTGGTGTTGAGACGATTCCGGTTGATCCCGTACGTTACCTCCGTCGAGATGAAGCCGCAGCTTATCAAGCGATTCGTGCCATTCGTGAAGCGACGACGTTCCAGGATCAAAAAACAGATCGTCTGATGCATTTAAAGACGCGGGAAGAATTACTCGAAGACTTTACCGAGCGAGAAATCATGATGGCAGAGCAGTTTGCCGCAACATCTGAACACTTAGAACTACCGTTTCAACAACGTCCATTACCACGCGTCGCAGAAGATTCGAATGCGTTGTTACGGATGCATGCTGAAGAAGGATTACTAGCGCATGGTCATGAAAGTAAAGAAGCGCAGGAACGGCTCGCCTATGAGTTGTCTGTCATCGATAAGACAGGATTTGCCGACTATTTCTTGATCGTTGAAGAACTTGTCCGCCGCGCGAAAGCAAAAGGCATCTTCGTTGGACCAGGTCGTGGTTCAGCAGCTGGGTCGCTTGTCAGCTATGCGCTTGGGATTACGACGGTCGATCCACTGAAATACGGATTACTATTCGAACGATTCTTGAACCCGGAGCGGATTTCGATGCCGGATATCGATATCGATATCGAAGATGAACGGCGAGAAGAAGTATTAGAAGATCTCGTAACGCGTTATGGACAAGACCATGTTGCGCAGATTGGTACATTGTCGACGCTTGGTGCGAAAGCCGCTCTGAGAGACGTCGGACGAACGCTAGAGTTTTCGAAGGATGAATTAGATGCGGCTGTCAAACAGCTCGGGAAATCAACGACGCTACAAGGGGTCGAACAGAATAAACAGATGTATCGTTGGTTTTCTGGAAGTGAAAAGCGCCGACAACTTTTGCAACTCGCGCAAGCAGTCGAAGGTCTCCCGCGACAACGGTCGGTTCACGCAGCTGGTGTCGTCATCGGTTCCGAGAATCTCGTCGAGACGACACCTGTCGAAGCCGGTCCAAATGAACGGTACGTGACACAGTTTTTGATGCAGGCATTAGAACGCCAAGGGTTGTTGAAAATCGACTTGCTAGGGTTACGGAATTTAAGTCGTTTGCGTCGGATGGAAGAATTGATTCGAAGAGAACAACCCTCCTTTACACTCACGCAAATTCCAGAGGAAGACCGCGCGACGTTCCAAGTCTTTGCCCGTGCTGAAACGGATGATATCTTCCAATTCGAATCGTCCGGAATGAAGCAGACACTCCGCGACGTAAAACCGAATCGGTTCGAGGATTTGGTGGCAACGATGTCACTGTATCGTCCGGGACCGATGAAATTCATTGATCTATACGCGAAGCGAAAAGCCGGTCAACCTTATCAGATGTTGCATCCGGTGTTAGAGGAAGTGCTTGCCTCAACGCATGGCATCATCGTCTATCAGGAGCAAGTCATGGAAATCACGCGCCGCGTGGCTGGTTTTACGCTGGCACAAGCGGATTTATTACGTCGTGCGATTTCGAAGAAAAGTACGGATTCCCTTGAGCAGGAGCGAGTTCGGTTCCTTGAAGGAGCAAAATCGAATGGATTCGATGATACGATTGCCAGTTCCTTATATGAGCAAATCGAACGATTTGCTGGATATGGATTCAACCGAAGTCACGCGGTCGCCTATTCAAAAATCAGTTATGCTCTCGGGTATATCAAAGCCCATTTCCCACACATTTTCTTACTCGTTTCAGTGGAACAACCGGAACGTCTCGTTCGGTTGATGCGCGAACGACGTCTTCCGATCTTGCCACCCGATATCTGGATTTCAGATTATCGTTCTTCCTTGGAAGGCAAAGGGATTCGACTCGGAATCCATGTCATTAAAGGTATTTCTGAACGAGAGTTTGAGCGGTTGAAAGAGGTATCGAAGCATGCGGCGACGATCGCTGACCTATTGACTCAAGTCGGTTGGGGTAAGAAGGAACGCGCAAAAATTGAATTGTTACTCTACAGTGGAGCGTTAGATCGCGCGACGCACGGAGATCGCGGGCTTGCTGAACAAGAGGTACTTGAGTATTTCACGGAGTCGTCGAACACCTTATTGCCAGATGAATTAGCCATCCTAGGGAAGCGTCGGACGCAAAAGTCATCGAATCGAAGCGATTCTGACTGGGCACGTCTAGAACGAGAATCGCTCGGGTTCTGGTTGACGTATTCGCCATTAACGACAGCGATGAAATCACCGATCGAGTCTACCTATTTTCATGACCTTGGAGTCGGAACAGATACGCATTATTTAGTCTGCTATATTGATCAACTCCGAGAATTCAAGACGAAACGTGGTCAAACGATGGCTGTCATTCAGGCAGTCGACGGTTATTCGAATGAAGAGGTCGTCGTCTTCCCGAGTCAATATGAACGATTCCGCCGGTCACTTTATTTAGGGAATGTGTTGTTAATCGAATTAAAGGTTCAAGATCGCGAAGGAGAGCGTCAATTCATATTGGAACGCCTACGACCACTGGGACAAGATGTTTTGTTCATCAAGTTAACGTCGAAAAATGAGCTTGCCGCTCTCGAACAGTTGCTTGAAACGGTACCAGGTGATATTCCGGTCGTCGTTCGCTACGCTGATTCACGTGAGACGAAATCGTTACCACCACTCTATGCGGTTCGCCATGACGAGGAATTAATGGCTCGTCTACGCATGCAGTTTGGTGAAGATCATGTCGTCTTGAAAAATGTCCCTCGCTCAAACTAGTACTAGGTAATAAGATTTGTTATAATAAGGGGTAATTGGTCTGACCAATGCCACCGAATAAAGCAACCGACTGAAGGGTCAGAAAGGTGGTGCCGTATCGATATGGAGAAGAAACGAAATGCATTTGAAGCCAATATCGCGGCGATTAAATTGATGATCGAACAAGATGGATTAGTTCCAGGAGACCGGATTCCATCAGAACGGGAACTGGCAGAACGTTTATCCATCAGCCGACCGTCCGTACGAGAAGCATTACGGACGCTCGCATATTTAGGAATCGTCGAGACACGACATGGGGGCGGAAGCTTTCTATTGAACCGTGACGATCATACCTATATTCAAATCATTGCTCAATTCTTAGTGACTGGCGATTCGAAGTTCGAAGACTTGGCAGGAACGCTTCGCTTGCTTGAGCAAGCAGCGCTCGCGCAACTGGATGACCTTTCGGTGCTTGCACCAGTCGTTGCATCCGATGCTGCGTTTCGTGAGACGTTGATTCAGACGGTCGACAACGATCTGTTTGAACGAATCTGGCGACAAGTCAATGCCTTCCATAAAAGCTTCGGTCAAGGGGAACTCTATACGCAGGCGGAACGGGAACAACTCTTGAACCGCCCATAGGATGACAAGGGGGAACTGAACGTGCAAGCATTTTTTCGAAAACCTAAAAAATTCGTCACGCTGACTTCAAAGGAGCAGCGTGTCGATGTACCGGTTGGCCTAATGACAAAATGTCCGAAATGTAAATTGATCCAATATACGAAACAACTGGAGGCGAACTTACGTGTCTGTTCATGTGGGTATCATCATCCATTGACCGCTCAAGAACGTTTTACACAGTTATTCGATGAAGGTTCGGTAACGTATTTCGATCTGCCGGCAGTTCAAGCGGATCCACTCGGATTCCAAGACTATCCGGAAAAATTAAAAGGCGACCAAGTCAGAACGGGTCTTGAGGAAGCGATCGTCTGTGGCGTCGGGAATGTGAATGGTCACCCACTCGTCGCTTGTGTCATGGATGCGCGATTCCGGATGGGTTCGATGGGAGCGGCAGTCGGTGCTGCGATTTCTGAAGCTGTTCGTTATGCAACGAAACATCGTCTACCTGTCACGATTTTCTCCGCTTCAGGTGGAGCCCGGATGCAAGAAGGTATGGTCAGTCTCATGCAAATGGCGAAATCGAGTCTTTTCTTAAAACAGCATTCAGACGCTGGATTACTTTATATTTCTTGTATGACGCATCCTACAACCGGTGGTGTATCAGCAAGTTTTGCGATGCTCGGTGACTTCAATATCGCTGAACCAGGTGCGTTGATCGGGTTTGCAGGTCGACGAATCATTGAACAGACGATTCGTGAAAAACTACCGGAAGATTTCCAAACAGCAGAATTCTTATTACAAGCAGGTCAATTGGACGATGTCGTATCACGACATGATCTGAAGACGTACTATACGCGAATCTTAAAGCTACATGCGGAGGGAACGAACCATGCAACCATTTGACCAACCAGTCATTGCTTTACGTGAAAAAATTCTTGAGCTCCACGATATGGCGGAAACACAAGGACTTGATTTCAAGGAAGAACTCCAACTTCTTGAAGAACGTCTTCATCGGTTAGAACTCGATATTTACGGGAATATGAAAGCGTGGAATCGTGTTCAGTTGGCACGTCATCCAGAACGTCCAACGACACTCGATTACATTGAATCGATTTGTGAAGATTTCATCGAATTGCACGGAGATCGTCATGGATATGATGATGCGGCAATCGTCGGCGGAATCGGAACATTGAATGGTCGTCCGGTGACGATCATCGGTCACCAACGCGGGAAAGACACTAAAGAAAACATTCGTCGTAATTTCGGGATGCCACATCCGGAAGGATACCGAAAAGCACTACGTCTCATGCAACAAGCGGAGAAATTCAATCGACCGATCATTACGTTCATCGACACGAAAGGGGCTTATCCTGGACGTGCTGCAGAAGAACGCGGTCAAAGTGAAGCGATTGCGAAAAACTTGTTTGAGATGGCTGGCATGACGGTTCCGATCGTCTCGATCGTAATCGGTGAAGGAGGGTCAGGTGGTGCTTTAGGAATCGGAGTATGCGATCAACTCTTGATGCTCGAGAACTCAACGTATTCCGTCATTTCTCCTGAAGGTGCTGCAGCACTACTATGGAAAGACGCGAGTCTTGCGGAAAAAGCGGCGGAATCGATGAAAATCACAGCACCCGATTTGTTACGACTCGGGATTGCGGATGCGATCATTCCGGAAGTCGTCGGGGGAGCCCATCTTGATGTGTCATTACAGGCGGATAAATTAAAAACTGTATTGGTACAGAAGCTCGAATCATTGGTTCATTTGACCAAGGAAGAGCTCATCAATCAACGGACCGAAAAATATCACCAAATTGGCACATAAGCACCATGTAATCGCTATCATGATTGATATTACTCATTTCCGGATTCAGTGATGAAAAACCAAGGGAAAGTTTATGCAATCTGCCCTGTTGTAAAACAAGAAAACAACGTGCTATTTTAGATTCAGATTAATGGAGAGGTGATTAACGTGAGTTTAAAACGGATTGCTGTCTTAACGAGTGGCGGCGATGCACCAGGTATGAACGCCGCGGTGCGTGCTGTCACGCGTAAAGCGATTTTTCATGGCTTAGAAGTATTTGGTGTCTACAATGGCTATCAAGGATTAATCAACGGGGACATTGTCCAGTTGAACCTTGGATCAGTCGGCGACATCATTCAACGAGGTGGAACGTTCTTACGTTCGGCACGTTGCCCTGAGTTCCGTACGGAAGAAGGACGAGCAAAAGCAGTCGTCAATCTTCAGAAATTTGAAATTGATGCACTCGTCGTCGTAGGCGGAGACGGGTCGTATCGTGGTGCCCAAAAATTGACAGGACTTGGTTTCCCGACAATCGGACTACCAGGTACGATCGATAACGACATTCCAGGAACGGATTATACGATTGGGTTTGATACAGCGCTTAACACGGCGCTCGAAGCCATCGATAAAATTCGTGATACAGCATCATCACATGAGCGGACATATGTCATTGAAGTCATGGGACGCGATGCAGGTGATATCGCATTATACGCAGGACTTGCTGGTGGAGCGGAATCAATTCTTGTTCCTGAGCGCCCTGAAGATTTAACAGAAGTCCTCGAGCGAATTCAAAGTGGTGTCAACCGCGGTAAAAAACACTCGATCGTCATCGTCGCCGAAGGTGCGGGTCGCGCTCAAGACGTGGGAGACGCAATCGCAAAAGAAACAGGTCTCGATACACGCGTCACGGTTCTTGGTCACGTTCAACGTGGTGGAGCACCAACGGCAGCGGACCGTGTACTTGCAAGTCGGATGGGGGCGCACGCCATCGAAATCCTACTTCAAGGAAAACAAGGACGCGTCGTAGGTGTACGTGGCGGTAAGATGATCGATCTCGATATCGATGAGGCACTCGACGAAAATAAACACGAGCTGGATCTTGAAATCCTCGAGCTTTCAAAACAGCTTTCGATTTAACGAACGTCGATAGGATTGAAATGGGCAAGAGAACTTGGCCAAACACCGTAGGAGGTTTATGGAATATGCGTAGAACTAAAATTGTATGTACGATTGGACCGGCGTCAGAAAAACGTCTTCCAGAAATGATCGAAGCAGGTATGAACGTCGCTCGTTTGAACTTCTCACACGGCGATTATGAAGAGCACGGTGCACGTATCACGGATATCCGTCGTGCAGCAGAAGAAGCAAACAAAATCGTTACGATTCTTCTTGATACGAAAGGACCAGAAATCCGTACACATTCGTTTGAAGAAGGAAAAGCGCTTCTCGAACGTGGTCAAGAAGTCATCATCGTCAGCGGAGACGCAAACGAAATCGTCGGAACGAAAGATAAATTCTCTGTCACATATGAAGGACTCTATGATGATGTCGAAGTTGGTTCGATGATCATGCTTGATGACGGTCTCATCGGTCTTCGTGTCACTGAAAAACTTCCGAACCGTGAGCTTCGTTGTTCAATCGAAAACGAAGGCGTCATCAAGACGAAAAAAGGCGTTAACTTGCCAAACGTGAAGGTTAACCTTCCTGCTTTGACAGAAAAAGATATTGCTGATATCGAGTTCGGTATCAAGAGCGATATCGATTTGATTGCGGCATCTTTCGTACGCCGTGCGTCAGACGTCGTTGCGATTCGTCAATTGCTTGAGAAAAACAACGCGAGCCACATCAAAATCTTCCCGAAAATCGAGAACCAAGAAGGTGTCGATAACATCGAAGAAATCCTCGCGATTTCGGACGGTTTGATGGTAGCGCGTGGTGACCTCGGTATCGAGATCCCAACGGAAGAAGTTACGCCAACTCAAAAAGACTTGATCAAGCTTTGTAATGACTTCGGTAAACCAGTCATTACAGCAACACAAATGCTTGATTCGATGCAGCGTTTCCCACGTCCAACACGTGCTGAAGCATCAGACGTCGCGAACGCGATTCTTGATGGTACGGATGCAATCATGCTTTCAGGTGAGACAGCAGCAGGGGACTATCCAATCGAATCTGTCCAAATGATGCACTCGATCGCAAAACGTACAGAAAAAATGCTCGACTACAAGCTCTTGTTGAAAGATCGTCAAACACGTAGTGAGCACACAGTTACAGACGCAATCGCTCAAGCCGTTACGCACACTGCGATCAACTTGGACGCAAAAGCAATCTTGACACCGACACAATCGGGTTACACAGCAGCACGTATCTCGAAATACCGTCCGGAGCCGAACATCGTCGCTGTTACACCAAGCGCACGTGTCGCACGTCAGTTGAACATCGTATGGGGCGTGTACCCAATCGTCGTTGATCATCTCTCAGACAACACGGATGATATGTTGACACTTGCTGCGGACACAGCTAAAGATGCTGGTTTCGTTACAGATGGTGACCTCGTCGTCATCTCAGCAGGTATCCCTGCCTTGACTGCTGGTACAACGAACATGTTGAAAATCCACATCGTTGGTAAAGAAATCGCAAACGGTCGTGGAATCGGTGAGCGTGGTGTCGTTGGCGAAGTCGTCATCGCAAAAAACGCTGAAGAAGCAAACGCGAAAGCGAAGCCAGGCATGATTCTCGTTACGAACTCAACAGATCGTGACATGATGCCTGCAATCGAAATGGCTGCTGCGATGATCACAGTTGATGGCGGATTGACAAGCCATGCTGGAATCGTTGGACCATCACTCGGTAAACCAGTCATCGTTGGTGTCGAAGATGCATTGACAGTCTTCAAAGACGGTCAAATGATCTCAATCGATCCATTGACAGGTAAACTGTATAACGCATAATCCATTCATGACGGACGTGACTTAGGTCATGTCCGTCTTTTTTTTGAGGAGGACGTATGGAAGCCTATCTATTTTTGATTGCCCTCGTCTTCATCGGGGTCATCGCACAAAATAAATCACTGATCATTGCTGCTGCCTTTCTACTGATCATCAAGGCAATCGGGCTCGACAGTCGATTGTTTCCTTCCTTGCAGGCAAAAGGAATCACTTGGGGCGTCACGTTGATTACGGCAGCGATCCTTGTACCGATTGCAGCAGGGGACATTGGATTTAAAGAACTTCTACAAAGCATTCGGGGACATATCGGCATCATCTCATTTTTATCAGGAATTTTTGTCGCAATCGTCGCAGCACACGGTGTTGGACTGATGAAAGAAGATCCGCTCGTCACGACAGCTTTGCTAGCTGGAACGATTCTTGCAGTCGGACTTTTCCGAGGCGTACCGGTCGGTCCGTTAATTGGTGCCGGCATTGCTGCACTCGTCATCGGAATGTGGGATGTCATCGCAAAAGCGTTCACTGGATGAGTCGAATCCATCGAGTGAACGAATTAATTTTTTGATAATAGTATGCAAGTTCATTCACTTTTTGGGTAATTTTGTTTATACTAAGAACAGAAACAAGATGGTTTATTCAAGAGTACAGCGGTACAAGCATGGGGAACGACTCTTGAGTAGACGTCTTTTTTTCAATACGGAAATGAAAGCGTTTTAAATTTCTGGGGAAAAAAGGGGGATTATTGTCATGACGCAAACTAAAGGTTTAGAAGGAATCGTCGCGACTTCATCGAAAATCAGTTCGATCATCGATGGTCAATTGACGTATGGCGGTTATACGATTGATGATTTGGCGGAGCACGCCTCATTTGAGGAAGTCGTCTTCTTACTGTGGAACGACCGTCTACCAAAAGAAGAGGAATTGAAGCAACTGTCGGAAGCATTGATTTCCGAAGCGACAGTCGCAACTGCCGTTCTCGAGACGATGAAGGCAGCACCAAAGTCGGCGAATGCGATGGCGACGATTCGGACGGCGCTCTCTCAACTCGCGCTTTACGATGAAACATCGGAAGATATGTCGACTGAGGCGAATTACGCTAAAGCCATCAAATTACAAGCGCAAATCGCAACGCTTGTTACAGCTTACGCACGTATCAAAAAAGGACAAGAACCGATTGCACCTAAAACAGGTCTTTCTTACGCAGGAAACTTCTTGTTCATGTTGACAGGCGAAGAACCGACGGAAGTTGCGGAAAAAGCCTTCAATCAAGCGCTCGTCCTTCACGCTGATCACGAGTTGAACGCTTCGACGTTCACGGCACGCGTGTGTGTCGCGACACTCTCTGACGTCTACTCAGGTGTGACAGCAGCGATGGGCGCATTAAAAGGACCACTTCACGGTGGAGCGAACGAAGCCGTCATGAAGATGTTGCTTGAAATTGATTCGGTTGAAAAGGTTGACGAGTATGTTCATAATAAACTTGAGAACAAGCAAAAAATCATGGGCTTCGGTCACCGTGTCTACAAGGACGGCGACCCACGTGCGAAGCATCTTCAAGAAATGAGCCGTCAGCTGACTGCTCAAATCGGGGAGCCGAAGTGGTACGAGATGTCAGTTAAGATTGACGAAATCGTCCAATCGGAAAAAGGATTGAAACCAAATGTTGATTTCTATTCTGCTTCTACGTACCATGCACTTGGACTTGATACAGAATTATTCACTCCAATCTTTGCTGTAAGTCGGATGTCAGGTTGGTTGGCGCACATTTTAGAGCAATATAGCGATAACCGTCTGATTCGCCCGCGTGCAGACTACACGGGTGAAACGCACCGGACATACGTGTCCATTCAAGAACGTTAAAAGGACGGAGAGGAGTAATCCTCTCCTGATTTTTGATGTAGATCACAATTACTTAAGGGGGATTTTTAGACATGGCTACACTTCAAGGCGAAAACATCACAGTAACGAACGGTACACTTCAAGTTCCAAACTCACCAATCATTCCATTCATCATCGGTGACGGAACAGGACCTGACATTTGGAATGCAGCTGTACGTGTATTCGATGCAGCAGTTGAAAAAGCATACAACGGTAAGAAAAAGATCGAATGGAAAGAAGTATACGCTGGTGAAAAAGCATTCAACAAAACAGGTAACTGGTTACCAGAAGAGACACTTGACCTTATTCGTGAGCACATCATCGCAATCAAAGGACCACTTACGACACCAGTCGGCGGCGGTATTCGTTCATTGAACGTTGCACTTCGTCAAGAGCTTGATTTGTACACATGCCTTCGCCCAGTTCGTTACTTCACAGGTGTACCTTCACCGGTTAAACGCCCAGAAGATACAGACATGGTCATCTTCCGTGAAAACACTGAAGACATCTACGCAGGAATCGAATACGCAGAAGGCAGCGAAGGCGCTGAAAAACTGCTTCAATTCCTTCAAAATGAAATGGGTGTCAATAAAATCCGCTTCCCTGAGACATCTGGTCTTGGAATCAAACCGATTTCAAAAGAGGGAACAGAACGCCTCGTTCGCGCAGCAATCGAATACGCACTCGAGAACAAACGCGCTTCATTGACGCTCGTTCATAAAGGGAACATCATGAAGTTTACGGAAGGTGCTTTCAAAAACTGGGGCTACGAGCTTGCTGAGCGTGAATACGCAGAGCATGTCTTCACTTGGAACCAGTACGATCGCATCAAGGAAGAAGAAGGAACAGACGCTGCGAACAAAGCACAAGCAGACGCAGAAGCTGCTGGTAAGTTGATCGTAAAAGACTCCATCGCTGATATCTTCTTACAACAAATCTTGACTCGTCCAAAAGAGTTCGATGTCGTTGCGACAATGAACTTGAACGGTGATTACATCTCAGATGCACTTGCTGCACAAGTCGGTGGTATCGGAATTGCACCTGGCGCAAACATCAACTACATGACAGGTCACGCGATCTTTGAAGCAACTCACGGTACAGCACCGAAATACGCTGGACTTGATAAAGTAAACCCATCATCTGTCATCTTGTCAGGTGAAATGATGTTCCGTCACCTCGGTTGGAACGAAGCAGCAGATCTCATCATCAAATCGATGGAAACATCGATCGAAGCAAAAGTCGTCACATACGACTTCGCGCGTCTCATGGATGGTGCGACTGAAGTGAAGTGTTCTGAATTCGCGGACGAACTCATCAAAAACATGTAATCCGATCAGGAGGAATGAGTCGATGAACAGACGGAAGAAGATCGCAGTCATAGGAAGTGGCTTTACGGGCGCGACGACGGCACTCTACCTTGCCCAGCAAGAGTTAGGTGATATCGTCCTTGTCGATCGACCAGAGCAAGAGAATCCGACGAAAGGAAAGGCGCTTGATATGCAAGAAGCAGCGCCGATCCTCGGATTTGATGCCTCGGTAAAAGGGACATCGGATTATGCAGAAATCAACGGTGCGGATATCGTCGTCATCACTGCCGGCATTGCTCGAAAGCCGGGCATGAGCCGCGAAGACCTTGTAAGTACGAATGCCGCCGTCATGACAGCTGTGACGAAGGAAATCGTCACCCACGCACCAGAATCGATCATCATCGTTTTGACGAACCCGGTCGATGCGATGACGTATACGGTCTATCAGGCATCTGGTTTTCCGAAGGAGCGCGTCATCGGGCAGTCCGGCGTTCTCGACACGGCGCGTTTTCGGACGTTTCTAGCAGAAGAACTCAACGTTTCTGTGAAGGACGTATCGGGATTCGTGCTCGGTGGACACGGAGATGATATGGTACCGCTACTGCGCTATTCTCAGGCAGGAGGAATCCCAATCGAGAAGCTCGTATCGAAGGAGCGACTAGATGCGATTGTCAACCGGACCCGTAAAGGGGGCGGTGAAATCGTTCAGTTACTCGGAAACGGTTCTGCTTATTATGCGCCGGCAGCAGCGATTGCTGAGATGGTTGAAGCGATTTTAAAGGATCAGCGACGGATTCTTCCGGCAATCGCTTATCTCGAAGGAGAATACGGATACGATGATATGTACTTCGGCGTACCCGTCATTCTTGGCGGGAACGGTGTTGAGCATGTGTATGAACTTGAGCTGACTGCCGAGGAGCAGGAAGCACTGAATCGATCAGCTTCTACCGTCCGTTCTGTGCTCGACTTATTAAAATCCTGAATTAAAAAAAGACGAACCTGTCCTTTTCGACAGGTTCGTCTTTTTCGTCTCCTCATAACCGATAGGGGGAAGCATGGTGTGACAATTTGGCATACCAAGGACAGACCAGTATGAGAAGGAACGTCAGCCAAGGAATCAAATAACCAATCCTTAAAAAATAACCTTGATGTTCCATATGTAGGTGTTGCGGATTCTGACAGTATGGGCAAGGTAATCCGTGAGCGGACCACAATATACGATGTATGTAGGAGAAAAGTTCCAATTTTAAAAAACATGTAAAAAAATGATTGTATTAGGGTAATGACAAAGGTACGTCATTTTATTCCACCAAGGGGGATTTTACATGCGCGCTGTAACGTACCAAGGAGCAAAAGATGTCCAAGTCAAACAAGTCAAAGATCCATCGATTGACAAACAAGACGATATTATCGTTAAGATCACATCGACTGCAATTTGTGGTTCGGACTTACACATCTATCAGGGAAATATGCCGGCTCATAAAGATTATGTCATTGGTCACGAACCGATGGGCATTGTCGAAGAGGTGGGACCAGGTGTAACCAAGGTCAAACGGGGAGATCGTGTCGTGTTGCCGTTTAACGTTGCTTGTGGTCATTGTTTCTTTTGTGAACATGATATGGAGAGCCAGTGCGATAACTCGAACGGTAATCCGCATGTCGATACAGGTGGGTATTTCGGTTTCACAGAAGAGTTTGGTGGACATCCTGGTGGTCAGGCGGAATATTTAAAAGTCCCATTTGGAAACTTCATGCCGCTTGTGATTCCGGAATCGTGTGAACTAGAAGACGAAGCGTTACTGTTCTTATCTGATGTTTTACCTACAGCTTATTGGAGTGTCCTACATGCAGGCGTAAAAAAAGGGGACACGGTTGTTGTCCTTGGCTCAGGACCCGTTGGATTGATGACGCAAAAATTTGCGTGGATGCAAGGCGCAAAACGAGTTATTGCAGTAGATGATCAAGTGTATCGATTAAATCATGCCAAAGTGACGAATAAAGTTGAAACCGTGAATTTTTCAGATCATGCAGAGAGCGGTGCTTACATCAAAGAATTGACACAAGGAGGAGCAGACGTCGTCATTGATTGTGTTGGTTTTGACGGAAAAATGTCACCTGTTGAGAAAATCGAGCAAAAGATTGGTCTGCAAGGAGGTACATTAAGTGCCATTGATATTGCGAAGGACGCTGTCCGGAAGTTTGGAACCGTACAATTGACGGGTGTTTACGCTAAAAAATACAATCAGTTCCCGCTTGGCGATTTCTTCACTCGAAACATTACGCTGAAAATGGGACAAGCTCCAGTCGTACACCTGATGCCAGAGTTGTTCCAGAAAATCATCAACAAGGAGTTTGATCCGACGGACATCGTGACTCATCGAGTGGCACTTGATGATGCTGCTGCAGCTTATCAAACATTCAACGATCGAACAGATGGATGCATCAAGGTCGTTCTAAAACCATAAGTCATACAACACAGCCCATCCAATCGGATGGGCTGTGTTGTAGATTTAAAAGAAGAAAACAGGCCACAAGATGCCGACAGCTAAACCGAGCAAGAGACCAACGAATACTTGGAACTCAGTATGTCCAACGAGTTCATTCAATAGAGGAGTCTCGTGGCGAATTCCTTTAAAGTAGTCGTTTAGCAATTTCGCTTGGACACCGACGGCTTGGCGAACACCGGTCGCATCATACATGATGATGGTTGCAAAGACGGCGGCAAGCGCAAAAATAGAGGAAGAGAATCCTTCCTGAAAGCCGATGACGACAGCTAACGCGACGACAGTCGAGCTATGTGAACTAGGCATACCACCAGAAGCGAACATGATTTCTAAATCAAATTTTCGTGTACGCACGAGACTTGTGACGAGCTTCGCTGCTTGAGCGATGAACCACGCCGTGATGGCTGCAAAAAGGGGATGATTCCATTCCATACATTTGACCTCCTACAATTAACGATATCTACTGATTCCCCATTTTCGAACGTTTTACACGAATGAACAGGAGGAATCAGTACGCTCCTTTAAAGATTATGTAAAGAAACCGCAGAAAGATTTGTGGTTTTCCATTAAAAGTCGTTAAGATGAAAACAGACGAAGCGGATTCCACGGAATTCCTCATTCGAAAAGAAGGAAACTTGAGGGGGATGCAAGGTTTGAAAGATAAAATTATCGTGGTAGATGACGAATTGTCGATTGCAACATTGTTGAAGTTCAACTTAGAACAAGCCGGTTTCATCGTTGAAACAGCGCATGATGGGATGTCTGGTTTAAAATTAGCGGAAAAACAAGACGCGGCATTGATCGTCTTAGATTTGATGTTACCGGAGCTTGATGGTCTTGAAGTGTGTAAACGTCTTCGCCAGCAAAAAATCAATACACCCATCTTGATGTTGACGGCAAAGGATGATGAGTTCGATAAAGTTCTCGGTCTCGAACTTGGAGCGGACGATTATCTGACGAAACCGTTCAGTCCGCGTGAAGTCGTTGCTCGTGTAAAAGCGATTTTACGACGGATGAGTCATCAATCATCATCTCCAGAAGAGGTGACGGATGGCACGATCCTAATTGGAGATGTCAAAATCGTTCCGGATAACTATGAAGCCTTTAAAGCGGAAGAACGTCTTGAACTGACACCTAAAGAATTTGAACTGCTCGTATACCTTGCTAAAAACAAAGGGCGTGTTCTGACGCGCGATCAACTGTTATCAGCGATTTGGAATTACGATTTTGTCGGCGATACACGTATCGTGGATGTTCACATTAGTCACGTCCGTGAGAAAATCGAACCGAATACGAAAAAACCGATTTATATTAAAACGATTCGCGGTCTCGGGTATAAGATGGAGGAGCCTAAACCAGAATGAGTAAGTATCGAAAGAGATTCATCTTCAAGATGTTCTCATTCATCAGTCTCGTGCTAGTTGCACTCGGTTTCTTACTTGGACAATCATTTAAAGAGTTTTATGTTCAAAATGAAAAAGAAAAACTAATGGATGAGACCTCTCTTGTCGAGACCATCTTACAAGGGCGTGACATTGCCGATATGTCACGATACGTGAACAAGCTGTACGCCGAATCTAATTTCGATATGATTTTATTTAACGGACGCGGGGAAATCATCGCTGGTACACCGGTCGACGTCACGAAAGTAAAAGTAGCAACGCTCAATTTCTCAGCGATTCCTGACGAAGGGACTTTTGAATCGAAAACAGACGATAGTGTCGTTCAGTTCACGAAGCCCGTTCCGACTGCAGATGGTGGTGAAGTTTACGTCAGCTTCATTCGTTACGCCAAAGACTTGAATATTATCTATTCACGAATTTGGACGGTCATCTTCTTCTCGCTACTCGCTTCACTCATCATCATTTTTTGGACGATTTACCGTTCGACAAAACGATTCCTACGACCGATTGCAGAGGCGACGGATGTCCTTCATGAATTGTCGCATGGAAATTACAAGTCACGTGTCTATGAATTAACAGCACCGGATGAATCGCGTGATTTAGGACGTTCGATTAATCTATTGGCACGAAATCTTGAGAATGCATCGTCTGGTGAAGCGATGCAACGAGCACGCTTAGAATCCTTGATCGAGTATATGGGTGCCGGTCTTATGCTGATTGATGAGAAAGGGTATGTCTTGCTCGTTAATCGAACGTACCGGGAAATGTTCAACATTCATGAACCGTCTAGTGGTAAGTTGTATTATCGAGTCCTTCCGAATGAAAAGATGAGTCAAGTGATTGAAGATGTCTATCTGACTGAAAAACCGAACCGGAAACAGTCGAGTGTTCGATTTGGGATTAACAGTCGGACGTTCATGGTCAGTGCGGCTCCGATTTTTGATAAGAATGGTCGCGTGCAAGGGACGACAGTCGTCTTTAACGACATCACGGAAATCAAAAAGCTCGAACAGATGCGCAAAGACTTCGTTGCAAATGTCAGTCATGAATTGAAGACGCCACTTACTTCGATCAAAGGATTTGCTGAGACCTTACTGGATGGTGCGCAAGATGTTCCGGAAATTCGAGAACAGTTTTTACGAATCATTCATGATGAATCAGAACGGATGCAAACACTGGTGGAAGACTTGCTCGAGCTTTCTCGTTTGGAACAAGACAACTATCAGCTTGAGACAGCCATTGTAGATGTGACAAGTCTTGTCCGTGAAACGGCAGCGCTGTTGCATCGACGTGCAGAAGAAAAAGAGATGACGATTCATATCGAAACAGAAGAAGAGGTATTCATTCGAGCGGATTTGAATCGCTTAAAACAAGTTGTCGTCAACTTGGTCGCGAATGCACTGAACTACACGCCAAACGGAGGAAACGTCTGGATTCAACTTGAAGATGGAGAAGAGTCTGTTCAACTCATCATTAAAGATGACGGGATTGGTATCCATCCGAAGGAAACGCAGCGCATCTTCGAACGTTTCTATCGCGTCGATAAGGCACGCAGCCGTAATTCCGGTGGAACAGGTCTCGGACTTGCCATCGTCAAGCACATCGTCGATCTTCATCACGGTGAGATCGAAATCGAATCGGCGGAACAACAAGGAACAACGTTTACGATTCGTTTACCAAAACATGGCTGAATTTCACAGTGGATTCACAATTCCTTAATAGACGTATCTTATGATGAAAGTACCTTCTTCATCATCTGTATGGCGACTGGATCAGCTCCCATGTCGTCATGCCCTTGGCGATTGACTCTCCGTGAGTCAATCGTCTTTTTTTGGTCGTTTTTAGCGAACAAATGTGTGTAGAGTGATACAATAGGAACAGAAAATCGATTAAAGGGGCGTAGATGATGGAAAATAAATTGCTATTGATTGATGGGAACTCGTTAACCTATCGGGCGTTTTTCGCTTTACCACCAATGACGGATGCACAAGGTCGAAATACGAACGCAGCCTATGGCTTTACGATGATGTTGTTGAAGTTACTCGAGGAAGAACAACCAACCCATATGCTCGTTGCATTCGATGCTTCGAGTGAAACGTTCCGTCATGATGTCTATCAGGAATACAAAGGAAGTCGAGAAAAGACACCGTCTGAACTACGGGAACAATTCCCGATCGTTCGGGACATCTGTGAAGCGCTTGGCATTCAAATGATGGAACTCCATCGCTATGAGGCAGATGATTTGATTGGTACTCTTGCGCGAACGATGCCAACGGACCGGACGCGTATCGTCACAGGAGATAAAGATTTACTGCAACTTGTTACGGATAAAATCGAAGTCTTGATCACGAAGCGAGGCATCACGGACGTCCAGTGCATGACAGAGGAACTATTCGCTGAAACGTATGGTGGTCTCAAACCGATTCAAATGATTGATTTGAAGGGGTTGATGGGTGATAAGTCCGATAATATTCCAGGTATTCCTGGGATTGGTGAAAAGACAGCGATCAAATTGATTTCGGCATACGGTTCTGTTGAAGGATTGTATGAGCACGTTGAGGATTTAAAAGGAAAGCAAAAAGAAAAAGTCATCGCGAACGAAGAATTAGCTCGGTTATCAAAAGAACTCGCGACGATCAAGGTCGATGTGCCACTTGAAACGACGCTAGATGATCTGCAAATTCGTGATATCGATACACAAGTTCCTTATTCATTGTTCCAGTCGCTTGGCTTCAAGTCGTTGACGAATCGGTTTGCACCGGTCGTTAAGGAAGAGGATAAGGAACAACTGAATGTCGTGACGATCACTTCACTTCCGGAAGACGTCACCGATGCCGTCTTGATTGTAGAGCAGCTTCGAGAGGATTACATGGAAGAAGATATCATCGGGTTTGCGATCGCGACGCCGGATACGATTTATGTCGCTGCACCAGCGCTCGTCGAGGATCTTGCATTCCGAACGTGGATCGAGTCGGATCATCGAAAGATTTGCCTTGATGCAAAACAAGTAGCATTCGCCTTGCGTAAACATGGTTTAACGCTGAACGGATACGAAGATCTGTTGTTAGCAGGCTACTTATTGAACTTGAGTGGCGGGACGACACTCGCTTCAATTGCTGGACACTATGCGTTAATGGCACCAAACGAGGAAGCAGTACTCGGTAAGGGCGCAAAACGTCTAGCACCGGAGGACGACACATTGCATCCTTATTTAGCTGAGAAAGCACGGATGGTCGAATTGTTGTTCCCGAAAGTTCGGGAAGAGTTGAAGGCGAATCAGCAATATGAATTGTATGAAACGCTCGAACGTCCATTATCAGGTGTCCTCGCCGAAATGGAATGGACCGGCATTCGTGTCGACGTCGCGACACTTCAATCGATGCAAACGGATCTTGCCGGACGTCTCACGGAACTTGAAACACTAGTCTTTGAAGCAGCGGGTGAATCATTCAATATCAATTCACCGAAACAACTCGGTGTGATTTTGTTTGAAAAACTTGAACTACCCGCCCTCAAGAAAACAAAGACCGGCTACTCGACTGCGGCAGATGTCCTTGAAAAGCTACGTCCGCTGCACCCAGTCATCGATCACATCATGTTGTACCGGGAACTCCAAAAATTACAGTCGACGTATGTCGAAGGATTGCAGAAAGTCATCAAGGAAGACGGGAAGATCCATACCCGTTTTGCTCAGACGATTGCTCAGACAGGTCGTTTAAGTTCGGTCAATCCGAACCTTCAGAACATCCCGATTCGGATTGAAGAAGGACGCAAGATTCGAAAAGCCTTCGTGCCAAGTGAAGCAGGCTGGTCATTGTATGCAGCCGATTATTCGCAGATCGAATTACGTGTCATGGCGGATATGTCACAAGATCAGACACTCGTCGATGCGTTCCTCCACGATGAGGATATCCATACGCAAACTGCGAGTAGCGTCTTTGGTGTTGAACCGGAAGACGTCACCGGAAACATGCGACGTCAGGCAAAAGCCGTCAACTTCGGAATCATTTATGGAATTAGCGATTATGGGTTGTCACAAAACTTGAACATCACGCGAAAAGAGGCACAATCGTTCATCGATCGCTATTTTGAGTTATTCCCGCAAATCAAACAGTTCATGGATACAGCGATCGAGACGGCACGAACCAATGGATTCGTTGAAACGTTGATGAACCGGCGCCGCAATATTCCAGATATCAATTCGAAGAACTTTAACCTACGCGGTTTTGCAGAACGAACAGCGATCAATACACCAATTCAAGGTTCGGCTGCTGATATCATCAAAAAAGCGATGCTCGATGTCCATGCTGCCTTAAAAGCATCTGATTTGAAAGCACGCTTGTTATTACAAGTACACGATGAATTGATTTTTGAAGCACCAGATGAAGAGCTCGAAGCATTACAAGCGCTTGTCAAACAAGCGATGGAGCAGACCGTAGCATTATCTGTACCGCTTCGCGTCGATGGTGGCGCGGGTCATACGTGGTACGAAACGAAGTAAGCAAGGAGGAATAAGACGTGCCTGAATTACCTGAAGTCGAGACCGTTCGCCGCAGTTTAGAACGTTCGGTCTCTGGAAAAACAGTCTCTTCTGTCAAAGTCTATCACCCGAAAATGATTCGAGGGATGGAAGTAGCACCTTTTGCTGATGCTTTACATCAAGAACGGATTGAACGCGTCGAACGTCGCGGAAAATTCCTGCTCTTTGATTTTGATCGTTTTTATCTCGTCAGTCATTTGCGAATGGAAGGGAAGTACTTCCCGTATCCACAACCGGTTGAGCGGGATAAACATACCCATGTCGTCTTCCGCTTCACGGATGGTTCGGAACTTCATTACAATGATGTCCGGAAATTTGGAACGATGGAACTACGAGATAAGGAAACAGCGATGCAGACTGCTCCACTGGCACAACTTGAGCGTGAACCGTTTGATCCGGAGTTCACAGCAGAAGTGCTAGCGGAGAATTTGATCCGTAAAAAAAGAAGCCCAATCAAAACGGCATTACTCGACCAATCGATCTTCCTTGGTCTTGGTAATATCTATGTCGATGAGACCCTTCACGCAGCGCGTGTCCATCCATTGACGAAAGCTGGTGCCTTGACGCTCGATGACATTTCACGCATCCATCAAGCGGGCGTTGAAGTTTTACGACAAGCAGTAGAAGCAGGAGGAAGCACGATTCGAAGTTATGTCTCTCCTTCAGGAAAAGGCGAATTTCAGCTTCAACTCGCAGTATATGGTCAAAAAGGGGAGCCGTGTCCTCGCTGCGGTACAGCTATTGAAAAAATTAAAGTTGGTGGACGTGGCACGCACTTCTGTCCGACTTGCCAACAGGTTGCCTTATGAGGATTGGTTTGACAGGAAGTATCGCAACTGGAAAGAGTACCGTGTCTAGTTATCTGAAACAAAAAGGAATCGCGGTCATCGATGCCGATATCGTCGCGCGAGAAGTCGTTGAACCAGGAGGTCGAGCCTATGATGCGGTCAAGCAGGCGTTCCCGGAAGCGTTTGAGCAAGGACGCCTTGTGCGTCCAAAACTCGGACAAATCATTTTCCAGGATAGTGAAAAACGACAACAGCTCAATCAATTGATGCATCCGAGCATCCGACAACAAATGCTCGATGAAGCGGATGCTTATGAGCGTTCCGGAAATTCGCTCGTTGTTTTTGATATTCCATTGTTGCTCGAGGGAGATTGGCGAAGTCTATTCGATCGTGTTGTAGTCGTCTATTGTCCAGAAGACATGCAGTTAAGACGATTGATGCAACGTAATGATTTGTCAGAAGCAGAAGCGTACGCGCGGATTCATGCACAACTCGGAATCGAACAGAAAAAAGAGCTTGCAGATGATGTGTTCTTCAATGATGGTAGTCTCGATTCGTTATATCAACAAATCGATGAATGGCTAGCGCGATATGATGAACAAGACACGTGATAACGGAGTAGAAAAACTGTGAAGTGAGAGAAGTTTCCATCTTCTCTCACTTTTTTTAGAGAACATAATGAAATCGCTTACATTTCATGATATAGTTCTATCTGTAAACGGAGCTACATCCGTCACATTGAAGGGGGATCCGCACATGGGAGTCAAGGTGGCAGTCAATGGTTTTGGTCGAATCGGTCGAATGGTCTTTCGACGTCTGATCGCTGAGGGGAAAAGCGAAGTCGTAGCAATCAATGCGAGTTATCCAGTCGAAACACTCGCGCATTTAATCAAGTACGACACGGTACACGGGAAATTCAATTATCCGGTCGACATCATCGATGGGGCGTTGATGGTTGACGGAAAACAGATTCAAATCGTCAGCGAACGTAATCCTGAACTATTGCCGTGGGGGGAACTCGGCATCGATATCGTCGTTGAAGCGACAGGAAAGTTCAATTCGGATACGGGTGCTGCGAAACATTTAGTGGCAGGAGCGAAAAAGGTCGTCATCACGGCACCTGCTAAAGGGGATGTCCGGACAATCGTCATGGGTGTCAATGATGACATGTATGACCATGAAACAGATGCTATCGTCTCAAACGCGTCTTGTACGACGAACTGTCTCGCACCCGTCGTTCAAGTCATCGACCGAGCTTTCGGGATTGAATCCGGTCTCGTGACGACGGTTCACGCGTTTACGAACGATCAAAATAATATTGATAATCCACATAAGGATTTACGTCGCGCCCGTGCGTGTGGCTCATCGATCATTCCAACATCAACTGGGGCAGCAAAAGCGATTTCGCTCGTCTTACCGCATTTAGAAGGAAAATTGAACGGACTCGCACTTCGGGTTCCGACACCAAACGTGTCACTCGTTGACCTTGTCGTTGAAGTCAGTCGGGATACGACAGTGGCTGAAGTGAACGAAGCCTTTACGAAAGCGGCGGACGGTGCGCTTGAAGGCATTCTCGGTATGACGATGGAACCGCTCGTCTCGATCGACTTTAACGGAGAAGAACGTTCAACGGTCGTCGATGGACTTTCGACGATGGTCATGAATGACCGTCAGGTGAAGGTTCTCGCTTGGTACGATAATGAGTGGGGGTACTCATGCCGAGTCGTTGATCTCGTTCACCTCGTTTCTGCGCATCTTGAAGCGATGGGAACTGCTGAAAAAGAACTTGAACTGAATTAATTAAAGCGGGCAGATCCCAGTAACGACGGGGTCTGTCCTGTTTTTTTTCTAGAAATGTATTAATTTTTGAAATTTATCCTTGTGTATCTTTTTGATACTCGCTATAATTCAAATCGTGAACTTCAATCGGTCTGGCAATCGCAGCTTAAAGGGTTAGGACCTCTCTGGACTAACTTTCCCCCGTGGGTGCGAACGACTCAGGCGCAAAGTAAGTGATCAACTACTTTGAAGACCATTGAATGTAGGGGGGATCCACAAATGGATACTATGGGAAGACACATTATTGCAGAACTTTGGGATTGTAATCCTGAAAAATTGAACGACATGGAATTCGTTGAACGACTTTTCGTTGACGCAGCACTTCAAGCAGGTGCAGAAGTACGAGAAGTAGCATTCCACAAGTTTGCACCACACGGCGTCAGTGGCGTCGTCATTATCTCTGAATCGCACTTGACGATTCATAGTTTCCCAGAGCACGGGTATGCATCGGTTGATGTCTTTACTTGTGGGGATCGGATCGATCCAGCCATTGCAGCGAACTATATTGCTGAAAAGCTCGATGCGAAAATCCGTGAAAATGTCGAAATTCCACGTGGTATGGGACCTGTTCAAGTTCCAGCGGCTACTGTCCAGCACGTCAACTGACAATACACACGAATTCGTCAAGCCCTCGTCGTTCAGACGAGGGCTTTTTAATATGTCTGACGTCTGTTATTCTTAATAGTAGAAGAAACAAAGAAAAGAGGATGACCATGGGACTGAAAGAACGTTTACAAAAACAGCTAGAGACATCCGATACACATAAGAACGAAAACTTACGCACACATTATTACGCAGCAACAGTCGAGATGTTGTTTGCTGGTTTAGAAAATATTTTAAAACAAGATGGCGGAACGGTTCGTCGTGTTGACTCAGAGCGTGGGGAATTAGCTTTTACATTAAAAGAAGTCGATGGACTCGCGACTGTTATCATGGTAGCAGGCGGGAGAACAGCGGTCGATCTATTCTTACACCGGGAAAGCATCCTCGGACCTGATCTTGAGAAACACATCGAGCGCATCTATGCGTCACTTGACGCAGGCTATCGATTGAAAATGATTGGAACAAAAGAAATCACGTGAACGGAGGTACGGCATGCGCTGTCCAGCCTGTAATTTTAACGGAACAAAAGTACTGGATTCAAGACCAGTCCAGGATTTTGGTTCGATTCGTAGAAGACGAGAATGTGAGTCTTGCGGCTATCGCTTTACGACATTCGAAATGGTCGAGCAGACCCCTTTAATCATCGTAAAGAAAGACGGAACACGTGACGAGTTCAATCGTGAGAAAATTTTACGGGGACTAGTGCGTGCCTGTGAAAAACGTCCGATTTCAATTGAGCAGCTGGAAACAGTCGTCAGTCGAGTCGAAAAGGCATTACGGGCGACAGCTCAACACGAGATTCCAAGTGAACAAGTTGGGCGTCTCGTGTTAAATGAATTAGCATCGGTCGACGAAGTGGCATATGTTCGCTTTGCGAGTGTCTATAAACAATTCAAGGACATCAATGTCTTTTTCCAAGAGCTCTCTGAACTAATGGAGCGGCATCAGGAAAATGACCGTGAGAATTTAACGTGATAGAAGAGAGGTCGCCTGTCCGGTCAGCGTACCTCTCTTTTTCTCCCTAAGGAAAGGACGAGTCAGATGGTAGAACGTGAACTTTCCGGTACCGATCTTTGCTTAGTGATGAGCAACGGAGTCGTCGACCGTGAAGCCTATCAATCTTTATATTATTTGTACCAACCGATCATTGGTGTCAAAGCGCTTGGACTGTATCAAACGTTTTGGAGTGAGATGATTCCGGGGAAAACGAAATCCCAGTATATCTCCCATGCGGAACTTGGAACATTGCTTGGTTTTTCCGTCGATGAGTTCAAGGAAGAACTGTTCAAGCTAGAAGGCATCGGTTTGATTCGGACGTTTGAAGCACGCCAGGCAGCGTATCGTTACATCTATCAAATCCGGGTACCACTCGCGCCGAATACTTTTTTAAATGACGGAGTGTTATCGAGCTTGCTCTTTTATCGTGTCGGCGAAATTCGTTTCCGGTCCTTGCAGCATCGTTTCCGGACGGAGCCGCTTCCGAAGAATATCGTCGATCGGACGGTTCGATTCGATCAAGTATTCGATGTAAAAGCAGGTCTTGCTTCCGCGCATCAGCCAAAAGCTTATGCGAAACAGGAACGCGCGGTATATGAATTCGATTATTCGTTTGATCTAGAGGAGATGAAGCGACAAACGGATCGTTTCCTACCACGAACATTTTATTCAAAGGCAATCGATCATCTACTTGTTAAGCTTGCCTATGTCACCCAGTCGAACGAAGCACTGATGGCGGAACTGTTGAATGCCCGTTTCCGGCACGAAGCGTATCTGCCGATGACTGATGCTGAGAAACAAGAACGCTGTAAACAGATGATGTTATCAGCAAAGCAAAAGCTCAGTCGAGAGAAGAAGGCGAAGGTCGCTTCGCAAGATTCGGTCGAAGTTGGAGACATCGAAGCGACGGAGACGATGGAAAGCACGCATCCGAAGCACTATGTCGCGAAGTTGCGAAAGGTCAAAGCATTATCTGAGCGGGATGAAGAGTTGATCCAGCAATTGATCATTGATTATGAGATGTCGTCTGGGATCGTCAATGCCGCTTATTACTATGCCCTCGTCGTCAAAAAGGATAATCGCTTCAGTAAGAACTTCCTTTTATCGATCGTCGATGATTGGAAACAAAAAGGGTACGTGACAGCTTCGGAAGCACTGGCGAAGACGCAGGAGCAGGATGACTTGATTGCGAAGAAGCAGGAGCAAAAACAAGAGCGTTCGCGTCAGACCGTTGGTGGACGCAGGGGACGGACGAGTAATACGAACGGTGGTCCAAATCCAAAGTGGCTACAAGAAGAAAAAGCGAAACAACAGCAGTATGAAGCATCTAAAAAAGCGAGTTTCGAAGCAGATGTTCCGGACGATGAAGAGATGGAACGGATCTTACGGGAACTGAAGGGGAACTAAAGGAGTCGGGACATGGAACATATCCAATCATCTATCGAAAAAATATTAAGTCGACCAGATGTCGCAGAATCGGTTCGAGCGATTCAACAACGGGTGTTATCTCATCCAGGTGTCGTCATGTTTTTACGGACTCATCCGGAAATCGATCAACGGATGATTGAGCGTGGTATGCTCAAACTAAATGAATACGCAGAGCAGATGGACGGAAACCGACTGATTGAAGGTAAAGCCGTCATCGAAGGCTATCAGCCGATCCTACATGTCGAAAAAGGACAGATTGTTGTTTCATATGAGAAGTCGCAAGCACTTAAAGATCGAGAGGATGAACGCGCACTTGAGAAAAAATTCAAGAGCCTATTCCTTCCGGACGAAGTCCGCGATGCGAACTTTAGTGATTTTGACTTATCGACGACGGACCGGAAGCTTGCCTTACGTGCAGCTTCCCAGTTCCTGAATCATCTGCGCTCAAAAGAGCAAGTGAAAGGACTCTATCTGCACGGAAGTTTTGGTGTAGGAAAAACGTATCTCTTAGCTGCGATCGGGAATGCCTTGAAAAAAGAACGGATTGCGACGATTCTCGTTCATGCCCCAGGATTCGTCGCCGAGGCGAAGCGACGGATTCGCTCCGACTCGTTTGATACGTTCCTTGAAGGATTCCAAACGATTCCGGTCTTATTGATTGACGATATCGGAGCGGAGTCGATCAGTCCGTGGGTACGGGATGAATTGTTTGGGATCATTTTGCAGTACCGGATGATGCATCGTCTGCCGACGTTATTCAGCTCGAACTTATCTTATGATGAACTGGAGCTTCATTTTGGGATTACAAATGATCAAGGTGATAAGTTAAAGGCAGCACGACTGATGGAACGGATTCGGACGACGACACAACCAATCGAGTTCCTCGGTGAAAATCGACGTCGCTACTAATTTTCCTTGTCAAGGAAGCGGCGAATTCGTTATACTAATGACACGTCAATAGACGATGCAACGATTGAGGATACGAAGAATGAAATGAACCAAACTAGCGAGAGAAGAATGGTGGAAGCTTCTCATGGAATCATTCATGTCTTTACTCCCTCATAGCACGAACGGGGCTAATCCGTTTGCGCCTCACGCCCGTTAACGCGTGTTCGAGCCGAACCAGCATATGGTCCGGGAACGAGGGTGGTACCACGAGATTAAGACTCGTCCCTTTTTAGGGATGAGTCTTTTTTATTTTGTATAAGGGGGAAACAGTCATGTCAAACATCGCACTTACATTTCCAGATGGCGCTGTAAAGGAATTCGCAGCCGGCACGACAGCTGAAGAGGTTGCGGCTTCCATCAGCCCAGGACTTCGTAAAAAAGCATTTGCTGCAAAATTAAATGGACAAGCAATCGATTATCGTCGTCCAATCGAAGAGGATGGCACAATCGAATTGATCATGCCGGATTCAGAAGAAGGTCTCGACTTGATTCGTCACTCATCGGCTCACTTGATGGCACAAGCAATCAAACGCCTGTACCCAGATGAAACGATTCATCTCGGTATTGGACCGACAATCGAGAATGGTTTCTACTATGATATCGATATGGAACGTCGCCTGACGGAAGAAGATCTTCCGGAAATCGAGAAGATGATGAACAAAATCGCGGGTGAGAACTTGCCGATCGAACGCGAAGTCGTCTCACGTGACGAAGCACTCGCGATTTATAAAGAACTCAATGATCCGTTGAAAGTTGAATTGATCGAGTCGATTCCTGCTGATCAGGATTTGACGTTCTACCGTCAAGGCGAATTCTTCGATCTCTGTCGTGGACCACACGTGCCAGCGACAGCGAAGCTACAAGTCTTCAAATTGATGAGCATTGCTGGTGCTTACTGGCGTGGTGATTCAAAAAATAAGATGCTTCAACGGATTTACGGTACAGCATGGGCGACAAAAGATCAGTTGAAACAACATCTCCACTTCCTCGCTGAAGCAAAAGAGCGTGATCACCGTAAGCTCGGGAAAGAACTTGGTTTGTTCTTCACTTCTCAAGAAGTCGGTCAAGGACTCCCGATGTGGTTACCAAAAGGGGCAGCGATCCGTCGTACAGTCGAGCGTTATATCGTTGATAAGGAACTCGAACTTGGCTATGAGCATGTCTACACACCAGTTCTTGGTTCAGTTGATTTGTACAAAACATCTGGTCACTGGGATCACTATCAAGATGACATGTTCCCGAAAATGGAGATGGACAATGAAGAACTCGTTCTTCGTCCGATGAACTGTCCGCACCATATGATGGTCTACAAGAACGAACCACGTTCATACCGTGATTTGCCGCTTCGTGTCGCTGAGCTTGGTGGCATGCACCGTTATGAAATGTCTGGTGCCTTAACTGGACTCCAACGTGTTCGTTACATGGTCCTCAACGATGGGCATACGTTCGTCCGTCCTGACCAAATGAAAGATGAGTTCAAAGCAATCGTTCATCTTATTCAAGAAGTCTATGCTGACTTCGGAATTACAGATTACAAGTTCCGTCTTTCGTATCGTGACCCAGCGGATAAAGAGAAGTACTTCGATAACGATGCAATCTGGGAAATGGCACAGCGTGAGCTGAAAGAAACGATGGATGAGCTCGAACTTGAATATTTCGAAGCAGAAGGCGAAGCTGCATTCTACGGACCGAAGCTTGACGTACAAGTTCGGACAGCACTTGGTAAAGATGAAACACTCTCAACAGTTCAACTTGACTTCCTCTTACCAGAGCGATTCGAATTGACATACAAAGGCAATGATGGTCAAGATCACCGTCCAGTCGTCTTACACCGAGGTGTTGTTTCGACGATGGAACGATTCGTTGCTTACTTGATTGAAGAATACAAAGGCGCGTTCCCGACATGGCTCGCACCGGTTCAGGTGAAATTGATTCCGGTTTCCGGTGTTCATGAGGACTATGCCCGTGAAATCAAAGCGATTCTGTTGAAAAAGGGAATCCGCGTCGAAACAGATTTCCGTGACGAGAAACTCGGTTACCGTATTCGTGAAGCACAAGTCAACAAAGTACCAGTCATGCTCGTTTTAGGTGACAAAGAAGTGGAAGCGCGCGAAGTTAACATTCGCCGCTACGGTTCAAAAGACTCGAGCAATGCATCACTCGAACAATTTGTTTCAGATTTAGAGCAAGAAATCGCAAACCGTTCAAAATAATTCATGTATACAAAAACAATCCGTCCTGCTGATGTAGGGCGGATTGTTTTTGTGATGGGGTGCTTGAAAGAAACCAATTTCATACCGATGAAACAGATAGAACATCCAACTGAATCTATATAGAACTACAGAAATAGAATTTTCCTTTAATTGGATAAATGCTATAATAAACCTTCAGTGGATGAAATGTTTTGAAGAATGGGAAGGGAGTTACAGAATGAAGCAAACCACTCTTGCTGTGTTCATCGCCTCTTCACTTTTAATCGGTATTCATCCGGGCGTAGCGGATGCAGCGACGACTAAAAAGACATACCGGATCACACCAAAGACAGAAGCGATTGACCCGACGATTCGTAAATATACGACTTATAACGCAAAGACGCGCAACCACTATACGATGCGCTCTTATTTAGAGCGCCTTGAAAAAGAGGGTGGGGGAACACTTGTTTTAACAAGAGGAACATATCTGTCCCCATTACGTGTCGGTATTCCGTCCAATACGACGGTAATCTTGGAAGATGGCGTCATCATCAAGAAGACGACGGAGACCGGTACGACAAAGATTAGTTCAACGACTAGCGTCTTTGATTTGGTTGCTCCATCCGTCTTGCGTTTGAATAAAAAGGTCGGAAAGTATGATGGCTCGCAGAACGTTAAAATCATTGGAAAAGGAAATGTGCAAATCGATTTGAATCGATATACGCGTGGCTCAGCGTTTGCCATTGCGCACAATCAAAACTTATACATCGGCGGTATCACGGTGCGGAATCAAAAGGGATCACATGCGATGGAACTTGATGCGACGAAGAAGGCAATCATCGAAAACATGAAATTCGTCGACGCCGTCATGATACCGAATACAGGTCCGAATGAATCGATTAATCTCGATACACCAGATCCGATCACAAAGGGATTCAATTGGAAGTGGTCGAAACAAGACGGAACGCCGAACGCAGATATCACGATTCGTAATAATCAATTCCGTAATATCAACGTAGCAATCGGTACACATCAATATACAGAAAAGAGATTACACACGAATATCCGGATTGAAAAAAACACGATTGACGGAACGAAGGATTATGCGATTTCGATGATGAATTGGAAGAATCCAACGGTTCGATACAATACGATTCGAAACGTTCATCGCGCGGATGGGAAGGCGATGGCGATTCTCGGTAGAGGAGTTATCGGAGGTACGATTCGGTATAACCGATTTGAAGACGCGGATCGGGCGATTCAAATGCAACCGTTCCAAAGTAATGGTTATGCCCCGATTTATAATTCTTTTACGTCGGAACAAAAACGTTATATGCAACAAAACACTGTTAAACAAGTCGGTCTCGATCAAATCGTCTTATTTAAAAAACTGAATGAGTTCACGTATAAGACGGCCGAACGATACGAGTTTGTTCCATACTAAATTTGATACAAAAAAGCACCCGAGACGTAAGTCAAGGGTGCTTGTGTCATATTACGAACGCATTTGTTGTAAGAACGGTTCGATATCGACTTTAAGAGCATCTGATAGTTTCTGACCGAGTGAAGCATCGGCGCGATAGAAGTTACAGATTGCAAGCAGAACCGTGTTCTCATGGCGCACTTGCTCAAGATCATTGACGAGGTTTTTCAAGAGAGCAGCTTGCTCTTCTTCCGTCATACGGCGGTAGACCTCACCAGCTTGACCGAAGTTGTTCGTCTTCTCGATTTCGAGACGACCATGTTTATCATCAAGCAACGGTTGATTTTCTTCCGTGTACTCTGGTGTTTCTTTTGGTTCTTCTTGATAACGGTTCGGTTCATAGTTGACCGGACTCGTTTGCTGACCAACCGGCATTGCGCCATCACGTTGGTAGTTGTTTACTTGTGCGAACGGACAGTTGATCGGGAGTTGTTGATAGTTCGTGCCGATACGGTAACGTTGCGTGTCTGAATAAGAGAACAAGCGACCTTGTAACAACTTATCTTCAGATGGCAACATCCCTGGAATCAAGACACCTGGGTTAAAACCAACCGATTCTGTTTCAGCAAAGTAGTTGTCGACATTTTTGTTTAATGTCATTGTACCGACGTGTTGGAACGGGATGACATCTTCGAACCAATCTTTTGTCGCGTCAAGCGGATCGAAATCGAACTGATCGACGTCAGCCGGATCGAGTACTTGTACGAACAGATCCCATTCCGGATAATCTCCATCTTCAATCGCTTGGAATGTATCGTTTGAAGCATGGTTAAAGTCTTTTCCTTGAATCTCTGTTGCTTCTTCTGCTGAGAGATTGTGAACACCAGCTTTTGGTACCCAGCGTAGTTTCACATAAACCGTATTACCATGAGCATTCACCCATTTAAATGAGTGGACGGAAGAACCACGCATTTTACGGTAGCTTGCAGGAATCCCTTCATCCGTAAAGAGATGCATGAGCATATTCGTCGATTCTGGACGAAGCGTCATGAAATCCCAGTAACGGTCAGGATCTTGAATGTTCGTGCGTGGATCTGGTTTGAGTGAATGGACCATATCCGGGAACTTCATTGCGTCACGAATGAAGAAGACAGGAAGGTTGTTCCCGACGAAATCCCAGTTTCCTTCTTCTGTATAGAACTTAACAGAGAAACCGCGTGGATCACGTAGCGTCTCTGGAGAGTGCGTGCCGTGAATAACAGTCGAGAAACGGGCGAAGACAGGAACTTCCGTACCTTCTTCTTGTAAAAACGCTGCTTTCGTGTACTTTTTCATTGAGTTTTTGACAGTGAAGACACCGTGAGCACCAAACCCACGAGCATGTACGACACGCTCAGGTACACGTTCTCGGTCGAAATGGGCCATTTTTTCAATTAGTTGATAGTCTTCTAACAATGTCGGTCCACGTCGTCCAGCTGTACGTGAATTCTGATTGTCACCGATTGGTACACCTTGATTGGTCGTTAATCGTTTTTCATTCATCTGTTATTCTCCCCCTTATGTAAGATTAAATTGATTATAAAACAATAATCATTCTAAATAAACAATTTTGCTTGCGGATGTTCTGAATCTTTTTTTACACATAATGAATGTACCCGCGAAAAACAGGTTAGAAACTTCTTGCTTATCCGCCAAAGGATTGCTATTATAATCAAGTATGTGAGCAACGTTCTGTAAGAACATAGAAAGCGGCTTGACATCACGGGAAAACAAGTGCTATGATAGCAAAGTGAAATGACAACAAAGCAGAAGCATCCCGCTTCTCACCATGTATGATAACTCGTACTGGTTCATCATGAAGATCGCAATGTATAGCAACTGCTATGCTTTGGCGTTCCTTATGAGTGTGGGCGGGAAAAACTGCCGACGCTTTTTTTATAGCGTTTTCTATCATTCATTTTTCGTGCAATGCACGATGGAGGTGCTAACCATTAGCAAAGATCTGTTAATCAATGAAAGCATCCGTGCCCGAGAAGTTCGTCTTATCGGAGCGGATGGTGCTCAACTAGGTGTCCAATCACGCAACGAAGCGTTACGTCTCGCTGAGGAAGCGGAACTTGACCTCGTCATGGTCGCTCCACAGGCGACGCCGCCAGTTTGTAAGATCATGGACTACGGTAAATACCGTTTCGAGATGCAAAAGAAGGACAAAGAAACTCGGAAGAATCAAAAAGTGATTCAGATGAAAGAAGTTCGTCTTAGCCCGACAATCGAGGAGAACGACTTCCAAACGAAATTCCGTAATGCGAAGAAATTCTTGGAGAATGGTAACAAAGTGAAAGCGAGTATTCGTTTCCGCGGTCGTGCCATCACTCACTCGGAAATCGGTAGACGCGTTCTCGAACGTCTCGCAACGGATTTAAGTGAGTTCGGTGTTGTGGAACAGAGACCGAAGATGGAAGGACGCAGCATGTTCCTCGTGCTTGCTCCTAAGAAAGAAGACTAATCGAATCGAAGTAGGAGGGAATCTCTCATGCCTAAAATGAAATCGCACCGCGGTGCTTCTAAACGTTTCAAACGTACTGCTTCTGGCAAATTGAAACGTGGTCGTGCTTACACAAGCCACTTGTTCGGTAACAAATCAACAAAAGCGAAACGTAAATTACGTAAAGCTAGCATGGTATCTACGGGTGACTTCAAACGCATCCGTCACATGATCGCGAAGTAATTTATCCAATCGTATACAGATTTAGGAGGGAATTTATATGCCACGCGTAAAAGGCGGATATACGACTCGTCAACGTCGTAAAAAACAACTCAAATTAGCTAAGGGCTACTACGGCTCGAAACATACACTCTTCAAGGTTGCGAAACAGCAAGTCATGAAATCTCTCATGTATGCTTACCGTGACCGTCGTCAAAAGAAACGTGACTTCCGTCGCCTCTGGATCACTCGGATCAATGCGGCAGCACGTATCAACGGTCTTTCTTACAGCCGCATGATGCATGGTCTTAAATTAGCAGGTATCGACGTTAACCGTAAGATGCTCGCTGACCTCGCAGTTACAGATGCAACTGCATTTGCTTCACTTGCTGACACAGCAAAAGCAAAATTGAACGCTTAAGTTCTACAATTCGTCGGGGAATTTAATTCTCCGACGTTTTTTTCGATTTAATGATAAAATAAGAAGGCACGTCGATAGACGGTCATATGATTTTTTTAGATAGAAGGAGAATTAAAGATGGATTGGTTGACACTTTTTGAGATGCAAGAACAGTTGGATAAACGGATTCAGTCAGAACATCAATTAACAGGCAATCAATTCGACGAGCGGTTGCTCGCCTTATTGGTCGAACTCGGCGAACTTGCGAATGAGACACGTTGCTTTAAGTTCTGGTCGAAGAAGGGACCATCCGCTCAAGTCACAATTCTTGAGGAATATGTCGATGGCGTCCATTTTCTACTCTCACTAGGTCTAGCGCTTGAATATAAGAAGAGTCATTTTTCGGAAGGTGACTTTTATTTGACGGCAACGGATGCCTTTTTAGATGTCTATAACAAAACGAACGTCTTCGCGATCTCGCGAACGGAACAAAGTTATGATGTTCTAATTGGTGCATACCTTGCATTAGGTGCTACACTAGGCTTTACACAGGATATGATTTTCAAGGCTTACATTTCTAAAAATGAAGCAAACCATGTGCGACAAGACAACGGTTACTAAGGAGGAAATCAGATGAATGAACAATTACATATGCTAAAACGTCTTACGGACGCAACAGGTGTACCGGGCAACGAAAAGGAAGTCCGGAGCCTCATGCGTGAATATTTGGAACCCCATGCAGAAGCGTTTCATCAAGATGGTCTCGGAAGTCTGTTTGCAGAACATAAAGGCGCAGGCGAAGATGCACCACGCGTTTTGATCGCCGGTCATATGGATGAAGTCGGATTCATGGTCACGAAGATCGATGAAAAGGGATTTCTTCGTTTCCAGCCACTCGGCGGTTGGTGGGGACAGGTCCTTTTGGCACAGCGTATGAATATTGTGACATCATCTGGTGAAGTCATTCCAGGTGTAATCGGTGCAAAACCACCTCATGTTTTACCACCGGAAGCGCGCAATAAGCCGGTCGACATTAAAGATATGTTCATCGATATCGGTGCTTCCTCTAAAGAAGAAGTCGACGGTTGGGGAATTCGTCCGGGTGATACGGTCGTTCCACATTGCGAATTTACTGTGATGAAAAATGAGAACTTCTTGATGGCGAAAGCATGGGACAACCGGATTGGTTGTGCCATCGCAATCGAAGCAATCAAACGCTTAAAAGCAGACGGTCATCCAAACACGATTTTTGCAGGAGCGACAGTCCAAGAAGAAGTCGGATTGCGTGGTGCTCAAACGGTCGCACATATGCTCAAACCATCGATTGCGTTTGCTGTCGATACAGGTATTCCGGGCGATACACCAGGAATGACGGATCGTGAGGCGCTGTCGAAGCTCGGCGAAGGTGTTCAAGTCATCATGTTCGATGCAACGATGATTGCGCATCGTGGATTAATCGATTTCGTGACGAAAGTCGCAACAGAAGAAAATATTAAGTATCAACTGGACTTAACACCAGGTGGCGGAACGGATGCAGCGAAGTTCCACTTGTCTAATACAGGTGTTCCATCACTTGCATTGACAGTGCCAATTCGCTACCTGCATACGAATGTCTCGATCATGCATAAAGCCGATTTCGAAGCAGCTGTCGATTTAGTCGTTGCTGTTACAAAACGCCTTGATGCTGAGACAGTCCAAGCGATCTACGAGGGGTAATTATAACAATGAAGCATATTGCATCAGCAAAGAACGAAATCGTCAAACAATGGAAAAAACTCTTAACGAAAAAAGGGCGTTTGCAGACGAACCGCTTTTTGATTGAAGGAGAACACCTGGTTGAAGAGGCTGTTCGCGCTGGAATCATTAAAGAAGTAATCGTTCGAGAATCGTACCAAGTACCTGGTTCATGGAAACGAAATGCCGATGTCTTTACAATCGATGAAGCTGTTATCAAAGTACTGGCTGAGACAGAGACGTCACAAGGTATCTTTGCTGTTTGTGAAATGAAGCAAGCTTCGGCACAACTGGAACGTGGACGTTACTTGTTACTTGATCGTCTTCAAGATCCAGGAAACGTCGGTACGATGATCCGAACAGCTGATGCTGCTGGATTCGACGGTGTCATCGTTGGACCGGGAACAGTTGATGTGTATAACGGAAAAGTCATCCGTGCGACACAAGGATCGCTATTCCATCTGCCTGTCATCACGATGCCACTCGAAGAAGCGGTCAATGCCTTGCATGAACAAGGGATTGCAGTGATTGGAACAGCATTAGAGGGCGCGACGTCTTATCAAACGATTGCACCAATGGATGCACTCGGTTTAATCATTGGAAACGAAGGACAAGGTGTTTCACCAGAGTTACTCTCTTACTGTGATGAACGTGCCTACATCCCGATCCGCGGTAAAGCAGAGTCATTGAATGCAGCAGTAGCAGCAGGAATCCTGCTCTATCATTTTGCAAGCGTGGATTGAAACCGATCGAGGTTCATGCTAAAGTGAACATCAGGAATATATCATGGACGTTGATGGAACAGAGTACGTTAGGGAATGATTCAATCAGGGAGAAGTAGTCGTAGACTGAAAGCTGCTTCGTGAATCTGCTAACCGAATTCACTCCGGAGTCGCACGAGAGATCGTGACGGGATGCGCCCGTTATCGCGCAATTGGAGGACTTTTCAACTGGAAAGTCAAACAAGGGTGGTACCACGGTGTTTACATCGTCCCTTCGGCATTTGCCGGAGGGACGTTTTTTATGTCTTCAACTAAAGGAGTGGGAAAGATGCGCGAGCAATTAGAAGCGTTACGCGATGAAGCAGTTGCATTAGTCGATCAAGCAACAACACAAAAAGAACTCAATGATGTTCGAGTCAAATACCTCGGAAAAAAGGGACCAATCACAGAAGTACTACGAGGAATGGGTAAGCTATCAGCGGAAGAACGACCAGTCGTCGGTGAAATCGCAAATACTGTCCGTCAAGCAATCCAAGAGCAACTCGAACAACGTTTGACCGCTGTTAAGCAGCAGGAAATGGATGCAAAACTGGCAACTGAAGCGATTGACGTCACGTTACCAGGACGTCCGAAAAAAGTCGGTCATGCGCATTTACTACAACAGGTGACAGATGAGATTGAAGACATCTTCGTCGGACTCGGTTATACGATTGCTGAAGGACCAGAGGTCGAGCAAGATCTCTTTAACTTCGAGATGTTGAATCTACCGAAGGATCATCCGGCACGTGATATGCAGGATTCGTTCTACATTACGGAAGAAATTTTGATGCGGACACATACGTCGCCAGTTCAAGCCCGGACGATGCTCGCTTCTAAAGGGGAACCGATCCGCATTCTTTGCCCAGGTAAAGTCTATCGCCGGGATGAAGATGATGCGACGCACTCTCACCAATTCATGCAGGTCGAAGGCCTAGTCGTCGGAGAATCAATTTCGATGGCAGATTTAAAAGGAACGCTTGAAGCATTTGCGAAGCAGATGTTCGGTGAAGCGCGTGAAGTCCGCTTGCGTCCAAGTTTCTTCCCGTTCACGGAGCCTTCAGTCGAAGTCGACGTCTCTTGTTTCAAGTGTGGCGGTAAGGGATGTAACATCTGTAAGCAAACAGGCTGGATTGAAATTCTGGGAGCCGGAATGGTTCATCCGCACGTTCTTGAAATGGCAGAGTACGATAGTACGAAAATGTCAGGATTCGCTTTCGGTATGGGAATCGAACGGATTGCCATGTTGAAATACGGTGTCGATGATATTCGCCACTTCTATACGAATGACGTTCGCTTCAGCGAACAGTTTTAAGGAGGAACGCAGATGTTAGTCTCAAAACAATGGTTGAACGAATATGTGGATGTCAGTCACGTTTCAGGACAGGACTTGGCTGATTTAATTACAAAGAGTGGGATCGAAGTCGAAGGCGTCGAGGTCCGAGATGAGTCGTTGAATAACATCGTCGTCGGACGTGTGTTAACGAAAGAAAAACATCCAGAAGCAGATAAATTGAACGTTACGACAGTTGACATTGGACAAGAAGAACCCGTCCAAATCGTTTGTGGTGCACCGAACGTCGAAGCAGGACAAGATGTCATCGTCGCGCGTGTCGGAGCTCGGTTACCAGGCATTAAAATCAAACGTGCTAAATTGCGCGGTGTCGTCTCGGAAGGGATGATCTGTTCACTTGAAGAACTCGGATTCGAAAAGAAATATATCCGGGAAGATGAACAGGACGGGATCCATACGTTCCGTGAATCGGTCACACCGGGACAAGATGTTTTAGAATTACTCGGTCTACGTGACGAAATCCTAGAACTTGGCTTGACACCGAACCGTTCGGATTGCCTCAGCATGTATGGTGTCGCACACGAAGTGGCTGCGCTTTATGATACGACACCAACGTTCCCAGTCGTTGATGTCAAAGAAGCAGAATCTGCGACGACAGTCAATGTGACACTTGATTCAGAAGACTGCCCGTTCTATGCGGCACGAGAAATTCAAGGGGTGACGATTCAAGAATCACCGACTTGGTTAAAAAATCGCTTGATCGCAAATGGCATTCGTCCAATCAATAACGTCGTCGACGTCACGAACTTCGTCTTACTTGAGACAGGTCAGCCGCTTCATTCATTCGATGCGGAAAAACTCGGGAAAAAAATCGTCGTTCGTCAAGCACGTACAGGTGAAGCGTTCACGACGTTAGACGAAGTCGAGCGGACGCTTGACTCTTCGATGCTCGTCATCACAGACGGAGAACGTCCGGTCGCGCTTGCTGGTGTCATGGGTGGAGCGAATACAGAAGTTGACGGAAATACGACATCGATCATTTTAGAGTCTGCTTATTTCGCACCGATTTCTGTTCGGAAGACGAGCCGTGTTCTTGGACTCCGTTCGGACTCAAGTGCGCGTTTTGAAAAAGGCGTTGACCCACGTCGCGTCTTGTTAGCACTCGATCGTGCAGCAGCGTTGATTGCTGAACTCTCAGGTGGAACGGTCCATTCCGGTATCGCTCAGGCTGGAACACTCGAGTTAGACGACCATTTGATCGAAGCAAGTGTCTCGTATATCAATCACCGTTTAGGAATGGAGATTGAAGGAACGGTCATGCAAACGTTACTTGAACGTCTCGGTCTCGGTGTTGAGTTATCGGGAGATGCTTTAACGGTCAGTGTACCGACTCGCCGCCAAGACTTGAAAATTCCAGCTGATTTATCAGAAGAAGTCGCACGCCTTTATGGTTATGATGCATTGACTTCAAGCCTACCATCTGAAGCAAGCCGTGGTTTCTTACCAAAACGCAACGTCCATCGTCGTCAATTACGTCGAACATTACAGGGAGCAGGGCTTTCGCAAGCGATCACGTATTCGTTGACGAGCGAGCAACGGGCGATGCAATTCAATGAACGGGAAGATCTACATCCGGTCAAGCTAGCGATGCCGATCAGTGAAGCACGTTCGACACTGCGGACATCACTCATTCCAGGATTGCTTGAAGTCGCACAACATAACGTCGCTCGACAGCATGCTGACGTTGCGTTCTACGAACTCGGTAGCGTGTATTTACAACGAGATGCGTCACTTGAGACACTTCCAATCGAACAAGAAATGATTGGTGGCGTCGCAGTTGGTGTGTCAGAACAACATCGTGCTCACGGAACACTTGTTAAAACAGATTTCTTCGTCATGAAAGGGATCGTCGAGACACTCGCATCTGCGTCTGGTATCCGATTGACGTTCGAAGCAGCAAACATTCCATCGATGCACCCAGGGCGTACAGCGCGGATTCTGCTTGACGGAGAAGCAATCGGATTCGTCGGTCAAGTACACCCGGGTCTGTCAAAAGAACAGTACGGATTGAAAGAAGTGTACGTCTTTGAATTAGAAGCGATGGCACTACGTTCAAAAGAAGAACAAGTCTATTCGGAAATTTCACGTTTTCCATCGATGACACGTGACTTAGCGATCGTCGTCGAGCGATCGGTGACGGCACAATCCATCGTCGATGTCATGACGGAAGCGGCTGGTCCGCTCTTGCAGACAATCGAATTATTCGATGTCTACACAGGAGAAAACGTTGGTGAACATGAAAAATCGTTCGCGTTCTCTCTTCGTTACCAAAACAAGGAACGAACATTAGTAGATGAAGAAATTACGACAGCACAACAACGTGTCGTCGACGCAGTGAAAGAAACGTTCAATGCGGAACTTCGAGCATAATTAAACGAAAAGTAGCCGTTTTCCTCATGTAGGAAGACGGCTGCTTTTGATTTGAAGTCGTATTTAAGAAGCGAGTTCTTCTGGTTCTGATGATGTAACTTGTCGTTTCGTAAAAGTAAAAAATAGTAGACCACTTACGAGAACGATCAGACTACAAGACAAGAACATATTAGAATAGCCAATTTTGCTTGCGACCGTTGCGAGAATCAAGGCACCAATTCCAAATCCCGTGTCGTAGGCAAGGAAAAAAGTCGAGATTGCTTTTCCTTTTTGTTCGCGAGGTGCAAAGTTCAACAGAACGGTTTGAAGCCCCGGGAAGATAGAAGCCGAACCGAATCCGATAATGAGTGCTGCTGCTAAAAGACCAATCAATGAGGGATACCATCCGAGGACGATGAAACCAAACATGTATAAAGCATAGGATGGTAATAACACGAATGCTGCTCCTCGTTGATCAAACAGTTTTCCAGCAATCGGTCGAATCGCAACCATACCGAAAGCGACTAATGCATAAAAATAAGACGCATAAGCAACGTGACCAATCGAGTCCGTATAAAGAGAGATGAAGGCAGACGTACTAGAAATCGCAACGCCTGCTAAAAGAGTCGCGATCAATAAGAGCGGACGTGATAAAAAGAGCGATTGGCGTAAACGAAACGCAGAAGTACTTGGAATATGCTGACTCGCCAGTGGCAGACGCATCATTAACACGAAGGCAATGATAGCGAGAGCAGCAACCGTCACGAAGTAGAGAATGTATGCTTTCTCCTGGATGAAGGCAAGACCGATGACAGGACCAAGAACAGATGCCAAATTCATCGAGAGAACAAAATAGCCCATCCCTTCGCCTTGACGTGTTCTCGGAATCAATGTCGTAACGGCAAGGCTAATCGAAGAAGATAACATACCGAAACTAAAACCATGGATCACACGGATGATGATTAAATAGAAGAATGATTCTAGCGGAAGGACGAGCAAGTAGCAGACACTCATGAAGGTAAAGAGCCCCGCAGAAATCATTAAAATCCGTTTTAAATTATACCGATCCAACCAATGACCGATTAGTGGACGAGAACAGACTGTGGCTAAAATGAAGCTCGTCACGATCCAACCGATTGCCGAAGCAGAGACCGGAAACTGTTTAGCAGCGAGTAAGGGTAAGGAGGCATTCAATAAATAAAACGTGATGAAGAGCAATAGGTTGATGATTAGCGTCATGACATAATGACGCGAGAATAACCGAGTGGTCATAAGGATTCCTCCTGTCGATGTAGCGTAAGTAGGTGTGTCATCCACTCACCGAGCTGTTGCTGATCGGTAAGGGAGAAGGAGGCGAGCAATCGCTGATGCGCTTCTTGAACAGCGGCATCGATTTGATCAAAACGTTCGACGGCTAGAGGTGTCAAGGACACAAGATATGTTCGTCCTTGTTTTGTCCGTGTAATGAAGCCAAGTCTTTCAAGACGAGAGACGGTTTTCGTCACAGCCGGCTTTTCGATGATTAGATAATGAGCCAGTTGGACT